>JBNJDE010000019.1:0-25413 GCA_051744605.1 Halobacteriota archaeon
CGAAACGCTTCGGCCACCTCGTCGATGGTCGGGTCGGCCTCGGTCTCGACGAAGACGTTCTCGAGGTGGCCGTCGATGGTCGCGATGCGGTTACACGACGCCGAGACGCTGGCGTCGTGCCAGTCCACGCCGTCCCCGCTTACGTTGCCGAGGAGTTTTCGGGACTCCGTCTCCATCTTCTCCTCCTCGCCGCCGATGTGGGGGATGGCGTTGTCGATGATCTCCATCGAGGTCACGCCGGAGTAGCCCGCACCGGAGACCGCCTGCAGGGTGGAGACGTGGACGCGTTCGAGCCCGAACTGGTCGAGGGCCGCCAGTGCCGGCACCATGGTGATGGTCGAACAGTTCGGGTTCTTGATGAGCGCGCCGTCCCAGCCGCGGTTGTCGCGCTGGACCTCGATGAGGTCGAGGTGGTCCGGGTTGATCTCCGGGATGACGAGGGGAACGTCGTCGTCGAGGCGCGCGTTCGAGGAGTTCGAGGACACCACGTAGCCGGCCTCGAGGAACTCGGGTTCGACGACCTCGGCCGCGCCGGAGGGCAACGAGGAGAAGAGGAGGTCGACGTCGTCGGGCACCGCGTCGGGATCCGTGGACGTCACGGTCATCGCCGCGACGTCGTCCGGAATGGGCGTGCTGACCCGCCACTTCGCCGCGTCGCGGTACGACGACCCGGCGCTGTCCTCGCTGGCGGTCACCGCCGCCAGTTCGAACGTCGGATGTCCGTCGAGAAGCTGGACGAATCGCTGGCCGACTGCACCGGTAGCACCGAGTATGCCTACGCGAATCATACTCGACCGTGGGCGGTAGAGGGAGTAAGGCCTTCGGTTGCGGGAAGGAATTGTCAGTTGAGCTTTCGGGTGACGTAGCCGGCGATGCGGTTACGGACCGACTTGGACTCGATGTTGGTGAGTTCGGTCACGCTCTCCTTGTTGTGTTCGAAGTCGTCCGCCTGGAACGCGTCGGGATACCGGTCCATGAGGATGGTCCCCGTCTTCTTGACGTAGTCGGGCTTGATGGCCATGCGGGCGAATTTGCCCTGCTCGGGTTAAAACCATTCGTTCCGTCTATGCAACGCCGCCGAGGGAGCAGACCACAGTCACCGCTAGTCGTCCTGTTTCACCAGTTCCGACACCACGACCTCCCAGTCCGGCACCGACTGGCCGTTGCGATACTCCCACGCGCCGACCGGGTCGACGTCGTTCCGGTCTGCGAGGACCAGTAACCGGTGGAGGGCCGCCTCGAATTCTGCTTGGGTCTCGATCGAATCGTCCAGTGGGTCGGATGTATCGTGGCTCATGGGAAGTGCGGTGACGTGTCTGCCCGACGTCACCCTCCAGCGGCAGGGCGTGTCGTTCGCTCGGAAGTGGCACGTCGGGTCGTCCGCCCGGAGGGGTTTTTTCCCGCGCGGACGCGTCGTTCTATCGACACCGTCGATCCCAGTACGGAAAGTTGTGCCGATTAGCATGACACACCATGCACCGACTTGCCGCCGGTCAGCGAGGCTTTAACCGTGCCTGCGTACTCAACCCAGACATGAACGTCATCGTCGAACTCTCCATCCCGTCCCACGAGTTCGAACTGGGACGGATCCTGACGATGGAGGGGGACACGAACATCGTGTTGGAGACCCTGGTCCCCCTGGGCGATCGATCGGTCCCATTCTTCCGCGTCCAGGGAGCACGAGATTCGTTCGAGCGCGCCGTCTCCGATCATCGAGCAGTGGCGGACATACAGGTAGTGAGTTCGAACGACGACGAGACCATCTACGCACTGGACTGGGACGTTTCGAGTGACACCTTCTTCGAAGGGGTCCTGGACACCGATGCCAACATCCTGGAGGCGAGGGGGGTCGAACGGAACTGGCGATTCGAACTCAGGTTCCCCTCCCACGACGCGCTCTCCACGTTCCAGGACTACTGCATCGAGCAGGGGATCCCCATCGAGGTCATGGGGCTGTACAACCCGACCGACCCGGACGCCGGTCCGTGGTATGGACTCACCGCCATGCAGCGCACGGCGCTCTCGCGGGCCGTCGAGGCGGGCTACTACTCGATCCCGCGAGAGGTATCGACGCGGGAACTGGCGGCGGAGTTCGACATCTCCGACCAGGCGATGACCGAACGCCTCCGACGCGCCATCATCAACCTGGTCGAGAGCACGCTCCTTCTCTCGGAGGAGTAAGACCGGTATCCGGCGACGGCTGCCGGCATGTACGACCATTATATAATAGCGTGAGTATATACCGATGGGGCAACCGGTGCTCCACGACCCACAGCCTCTGACACGACTGACACTCCGAAGGGCTGGGGGAGGAGAGCGAGACGGGCGACCCACTCGTCTCGAAACGGATTCTGGCTGCGAAAAACGGCTTGGCTCACTCGATCAGGTCTACCAGTCGGCGGCGTCGCGAAGTTCCTCGAGTGCCCGCTCTTCGCGGTCGCCACCGCAGGTCGCCACGACCTCCTCGAAGTATGCGAGTCGCGTCCGGAGGGCCTCCTCGTCGTAGACCGGAACCCCGAGTCGCGAGGCAGCCACGGTCATCTCGACGATGGCGTTGAACCCGCGATTCGTCACCGGCACGGAGCGACGGACGACTTCCCCATCGACTGGAACCAGCGCCCAGTCGACCCAGGTCGTCCCGCCCGAGGTGCCCCGTTCACGCTCGTCGACGGAGACCTCGATCCACGCGGCCACACCGTCGAACTCGCGTTGCTCGGCCTTCCGCTCGGTCAACGCCGCCTCGACGAAGAGGACGGGGTCGTCGACGAAGGTGACGACGCCAGTCGCCGTTCGCTCGAAGTTCTGTCGGGTGATCGTCTCCCCCCAGGTGCGAGCGGTCGCTGGGTCCCCGGCGCGTACACCGAGTGCCGCGACGTTCCACCGGTCGTCGGGGTCGGGAGTGAGCGTCACCGTCTCCGCGATGCCGTCGAAGTCGACGGGCCAGTCCGTCATACGGACAGACCCTCCTGGAGAGCCACGTACAGACCGGCCGCGGTGACGTCGGCGGTCGTCCCGGGATTCACGCCTCGCTCGGTCAGGTCGTCGGCGAAAGCCTCGACGTCCGCGCGCGACGCGTCGAGCAGGTCCGCCGCCCGCTCGGAGACGTCTCGGGCGACCGCCTCGCCGTGTTTCGTCGCGACGAGTGTGTCCGGTTCCGCCGCGAGCAGGGCCAGGAAGGCGTCGGCCGTCCGGTCCAGGATCGGTCCCTCGCCGGCCAGCAGACGGTCGGCGGTCTCGAACGTCCTGTCGAATCCACGCACCCACTCTCGTGCCACCCCGTCTCCAGGAGCGGAACGCTCCATGATCGCTTCGAGCGTCTCCTCGCGAGCTTCGACGTCCGGGACCGCGTCACTCCCCCGACGGACATCGAACTCCGGCGCGTCGGGTGGCGGATCACCGACGAACACGTCCACGTGGTCAAAGGCCCGGTAGAAGGCTGCGGCGTCCGCGACGGTCGTTTCCGAGCACACGCGGGAGACGACCTCGCGGGTCGGCGGTCCCGCCCCATCGGTCGCCGCCACGATGGGGACGAGCAGGAGGAGGGCGCCGAACTGGGTGTTGCCGCCCTCCTGTTCGGCCATGCCGGCTACCGCGCGTTCGAAGGCGGGTCCCACCGGCTCACCGGCGGCGGCTGCTTCCAGCCCCGGTCTGGCGCCGACCGCCCCGGCCAGGAAGTGCTCGAACCGGAGGTCGTCGAGGTCGCGGTGTCTGTCGACGTTCCCCGGCTTCGGCGTGCCGGCGACCTCGAGTAAGAGCGCCAGTTCGGCGTTCTGTGCCGGCGTCCGCGGACTCACGCGAACCACTCCCGCACCGTCCCGCTGACGCGTTCGAGCACGGCGGGGTCGTCGCTCGGCCGACCGACGCTGACCGCATCCGCGCCGTAGGCGAGGTACTCCCGCGTCGTCCGCTCGTCGCGGACCCCGTTGTTCGCGATGACGAAGACGTCCGCCGCGGCGACGACGTCGGCGACGACGGCCTCGGAATCCATGGCGTCGACGTGGATGGCGTCGAGACCGGCCTCCTCGAGGCGGGCGGCGAGAGCGGGGAGGTCCACGTCCGGGACCGCCGCACGGACCTTGGCGCTCACCGTCGCCCCTTCGTCGGCGGCCGCATCGACCTGCGCCGCCAGTCGTTCCGGGTGCCCGAGGAGCGTCTCACCGGCACCAGCCGCACACATCTCCTCCTGGCGACAGTGCGCATTGATCTCCAGGATGGCACCCCGCTCGGCGCAGAGCCGTGCGGCAGGCCGGATCGCGCCCGGCCCGACGGCGCGGACGTTGAATCCGGGCCTGATCGGCACGTCGGCGAGCGCGTCGAGTTGCTCGCGCATGAACTCGAGGGGGGCCGCCGGCAGGAACTCCTCGCGGTCCCGGTCGGCGACCATCGCCCGGGCCGCCTCCCGCGTCGGTTCGTCGAGCGACAGCCCGCCGAGGAACGCGGCGCCGGCGTACGGGGCGCCGGCCCTGGCCCACTCGGCGTCCGATTCGCCACTCAGGCTCGCCAGCGCGAGGCGAGGCTCGAACATCAGACCGCCTCCAGTGCGGTCTCGACCGCCCGAGCGACCCGCTCGGCATCACCACTGTCGTCCATCGTCGTGTCCCTCCTGACTACTGGGCGGTCGAGGGCCGTCCCGTCAGCATCGTCGAGGACGAAGGCGTCGGCGAAGGGATACGCTTCGGCGACGCCGGCAGTGCTCGGTTCGTACCCGACAGCCTCCATCAGGTCCCCAGCGGGGCCCGAGAAGACGGTGTCCTCGACGAACGGCGAGACGGCGACGACGCTGGTCTCGTGGAGCGCGGCCTCGATACCGTCGAGGGCCAGCATCGGGCCGATACTCGTCACCGGGTTCGAGGGGCCGACGACGACCGGTCCCTCCCGGATCGCCTCGAGAACGGTCGCCGTGGCCTGGGCGTCCTCGCTGCCTCGGAACTCGACCGATTCGATGGCCGGGTCGCCACCCCGGGCTACCCAGAACTCCTGGAAGTGCATCGGACCCGCTGCGGTGTGGACGATGGTCGCCACCGGATCGTCGCTCATCGGCACCACGTCGACCAGGAGGCCGAAGGCGTCGGCGAGGGTGCGGGTCACCTCGGTGAGCGTCCGGCCCTCGTCGAGGAGGCTGGTGCGCAGCAGGTGGACGGCACGGTCGCGGTCGCCGATGTGCATGAACTCCCCGGCCGCGGAGAAGCGTCGCCAGCGGGCGATGTCGCGACCGTCGGTCTGGCGGTCGTCGGGGAGGTAGCGCGGCGTGGCGGGGACGTCGACCGCAGCGGAGAGGCGGACGATCTCGTCGTGGGTGGTCGTCGGATCGTCGGCGATACCCCACCAGCGGTCGCGATCGAGTTCCTCGGCCCGTTCGTAGAGGACGGTGTCGATGTCCGGGCAGACGAACAGGCCGCCGAGTTCGACGTCGTCGCCGGTGTTCCCGACGACCGTCGTGTCCGCGGGGGCGAAGACGTCTTCGGCACCGGAGAGGAGTTTCGGCGTTCCGGTGCCGCCGGCGAGAAAGACGGTCATGCTGGCCAGTGTGTGCCGGAGTGGGTAAACGCTTATGCGTCGGTACCGCCCGCCTCGCGGGCGTCGTCGACCCAGTCCGGCGCGACGACGTCGGTGTCGCCGATGTCCGTGTACGTGACCGTCCTGGTGTACGTTCCATCGGTCTCGCCGCCGTCGAGCGCTAACTCGGCCTGCGTCCGCTGCTCGACGATCACTCCGTCCTCGCGAACCGAGAGGACCACGGTCACGGATTCGACGGAAATCCCCTCACCGAGGTCGGTCGGAAGCGTGGCGTTCGAACCAGTCGCCCGGGCTTCGTACGTTCGCACCTGCTGGCCGTTCACCGCCCCGGTCCCGTTGGCCTCGAACGTGTGGTTGGCGATGGCGGGGGCGACGTCGGTCGAGACGACCTCGCCCGCGCTCGCGTTGACGTCGAGCGTTCGATACTGGGGCTCCTCGGCGCCGACCCGCTGGTAAGCCGTGCCGGATTCGACGTACGTCGTCGCCGGCCCGAGTGCGGTGTCCGTCTCGACCAGGGTACGATCGGCGTTCAGATCGACGGCCGCCGAGAGGGAGGAGCTACCGGCGCTCCGACCATCGACCGTGGCGCCCGCTTCGGCCGTGTAGGTGTACGAACCGGCTGCGGCCAGTCCGTCCTGGTGAGCCGTCGCGATGGTGTCACCGTCGGGAGCGTCGTCGATACCCGTCCCGGGCGAATCGCCGACACCGGGTGCCCCGACACACCCTGCGGTCACCACGAGCAAGGCGAGGATCGCGATCGAACGTGTCCGTGCGTGCATACACAACCGGTTCGGACCCGGAGGGATACTCCTTACGAACGACGGTTTTTATGGGACGCCGGGCAATGTCCTGTCGATGACCACCGTCAAGGACAGCGTCCACGACCACATCGAGGTCACGGGCGTGGCGGCCGCGTTGATGGACACGCCGCCGGTCCAGCGACTGCGACGCGTGAAACAGCTGGGCACGGCGTCGCTGGTCTACCCCTCGGCGAACCACACCCGGTTCGAACACAGCCTCGGCGTCTACCACCTGGCGGCGCTGGCTCTCGAGCACCTGGATATCCACGGCCGGCGTGCCGAGACCGTGCGCGCCGCGGCCATCCTCCACGACGTGGGCCACGGGCCGTTCAGTCACAACGTCGAGGACCTCATCCACCGCCGGACCGGTCGCTACCACGACGACGTCGACGACATCGTCACGACCGGGGCGGTCGCACGAGCGCTCGACGCCCACGAGATAGCCCCCGACCGGGTCGTCGAGTTGATCGACGGGGAGGGGCTCCTCGGCCAACTCGTCGCCGGCGAACTCGACGTCGACCGGATGGATTACCTGGTGCGGGACGCCCACCACACGGGCGTTCCGTACGGCACCATCGATCACCAGCGGCTGGTTCGCGCGCTCCGGTTCGTCGACGGGCACCTGGTCCTCGAGGAGGGCAACGTCCAGAGCGCCGAGAGCCTCCTGGTCGCTCGCGCGTTGATGAATCCCACCGTCTACAATCATCACGTCGCCCGCATCTCGAAGGCGATGCTCCGCCGCGCGACGGAGTCGCTCATCGAGGCGGGCGAGTACGATGCGGAGACCGTCCGACGGATGGACGACCCGGAACTGCAGGTCGCCCTGCGGACGCACGACGGGTCGGCCGACCTCGGAAGACGGCTCGCCGACCGGCGCCTGTACAAGCGCGCCGTCTGGGCCGAGATGGGCGACGTCGGCGACCCGTTCGACGACGACCTCTTCGACGCCGACCCAGAGACCATCGCCGGGTACGAGTCCGATATCGCCGACCGCGCGGGCGTCGAACCCGGGCACGTGATCGTGGACGTCCAGGGCCGTCCGTCGATGACGGAATCGACGAGCAGGGTCCTCGTCAACGGGGACGTTCGCCGCCTCGACGAGCAGTCCACGCTCGTCCGGGCCATCCAGATGACCCAGCGCGAGCAGTGGCGACTCGGCGTCTACGCCCCCGAACGGGAGACCAGTCGCGTCGGGCGCGCGGCGGAGGCCGTCCTCGGACTCGAGACCGACGGCGCGCTCATCGCCGAGAACGACTCGCCCGGGCGGTACGCGACCCTGGAGGAGTTCGGGCAGGATTAAGAGGCGGCGGTCGCTGGTGTGGGACATGGAACTCAGCGGGACCGTCCTCCGTGGCCCGGACCTCGACCCCATCCAGGGTCGAGTGGTGGTCGAGGACGGGACCATCGTCGCCGTCGAGGAGACGTCGACCGACCCGGGTGACGACATCGTCCTCCCCGCCTTCGTCAACGCCCACACCCACGTCGGGGACTCCATCGCCAAGGGGGCGGGACGAGACCTCCCGCTGGACGAACTCGTCGCGCCGCCCGACGGACTCAAGCATCAGCTCCTCCGTGACGCAGCGGGACGGGAGAAGATAGCGGCCATGCGCCACTCGCTCGAGTACATGGAGCAGGCCGGAACGGGCGCTTTCCTCGACTTCCGCGAAGGCGGGGTCGCCGGCGTCGAGGCCCTCCACGAGGCGGCCGCCGGACTGGACATCGAAGCCGTCGCCTTCGGGCGGGACGACGAAGCAGTCCTCGAGGTCGCGGACGGTTTCGGGGCGAGCGGCGCCCGTGACGCCGAGTTCGGCGCCATCAGGAACGCCACCCGGGCGGCGGGCAAACCGTTCGGCATCCACGCCGGCGAGCGCGACGCCAGCGACGTCAATCCGGCCCTCGACCTCGATCCGGACCACCTGGTCCACATGGTCCACGCCACCGACCTGCACCTCGACCGGGTGGCGGACGCCGACGTCCCCATCGTGGCCTGCCCGCGATCGAACCTGGTCACGGGGGTCGGGTTGCCGCCACTGGCGGACCTGGTCGACAGCACGACCGTCGCCCTGGGGACGGACAACGTCATGCTCAACGGCCCCTCGATGTTCCGCGAGATGGAGTTCGCGGCGAAGTGCTGTGACGTCTCGGACGAGACGGTCCTCCGGATGGCGACGGTCAACGGTGCGGCGGTGGCCGGTCTCGACGGCGGCGCCATCCAATCGGGCGCGCCGGCCAGACTCCTGGTCCTCGACGGCAGTTCCCACAACCTCGTCGGCTACCGCGACCCGGTACGAGCGGTCGTCCGCCGGGCCGGGCTGGCCGACGTGGCCCGGGTCGTGCTCCCTGCCAACAGTTAAGGGTGGGCCGCCAGAAGGACTGGACAGTTGATGGGCCTCTACGACCGCATCCTCGTCCCGACCGACGGCTCCGACGCGACCGAACGGGCCGTCGTCGAGGCGGTGGACCTGGCAGCGGCACACGACGCGACGATCCACGCCCTCTACGTCGTCAACACCGCGAGTTTTGCCAGCATCCCGACGGAGTCGTCGGTCGAGGGCGTCTCCGAGATGCTCGAACGCGAAGGCGACGCGGCGCTCGACACGGTCGAAGGGGCCGCGAACGAGCGTGGCGTTCCCGTAGAGCGCGTCCAACTGGACGGGTCGCCGGCCCGGGAGATCGTCCGCTACGCCGAGCAGTCCGACTGCGACCTCGTGGTGATGGGCACCCACGGTCGCGGTGGAATCGATCGGCTCCTCCTCGGCAGCGTGGCCGAACGCGTGGTCCGGTCGTCGACGGTTCCCGTGCTAACGGTGCGCGTCGACGAGGAGTAGGGCGTCCGACTCGGACAGGTTCTCAGGCCGGCCGCAGGTGTTCACAGTCGCCAGCGTGAACGACTCGGTCTTCGCCATCGGTTCGCACGACGAGAGCGCCGGTCTCGGTGACGTCGATGGCCTCGCCCTCGAAGGACTCCGTCGCGGTCTCGATGCGAACGTGCTGTCCGAGGGTATCGGTGGCCGCCGCCCAGGCCTCGAGCGTCTCGGACCGCCGCTGGGAGAGGACGGCGAACCGCTCGAGGATGGCCTGGACGAGCGATCGGCGGTCGACCGGGCCGGCCTCCACCGCGATGCTCGTCGCGTCGGGCGGCAGCGCTGCCGCATCGATATTCGCGTTGAGACCGATGCCGACGGCGACCCACGAGACCTGCCCCGACTCACCGGCCATCTCCGTCAGGATGCCACAGAGTTTCCGCCCACCCCGTTCGCCGTCGCCCGGGACGACCACGTCGTTCGGCCACTTGATCGCCGCCTCGACCCCGCGGTCCCTGACGGCCTCGGTCACCGCGACTGCACCGGCGAGGGTGAGAAGTGGCGCCTTCGCGGGCGGGGTATCCGGGGTGACGACGATGCTCATCCAGACGCCACCACTCGGCGAGTCCCAGGCCCGAGCACGGCGCCCACGGCCACCGGTCTGTTCGTCCGCGAGGACGACGAGGTCGGTCGCCCCGTCCGCGGCCCGTTCGCGAGCGATGGCGTTCGTGCTGGCTACCTGGTCGTGATACTCCACGTCGTAGGGGGCATCGAGACCGAATTCGACCGCGGTATCGCCGTACTCCGGAATCGACGCCAGTTCGTAGCCGGTCTCGGTGCCGCGGATCGTAAACCCCTCCTCGCGGAGGGCCTCGACGTGTTTCCAGACGGCCGCGCGGGACACGTCCAGTCGGTCCGCGAGGGCGGGACCCGTGGCGGGACCGTCCGCGAGTTCCTCGAGAATCGCCCGCCTGGTCGCCTGCATGTGAGCGGGTAGCCACCCGCCGGCAAAGAAACGTTCGCCCCGTCGGCCCGGTCAGTCGATGACGACGAGGGTGTCGCCCATGTCGACGGACTGGTCCGGTTCCACGAGGACCTGCGAGACCGTCCCGCCCCGGGAGGCGACGACGTCGTTCTCCATCTTCATCGCCTCGAGCACGCAGAGCACGTCGCCTGCCTGGACCGCTTCGCCCTCCTCCACGTCGACCGAGAGGATGGTCCCCTGCATGTCCGCGGTGACGACCTCGCCGTCGGCGGCCGCAACGGTAGCGTCCTCGTCTTCGCCACCCGCGGGCTTCGGTGGACTCGCCTGTTCGCCCGACTGGACGGCGAGGGCCGCCGCGCCACGCTCCTCGAGGTCGACCTCGAACCGTTTACCGTTGACCTCGACCGTGAACTCGCGTTCGACCGTCTCGACCGCCTCGCCGGCCTCGACGGGTTCCTGGCCCCAGCGTTCCTGGGCCTCGACGATGCGCTCGGTGTCGAACTCCTCGTCGAGGTAGTTCGTGGTGTGCGTCCCCTCGACGAAGCGCTCGTCGCTCAACATCAGCCGATGGAAGGGGATGACCGTCGTGATGCCCTCGACGTCGAACTCGGCGAGCGCACGCTTGCTACGGGCGATGGCCTCCGCCCGGTCCTCCCCGCTGACGACGAGTTTCGCGATCATCGAGTCGTAATCGGTGACGAGTTCGTCGCCCTGCCGAAGGGCGTCGTCGATCCGGACGCCGATGCCCCCCGGGGGGTCGTACGTCTCGAGGGTGCCCCCACTGGAGGGGGCAAAGGACTTCGCCGCGTTCTCCGCGTTGATGCGGAACTCGAAGGCGTGGCCGTCGATCGCGACGTCGTCCTGCTCGAAGGCCAGTTCCTCGCCGGCCGCGACCCGGAGTTGCCACTTGACGATGTCGATACCCGTTATCTCCTCCGTGACGGTGTGTTCGACCTGGATGCGGGTGTTCACCTCGAGGAAGTAGTACTCGCCGTCCTCGACCAGGAACTCGACCGTGCCCGCGTTCTCGTAGGCCGCCTCGCGGACGCCGCGGCGGGCCGCCGCCCCGATGCGCTCGCGGAGGTCGTCGGAGAGGACCGGACTCGGCCCCTCCTCGATGATCTTCTGCTGGCGGCGCTGGAGCGAGCAGTCGCGTTCGCCGAGGTGGCGCACGTTGCCCGCCTGGTCGGCGATGATCTGCACCTCGATGTGCTTCGGTTCCTCGAGGAACCGCTCGACATACACCGAGGGGTTGTCGAAGTACGCCTCGCCCTCGCGGATGGCCGAATCGAGTTTGTCCGCAATCCCGTCCGCGGACTCGACGATCTTCATCCCGCGGCCGCCGCCACCGCCCTCCGCCTTGATCGCGATGGGGTAGCCGTGTTCGGCGGCGAAGGCCTCGACCTCCTCGGCCTCGGTGACTGGTTCCGTCGTCCCCGGGACGATCGGCACGTCGGCCGCGGACATGATCTGTCGGGCCTTCGTCTTCTCGCCGAGATCCCGCATCGAATCGCTCGACGGACCGACCCAGGTGATCCCCTCGGTCTCCTCGACGCGCTCCGCGAACGAGGCGTTCTCCGCGAGGAACCCGTATCCAGGGTGGATGGCGTCCGCGCCCGCGCGCCGTGCGGCCTCGATGATCGCATCCTGATCGAGGTACGAGTCCGCGGCCCGCGCGGGGCCGACGTTGTACGCCTCGTCCGCGTACTGGACGTGGCCGCCGTGTTTGTCAGCCTCGCTGTACACCGCGACCGTGTCCGCCCCGAGTTCCGTCGCGGCCCGCATGACACGCACCGCGATCTCCCCTCGGTTGGCGACGAGAACTGTGTCGAACATTTTGCAGTTAATTTGGGGAACCCCCCTCCTCACTTTGTCGGTTCGGTACGAGGTCTCACGGGCGGAGCTGGGCCCTCAGAACCGATCCGACCGCCCGGCGGCACTCCAGGGATCCGTCGGGGCCGTCTTCGGAACCCGTCGAGAGCAGGCGGTCGTCCGTTCGAGTTTGCCGGCGAACGCCCACTCGCGGCCGTGCCAGGAGGGTGTCTCGTCGGTCGTGGCCGCCGCACGGTCCCGGTCGTTCAGGTGGGCGCCGATCGCCGCGGCGATGGCAGCCGCTTCCTCGACGTCCGCCGCGTCCGGGATGGCGAGTTCAAAGCGGGACGTTTCCATGTTTTTTCTCCGGGAGGGAGTCGCGCTTGCTCTCGAGCATCGCCAGGTCCTCGATCAGGCGGGGTCGGGTCGTCTGTGGCTCGATGACGTCGTCGAGGAACCCCATGTCGGCGGCCGTGTACGGATTGGCGAACTCCTCGCGGTACTCCTCGATGAGGTCCTCGCGGAGGCTCTCCGGGTCCTCGGCCTCGGCGAGTTCCTCCCGATAGAGGACGTTGACCGCGCCCTTCGGCCCCATGACCGCGATCTCCGCGGTCGGCCACGCGTAGTTGACGTCCGCACCCAGGTGCTTCGAGGCCATGACGTCGTAGGCGCCACCGTAGGCCTTGCGCGTGATGACGGTGAGCAGCGGCACGGTCGCCTCGGAATACGCGTAGAGGAGTTTCGCGCCGTGCCGGATGATGCCCTGGTGTTCCTGGTCGGTCCCGGGCATGAACCCGGGGACGTCGACGAAGGTGACGATGGGGACGTTGAAGGCGTCGCAGAAGCGCACGAACCGGGAGGCCTTATCGGAGGCGTCGATGTCGAGGGTGCCGGCGTTGACCCGGGGCTGGTTCGCCACGACGCCGACCGACCGGCCGTCGAGGCGGGCGAAGCCGATGGTGACGTTCCGGGCGAAGTCGGGTTGGACCTCGAAGTACGAGTCCTCGTCGACGACGTGGTCGATCACGTCGACCATGTCGTATGGTTTCTGTGGCTGGTCGGGGACGGTAGAACGGAGCGCCTCGTCCTCGCGCTCGGGGTCGTCCCACGGTTCGACCCGGGGCGGGTCGGCCATGTTGTTCTGGGGGATGTACGAGAGCAGCCGCTTGATGTCGTCGAGGGCCGCCTCCTCGGAGGGTTCAGCGAAGTGCGCGACCCCGGAGGTCGCCGAGTGGGTCGTCGCCCCGCCGAGTTCGTCGTGGGAGACCTCCTCGCCGGTAACCGTCTCGATGACGTCCGGCCCGGTGATGAACATGTGCGAGGTGTCCTGAACCATGAACACGAAGTCCGTGATGGCGGGCGAGTAGACCGCCCCGCCCGCGCAGGGACCCATGATGGCAGATATCTGCGGGACCACGCCGCTGGCCTCCGTGTTCTGGCGGAATATCTCGCCGTACCCGGCCAGCGAGGCGACGCCCTCCTGGATGCGGGCGCCCGCCGAGTCGTTGATGCCGACGACCGGCGCGCCCACCTCCATGGCCTTCTCGTTGACCTTCTGTACCTTCTCGGCGAACACCTCGCCGAGGGAGCCACCGAAGACCGTGAAGTCGTGGGAGTAGACGAAGACGGTCCGGCCGTTGACCTCGCCGTACCCCGTGACCACCCCGTCGCCGGGGATCTGTCGTTCCTCCATCCCGAAGTTGTGCGACCGATGGGTCCGCAACTGGTCGAACTCGTTGAACGTCCCGTCGTCGAGGAGGTACTCGATGCGCTCGCGGGCGGTCTTCTTCCCGCGGTCGTGCTGGGACGCGATCCGCTCCTCGCCGCCCCCCAGCCGTGCCCGCTCGCGCAACTCGCGCAGTTCCTCGATGCGCTCTTCCATCGTCATGGCAATTACTGGCACCTTTCAGCGAGCATCCGCAAAAGGATTCCGAGTTGGGGACTCAGGCCGAACGCGGTCGTTTGAGCCCGATGAAGGTGGCCCCACCGAGGAGAGCGGTGATCGCCAGCACCAAAATCGCCTCCACGGAGATGCCGACCGCGCCGAGGATCCCCGAGATGAGCGTGAACCCGAGGAACAGTGGCAACACGACGGCAATGGCCGACAGCCAGGGGCGACTCACCGCCCGCCCGATGGTGCCCGCGCCCATCTCGAACTCCGCGATGGCGTCCCGACCGAGCACCCACCCGGCGAACAACAGGAACCCGAGGAGCCCCGCGGTCAACATCAGGTCGACGAGGGTGTCGGCGATGAACCCGAAGATGGCGGGCCGCATCGCACTCACCGACCCCGTCACCAGAAAGATCGCGAACAACGAACCGGTCGCCTGTCGACGGGTAATCTCGTGTTCGTCGACGAGATAGGACACCGGCACCTCGAGCATCGAGATGGAACTGGAGAGCGCGGCGAGAGCCAGCACGCCGAAGAAGACGAGGGCGATGCCCTCGCCGAAGGGCAGACGGGCGAACCCACCGGCGAGACTGATGAAGACGGCACCCGCACCACCTTCGGTGCCGGGATCGATCCCGAGGGTGAACAGCAGCGGGAAGACGACGAGACCGGCGATGAAGCCGACGGTGGTGTTGAGGACGGCGATGCTCATCCCGTCGAAGGGGAGCGAGCGGTCCTCCGCGATGTAGGATGCGTACGTGATCATCGTCCCGGCACCGACCGAGAGGGTGAACAGCGCCTGGCCCGCCGCGGCGCCGAGAACGTCGATGAAGTTGGCCTGCAG
This sequence comes from Halobacteriota archaeon, assembly GCA_051744605.1. GTDB lineage: Archaea > Halobacteriota > Halobacteria > Halobacteriales > Halobacteriaceae > Halanaeroarchaeum. The sequence continues at coordinate 14,654 of JBNJDE010000019.1, forward strand.
GTACGCGAGGTCGAAGGAGAGGTAGAAGTCGAGTCCGGCACCCGCCCCGTCCAGGGACATCGCCCAGGCGGCGAGCCCACCCAGGAGCACCACGATGGCGGGGATCATCAGCTTCGTCGCGAGTTCGATGCCGTCGCGGACCCCGGCGAAGACGATCGCCGCGGTCAGTCCCAGGAACACCACGTGGTAGGCGACGGCCGGCGGGCCGAAGCTCACCGCGGTGAAGTACGCCGCCGGATCGGCGAAGTACGCGCCACTCAGACTCTCGACCGTGTACCTGAGTGTCCAGCCCCCGACGACGCTGTAGAAAGTCAACAGGAACATCGAGGTCAGCACCGCGAACAGGCCGACGTACCCCCACCGATTCGACCCCGAGAGCGATTCGAGCGCGCCGACCGGGTTTCGTTTCGAGCGACGACCGATGACCAGCACCCCGAGCAGTCCGGGCACGCCGACGAACACCACGATGAGCAGGTACACGACGAGGAACGCACTCCCGCCGTTGTCGGCGGTCATCCAGGGGAATCGCCAGATGTTGCCGAGTCCCACCGCGCTCCCGACCGCGGCGAGGATGAACCCGATGCGGGTGTTCCAGGACTCGCGTGTCATTGATTCGCACTGGGTCTGACTGGGCTAAAACCCTGTCGAAGACCGGCTTTCGATTCGGACGAAATATTACCGTATGGGCCCTGACACGTCATGATCCACGCAATCAATCGGGAGCAATCTGCGAAGCCCGTTCCGTCCCGTCCCACGAGCGAACGCCGATTGTGCACACTAAATGAGCGGGGTTTAAGCGCCGCCAGTACCGTCCTTTGAGTGCATGAAGTTACACGAGTACCAGGCCAAGGATGTCTTCGCCGACGCAGGCATCCCCACGCCCGGATCGGCGCTCGCCACCTCCGTCGACGAGGTCGTCGAGACGGCATCGGACCTCGGCTATCCGGTCGCGGTGAAGGCGCAGGTACACGTCGGTGGACGTGGCAAGGCAGGCGGTATCAAACTCGCAGACGACGAGACAGAGGCGCGTGCCGCCGCAGAGGACATCCTCGGGATGGACCTCAAGGGCTACACGGTCGATAAGGTGCTCGTCGAGGAAGCGGTCGACTTCACCGACGAGCTCTACGTGGGTGTCACCATGGACCGGGGCGAGGGCAAGCCCGTCGCCATGGTCTCCTCGAAAGGCGGCGTCAACATCGAGGAAGTGGCCGAGGAGAGCCCCGAAGCGATCGCCAGGGTCCACGTCGACCCGTCGTTCGGGATGCATCCCTACCAGGCCCGGAAGGCCGTCTACGACGCGGGCGTTCCCGACGAGGTCGCCCTCGACGTCGCCGGCGTCCTCCAGACGCTCTACCAGCTCTGGGAGGACCGCGACGCGAGCGATATCGAGGTCAACCCGCTGATGGTCACGGCAGACGGCGACGTCGTCGCCGCGGACGCGGTCATGAACATCGACGACGACGCGCTGTTCCGCCAGCCGGAACTCGCGGAACTCGAAGAGGAGTCCTACGAGGACGACCTCGAGCGGAAGGCCAGCGAGTACGGCTTCGACTACGTCCGCCTCGACGGCAACGTCGGCATCATCGGTAACGGCGCCGGTCTCGTGATGACGACGCTCGACCTGGTCGACTACTACGGCGGCGAACCCGCCAACTTCCTCGACATCGGCGGTGGCGCGAAGGCCGAACGCGTCGCGAACGCGCTCGACATGGTCTTCGCCGACCCGAACGTCGACGCCATCGTGTTCAACATCTTCGGTGGCATCACCCGGGGCGACGAGGTCGCCAAGGGCATCAACGAGGCACTCGATCAGTTCGACGAGATTCCGAAACCTGTCGTCGTCCGCCTCGCGGGCACGAACGCCGAGGAGGGTCGCGAGATCCTGAACGACGAACTGGTCACGGTCGAGGAGACACTGGAGGACGCGGTCAAACGGTCCGTCGAAAACGCAGCGGAGGTGGAAGCATGAGTGTATTCGTCGACGACGACACTCGCGTCGTGGTGCAGGGCATCACCGGCGGCGAGGGCAAGTTCCACACGGAACAGATGGTCGAGTACGGATCGAACGTGGTCGCCGGTGCCGTCCCCGGCAAAGGTGGCCAGGAAGTGAACGGCATCCCCGTCTACGACACCGTCGACGAGGCCGTCCGGGAGGAAGACGCGGACGCCTCCGTCGTCTTCGTCCCGCCGGCGTTCGCCGCGGACGCCATCTTCGAGGCACTGGACACCGACCTGGACCTGGTCGTCGCCATCACCGAGGGCATCCCCACCCAGGACATGGCGAAGGTCTACAAGCGCCTCAGCGAGGTCGACACCCGCCTGATCGGCCCGAACTGCCCGGGCATCATCACGCCGGGCGAGAGCAAACTCGGCATCCTCCCCGGCAACATCTTCGAACCGGGGAACGTCGGTCTCGTCTCCCGCTCGGGGACGCTGACCTACCAGATCGTCGATAACCTCACCAGCGAGGGCATCGGCCAGACCACCGCTATCGGCATCGGTGGCGACCCCATCATCGGGACGGACTTCATCGACGCCCTCCGGGCGTTCGAGAACGACCCGGAGACCGAGGTCGTCGTCATGACCGGCGAGATCGGTGGCGAGGACGAGGAGGAGGCCGCGGCCTTCATCGACGAGGAGATGGACACCCCCGTCGTCGGCTTCATCGCCGGCCGCACGGCCCCGCCGGGCAAGCGCATGGGCCACGCTGGCGCCATCGTCTCCGGATCCGGCACCGGCACCGCCCAGAGCAAGATCGACGCGCTGAACGACGCCGGCGTCCCGGTGGGCGACACGCCCGAAGAGGTCGCCGAACACGTCGCCGACCTGCTCTGAGTACCGGAACCGTCCACCCCCACGAGTAGCGGGTTCGAACCACTTCATTCTCCGTGCGTTCGTCGGTCCACCAGCGGTCGTTCGGGTGCGCGAACATATTCGGGACAAGGGGGACGGAGAGCCGTCTCGTAGCCGACAGTGTGGCCGAGCGCACAGTCGACCCCCACACGATGGCGGAATCGATCCGCGTCGAGGGGATCGAGACGGCCATCGAAGAGGGGTCCGATGCGGACGTCGATGATCTCGTCGACGGAATCCGACGGTTGCGGGAAAAGAACCGTCCCCCAACACCGATCGGTCGCGGTTGCGGACCGCAGGAACGCGCCCGGGCCGATTCGACCGATTTCCAGAATCGTGAAACATAGACTACACTTTTGACACGATCAGGCGTACTACCATCTCCATGTCCACGGACCGTCCGGTCCCCGTCTCGGCCGCTATCGAGGGCGGCGAAGAGCCGACGCTGTGGGTCGAGATGGGAGTCGAGGTCGACCGTGAAGCCGAGTGTCCGCTCGCCGGACCGGCAGCGGCCGGCGTCTCCGGGTCGGTCCAGCTGGTCACCGACAGCTGTCACGTGTCGCTGTCGACGGCGGGTGGCGACGTCGCCGAGGAGGTACGGACGTACGCGACCGACGTCGACGAGGACTGTATCTGTCCGTCGTTCTGTCGACCCGGGTGCGTCCCCGAAGCCATCGCGGTCGACGACGGCTCACTCGCCATCGGTGCGTACGCCGATTCGCGGGAGACACTCGCCGAGGTGATGGCACAGGTCCGCGAGAACGCGTCTCACGTCCGCCTCCGCCGGCTCACGACCGCGAGCCCGCCGACGAGCGCCGACGAGTGGCGCCACGAAGCGATGGAGCCCGTCACCCTCACCGAGAAGCAACGCGAGGCGGTGCAGACGGCGGTCGAGATGGGTTACTACGCGACACCGCGGTCCGTCTCGCTCGCCGACCTCGCCGACAGGCTGGGCGTGACCCGCTCGGCCATCTCCCAGCGACTCACCGCGGTGGAGACGAAGCTCGTCACGGCGCTGGTCACGGACCGCTGATTCGCCGGCGGTACCTCGGTTCCCGAATGGCGATTTTCACCGGTCAGCGCGGCGCTCTCCGGACCAGGCATAAAAGTCTGTAATATGCAGAATCAGCCATACCCGACTGTTCGACACTTCTTCGAACGTGAGCGAAGAGATCGATTCGGTTCCCGGTCGCTGGCGAGTCGGCCGTCGCGAGAACGGTGCATTCGAGCACCGGCAGTCGCATCGCAGCCGCGGACACCACCCATACTCCCGAACTATGCAACGAGAACCATGCGAACACGGACGATAGGCATCCTCCTGATCGTGCTCGTCGTCTTGCTCCCCACCTGGTTCACCGCGATCCAGACGGTCGAGCACGCCGAGGAGGTAGGTATCGACACCGAGCAGACCGACATGCGACCGCTCCAGTCCATCGTCGATACGCCGGAGGCGATGACGCCGGCACAGGTCGGCGTCGTGATCTGGCTGGCGCTGGGGGCGCTAATGGCCGTCCTGGCGGGATTCCATCGGTTCATGGATCGGATGGTGCGACCCCCCGGCGGCCCCAGAGCGGTTACCGACGGGGGCGCACTCGACTGGTTCCAGACCGAGCATCGATGGGTGGCGGAGTACGTCGGTTCGGCGGAGAGCGACGAGGGGGTGTTCGCCATCCTGGCGCTATCGTCGCTCACCGTCGTCCTGTCAGTGCTCGTGGTCGTGGAGTTCTTCACGCTCGCGCGCACCCAGCACGTGGGCCTCTACGTCGGGGGCATCTTCCTCGCACTCGCGGGGATGACGGCCGCGTACTACGCCTGGTTCCTGCCACACGTCCACGTCGCGGAGGACCGATACCATGACTGAGAACGACGACGAGCGACGGGAGGACCTGTTCCTCGGCCGCTGGGAGCGACGAGACGTCGCCAGGGCGGCCATCGGCCTCGGCGGGGTGTCGGCCATCGGCGGGCTGGCGGTCCCGCTAAGCGGGCTCACCCAGGTCGCCGAGCGCGGGTTCACGGGAGAGATCTACACCGACGGAACCTACCTGGTCGACGAGAACGGCGACCGCGTCACCGAGGACGCCCTGGAGTTCGGCACCCGGACCACCGTCTTCCCGGAGACGAATCCCGGGGCCGGCGAGGCACCCACGTTGCTCGTCCGATACGAGGAAAACGAATACGCCCCGCCCACCGAACTCGCGTTCACGGTCAGCGGCTACGCGGCCTACTCGAAGGTCTGCACGCACGCTGGCTGTATGGTCTCCGAAGAGGAGAACGGGACGCTCGTCTGTCCCTGTCACTTCGCGGAGTTCGATCCGCGACGCGGGGCGGAGGTCACGGGTGGACCAGCACCACGACCGCTTCCCCAGTTACCGATCACGCTCTCGAGCGACGGCTATCTCATGGCCACGGACACCTTCGAGGGACCGGTCGGTCCCGGAGGTGAGTGACGATGGGCGCAGTCGACTGGCTCACCGACAGGCTCAAGATCGATGGCGAACGGACGATGCTCGGCAAGGCCTTCCCGGCGGACGACTCGTTCCTGCTGGGCGAGGTGGCCCTGTTCTCGTTCGTCATCATCGTCCTGACGGGCATCTTCCTCGGGGCGTTCTACGAACCGAGTTCGGCCGACGTCACCTACCAGGGTGCGGTCTCCCAGTTCCAGGGCGACGAGATGCCAGCGGCGTTCGTCAGCGTACTCCACATCACCTACGGCGTCCCATTTGGCATGTTCGTCCGACGGCTTCACCACTGGGGCGCGCAGTTGTTCATCGCCTCGCTCGGATTGCACATGCTCCGGGTCTTCTTCACCGGCGCGTACCGCAACCCGCGGGAGATCAACTGGGTCATCGGGAGTTTACTCGCGATCCTCGCGATGCTCGCGAGTTACACCGGCTACTCGCTCCCCTACGACGAGTTCGCGACCACCGCCACGGGCATCGGCTACAACATCGCCCTCGCGGTCCCGGTCGTCGGCGACTTCCTGGCCCACCTCGTCTTCGCCGGGGAGTTCCCCGCCAGCGGCACCATCCCGCGGCTGTTCTTCTTGCACGTCGTGGTTATCCCGCTGGCCATCGCGGGCCTGCTCGCGGCCCACATGCTCGTCCTGATGAAACAGAAACACACGGAGGGGCGACGCTCGACCGAGGACGCGGAACTGGCGGGCGTCGACGAGGACGACGATTCCGTGGTCATCGGCCTGCCGCTGATCCCGAACCAGGCGGCGGTCTCGATGGTGGTGTTCTTCCTCACCACGGCCACGCTCGCGTTGCTCGCCGGATTCTTGCCGGTCCACAACGTCGCGGCCTACGGCCCGAACGACCCCGCTGGGACCCCGGCCATCGTCATGCCGGACTGGTTCCTGATGTGGCTGTACGGCTTCCTGAAGGTCATCCCCTCGTGGTTCACGTTCCACGTCGCCGGCGTGGAGTTCAACACCGAGTTCTGGGGCGGCGTGTTCCTCTCCGGTCTCGTCTTCGGCCTGCTGATACTCTGGCCGTTCATCGACCGGACCGACGGGGAACGGCACTTCAGCGCCGATCCGCTGGCGCGACCGTTCCCGACGGCCGTCGGCGTCGCCGGCGTCGTCATGATCCTCGTCGCCTCGCTGGCGGGTATGAACAACCTGCTGGCGAGCGCACTCGGGGTGAGCACCGGCGCGGTCACGCCGATTCTCACGGTCCTCGTGGTCGTGGTCCCGATTCTGGCCGGCGTCGGAACCTACATCCTGGCGTCCGGCGCCCCGGACCGGGGAGGTGGGCGGAGTGACTGACCTCGCCCTCGCCGGTCGAACGTATCGGTTCCTGGACGCAGCGACGAAACTCGCTGGCGTCGCCCTGCTCGTCGGGGCACTCGAACTGGGCATCGCATCGGCACCGGGCGCCGCGCTCGCGATCGCGGGCGCGCTCTTCGGCGTCAGCACCGTCTTCGTCACGGAGGAAACTCGATGAGCGAACAACAGCAATCCACAGACATCGACTCGAGACGTCGCGACTTCTTGAAGGGGCTCGGCGCGACCGCAGCGGTCGGCGCGAGCGGTCTGGGAGCGGCGAGCCAGGCCGCACAGATGAACCGCCTCCAGGTGGTCGACGACCCCATCGGAAACTACCCCTACCGCGAGTGGGAGGATCTCTACCGCGATCAGTGGGACTGGGACTCGATCGGCAGAAGCACCCACAGCGTGAACTGTACCGGCAGCTGCTCCTGGAACGTGTACGTCAAAAACGGCCAGGTGTGGCGCGAAGAGCAGGCCGCCGACTATCCACGAATCAACCAGGACCTCCCGGACCCCAACCCGCGCGGCTGCAACAAGGGCGCGTGTTACAAGGACTACGTCCACGGGGCCCAGCGGGTGAAATATCCGCTCAAACGAACGGGTGAACGCGGCGAGGGGAAATGGAAGCGCATCTCCTGGGACCAGGCCCTCGACGAGATCGCCGAAGAAGTGCTCGATACGGTCGAAGCCGGCGATTACGACGGCATCAGCGGGTTCACGCCGATCCCCGCGATGAGCCCCGTTTCGTTCGCGTCCGGCTCCCGAATGATCAATCTGCTCGGTGGCGTCAGCCACTCGTTCTACGACTGGTACTCGGACCTGCCACCGGGGCAGCCCCAGACGTACGGGTTCCAGACCGACAACTCCGAGAGTGCGGACTGGTACAACGCCGATTACATCATCGCCTGGGGGTCGAACATCAACGTCACCCGGATTCCGGACGCGAAGATGTTCCTCGAGTCCCGGTACAACGGAACGAAGACGGTCGGCGTCTTCAGCGACTACTCGCAGACCGCCATCCATACGGACGAGTTCATCAGCCCGGATCCCGGGACGGACGCCGCACTGGCACTGGGAATGGCGCGGACGATCATCGAGGAGGGACTCTACGACGAAGCCCACGTCAAAGAGCAGTCAGACATGCCCCTGCTCGTCCGCGAGGACACCGGAAAATTCCTCCGGGCGTCGGAGGTCGCCGACCTCTCCGGCAACGAGAAGACGATGGTCATGCTCGACGAGACGGGGACCATCCGTACGGCACCCGGCTCGCTGGGGGTTCGAGCGGGCGAGTTCGACCCCGACTCCTCGATCGAACTCGATTTCGATCCCCAGCTGTCCGTCGACCAGACGGTCGATACCACCGACGGCAGCGTCCGCGTCCGGACCGTCTGGGAGCGCCTTCGAGACCAGCTCTCGGACTACGAGCCAGACGACGTCTACGAGATTACGGGCGTGGGCGTCGAGTCGATGCAGCGAATCGCCCGAGAGTTCGCCGACGTCGAGAAGGGCAAAATCATCCACGGGAAGGGCGTCAACGACTGGTTCCACAACGACCTCGGGAATCGGTCGATCCAGCTCGTTGCGACGTTGACCGGAAACATGGGTCGGAACGGGACCAACGTCGACCACTACGTCGGCCAGGAGAAAATCTGGACGGTCAACGGCTGGAAACACCTCTGTTTCCCGCACCTCGACAAGACCGGTACCGGCCCCCGTGGTATGCCGACGACGCTCTGGACGTACTACCACTCCGGCATCACCGAGAGCGATGCGAAACTGAAGTCGCGGATCGAGGAGTCACTCGATAAGGGCTGGATGCCGATGTATCCCGAAGAGCGGTCGGACGGCAGCCGACCCTCCCCGAGTATCTTCTTCGTCTGGCGTGGAAACTTCTACAACCAGGCGAAGGGCAACAAGCCGGTTCGCGACGTCCTCTGGGAGAAACTCGATCTCGTCGTGGACATCAACTTCCGGATGGACACCACGGCGAAGAACGCCGATTACGTGCTGCCGGCGGCCTCCCACTACGAGAAACACGACCTCTCGATGACGGACATGCACACGTGGATCCATCCGTTTACCCCCGCGATCGAACCGCTCGGGGAGGCGAAACCCGACTGGGAGGTCTTTCGTGACCTTTCCGAGCGGATTCAGGAACTCGCCCGCGAACGCGACGTCGGCCCGATCGAGGACCGGTCGTTCGATCGCACGATCGAACCGGCGTCGTTGTACGACGATTACGTCAAAGATTGGCTCGACGACGAAGCGGGCGCCCTGGAGAAGGGGAAAGCCGCCGCGGAGTTCATCCTCCGCAACTCCGGCGAGACGAACCCGCCGGATAGTGACGAGCAGATCACCTTCGACGACACGGTCGAGCAGCCCCAGCGGTTCCTCGCCAACGGCGGGCACTGGACCTCGGACATCAACGAGGGCGAGGCCTTCGCGCCGTGGAAGGACTTCGTGCAGGACAAGGAGCCGTGGCCGACGTACTCGGGACGCCAGCAGTACTACATCGATCACGACTGGTATCTCGAGGACGGCGAAGAGCTACCCACCTACAAGGAACCGCTCGGAGAGGAGAAAGCGGACGAGTACCCGCTCCGGTATCTCACACCGCATGGCCGGTGGTCGATGCACTCGACCTGGCGGGACGACAAGTACATGCTCCGTCTCAACCGCGGCGAACCGGTGTTGTATATTCACCCCGACGACGCCGAGTCACGGGACATCGAGGACGGCGACACGGTCCGCATCTACAACGACCTCGCGGAGATCCACGCAATGGCGAAATACTACCCCAGCAGTCAGCGCGGCAGCGTCAGGATGAACTTCTCCTGGGAGGACTACCAGTTCCCGGATCAGGGCAACTTCAACAGCGTCACGTCCATGGATCTGAAGACGACCCAGATCGTCCAGTATCCGGAGGACACGGGCGAACACCTCCACTTCTTCCCCAACTTCTGGGGTCCCACGGGCGTCAACAGCGACGCGCGCGTGGAGATCGAGCTGGCCGAAGGGGGTGAGCGGTGATGAGCCCGAGTACCAGCCTCGCAGAAGGGATCGACCATCAGGTCGCGATGGTCATGGACCTGAACAAGTGTATCGGCTGCCAGACGTGTACGGTGGGCTGTAAGACGACCTGGACGGAACGAGAGGGGACCGAGTACATGTACTGGAACAACGTCGAGACCAAGCCTGGCAAGGGGTACCCCAGAGATTGGGAACAACAGGGCGGCGGGTGGCAATCCGAGTCCCGGTCCACCCTGAACAACGGCGAATTACCGCCCAAAGAGGACTACGGTCGTCCGTGGGAGTTCAACTACGAAGAGGCCCTCTTCTCACCCAGCACGGAGGCCTTGCGTCCGAAGGGAGACGATCCCGAGTGGGGGCCGAATTGGGACGAGGACCAGGGTGCCGGGACACACCCGAACTCCCATTACTTCTACATTCCCCGCATCTGCAACCACTGCACGCACCCGACCTGTGTGGAGGCGTGCCCGCGGAAGGCACTGTACAAGCGGTCCGAAGACGGCGTGGTCCTCGTCGACCAGGACCGCTGTCGTGGCTATCGCTACTGCGTGGAGGGCTGCCCCTACAAGAAGGTCTACTACAACGCGGTGAAGAAGACCTCGGAGAAGTGCATCTTCTGTTACCCCCGTATCGAAGGCGAAGGCCCGGATGGTGAGACGAATGCCCCGGTCTGTGCGGAGGAGTGTACCACCCAACTCCGGATGGTCGGGTACCTGGACGACCGCGACGGCCCCATCTACAAACTCGTCGAACAGTACGGGGTGGCACTGCCACTCCATCCGGAGTACCAGACCGACCCGAACATCTACTACATCCCGCCGTTCGCGCCGCCACAGATCGATTCGGAGGGCGAAACGACCGAGTTCGAACGGATCCCTCGATCGTACCTCGAGGATCTCTTCGGAGAGGAGATACACGACGCAATGGACACTCTCGAGCGCGAGCGCGCCAGGGTCAACCGTGGCGGCGACAGCGAATTGATGGAGTTGTTGACGAGCGAGAATCCGGCCCAGCAGTACCGGTTGGAGGTGTTCGACGAATGAGCCGTGCGTGGAATTCGTCGAGCCGGCCGGGCCGCAGGTCCGGACTCGTTCGACGAATGAGC
>JBNJDE010000020.1:0-24555 GCA_051744605.1 Halobacteriota archaeon
ACGGTGAACGAACCGCCCGAAGCAGTCCAGGACGTCTCCGGGCCGGTCGAGGTGTCCCTCTACGTCAACGGACCGAAGGTCATCGACACGACCGTTTCGGTGTAATCGGTCGCGCCCGCACTGCGTGCATTCCCCGTCACGGCGTCCTCGACGACCGCGCCGAAATCCACGTCCTCCTCGACGAACTCCTGGTGCGCTGGGGCGAGGACACCCGATTCGTCCTCCACTACACCCCCGATTCGGTCGACCTCGCGTACCTCCGCGACGAACTGATCGGCGAGTGACGTACCGGTCCATCGTGGAGTGTGGCTGCAATGGTGGGCAGAGTTAGCGAGTCGTCCCGTCGACTTACGACGTCGCCTCGCTCGGACGGAGGAGCGGGTCCATCGCGTCAAGATCGTACAGCGTCCACTGGTCGGAGAGTTCGTCGGCCAGCCCGTCGACGAAACCGCTTTTCGAGAAGCAGACGAACTCCTCCGTCCGCGAATCCGGCCCCCACCGTACCGATTCTGCCTTCTCCTCGAGTGCGGTGACCAGTGAATGGCCGACGGGGTCGCTCGTCCACTTGCACTCGGCGAACAGGATCGCGTCCGCATCTGGCGCCACTCCGACGACGTCGATCTCCTGTTCGCCGTACCACCACGATCCGACGGCGGAATACGGTCCGTGGTCACCCCGCCGGATGGCCTCCCAGAGTGCGTCGCGGCTCACGTCTTCGAACGTCGTGGCTACGTAGTCCGGGAGGTTCGGTTCGATCGTCCCCCCATAGACGATGTCCGGCGATTCCTCGATCGACGACCGGTTCGGTTCGACGAACCGGAACCAGAATCTGAGGAATTCGTCGGCGACGCGATAGCGTGAGCGTTTCGATTGCTTTGCACTCGCGGTGACGGGCACGGTTCGTTCCACGAAACGAAGACGCCGAAGCGTCTGGAGATACTTCGATAGCGGTCCCGAGTCGATACCCGTGGCACCGGCGATCTCTTTCGGGGTGGTATGACCGATGGCGATTGCTTCGAGGATGCTCATGTACCTCGCCGGATTCCGCAACTCGGTTCGGAGGAGGAATTCGGGTTCGGCGTACAGGACCGCGGTCGGTGAGAGGACTTCCGATCTGACGTTCGCCTCGAGTGAACGGGTGTAGTCGAACTGGTTCAGGTACATCGGCGTCCCACCGGTGATCGAGTACGACCGAATGGCGTTGGTGAGGCCGTAGGAGATGACCGCCCGAGACTGACCGAACGAGAAGGGTTGGACGTCGATTTGGCCCGTCCGCCGGCCGTACAGTGGACTTTCGTGTCCGAGGACTTCGGATTCCATGGTGCTCACACTCGACCCGCAGAGGACGAGCATCGATTCGGTCTCGCGAAGGTGTTCGTCGACGAACGCCTGGAGGTACGACGGAAGGCTATCGTTCTCGGCGACCAGATACGGGAACTCGTCGATGACGACGATCAGTCGTTCGTCCTGGAGCTTCTCGCCGAGGTACTCGAAGGCTTCGTCCCACTCCTCGATACGCGGGAGGCGATCGTCGAAGTAGGTGGCGATCGTTTCGACGAACTTCTCGCGTTGGCGACGTTCGGCTTCCGCTGCAGCGAGATAGTAGATGTGGGGTCGCCCCTCACTGAACTGTTTCAGTAGTTCGGTTTTTCCGACGCGCCGACGGCCGTACACCACGAACATGGCGTGGTCTCGCGACTCGAATGCCGCGTCGAGGGCCTCGAGTTCGTCGGTTCGGTCGTAGAAGGTCATTATCTAAATAATGATTATCGAGATAATGACTTATGTATTTCCCCTGGGCCACGGCGATTGGGTGTAACGAGAAACGACTCCGATCTCCCGGAGTGCCCTGAAGAACCTTCGAATCCGTCTCGGACGCCGACCGGTCACTCCCCGTCGATCGCGTCCTCGATGACCGCGCCGAAATCGACGTCCTCCTCGCGGTACGCCGCCTCGTACTCGACCGCCGCCTCACCGCGCTCGCTGATCTCGTAGAGGCCGCTGCGCTCGGCCGGCCCGACGCGCTCGACGAGGTCTTTGTCCGCGAGCGTGCGCAGGCGCGTGTTGATGTACGACCGATCGCGATCCAGGCCGACCGCGATGTTCACGGCGTTGTTCCGGCCCTCCTCGGCCAGAAAGCCCAGGATCTCGAAGTCGGTGGGGTAGACCAGTTTCATGCCAGTGTCGTCCCGTGGTTCCGTTCCCGACCCGTTCCGACGCCCATACTACAGGTATATGCTACCGGTAGATAAAACGTGGCCATGGTCGACGTCCCGCGGTGGAGATGCGAGGACCGGCCGACCCTCGGCGTCGATCGGCGGACACTCGGGATGACCGGCCGACCCCCGACGCCGATTGGCCGACCCTCGGCGACGACCGGCCGACCGCCGGCGCCAATCGGCCACCGAGTGGCCACCCTTCGACCAGCGAGCGGCCGCTATCCGATCACTGTCCGACAAACGACTGGCCGATTTTCGGCCACCGTTCGACTACCGAACGGCCACCGAACGGGCTGTTCCATATCCAGATACCAGCCACCAGCGTACAGTAAGATGAGTCTACCGTGGGCAGTGTGCGGGTAGGATATGCTTACCCGAACGACGAAACGCGTCGACGAGTCCCTTCAGGGCCCGGCGGTGGCGTCCACGACGGATCCCCGTGGGCTCACGTCTGCGGCAACCTCCCGGACGCCGGCGCCGTCTGCCGATTCGAGCTGGCTCGCGACGTGGCGTCCGCGTCTGGTCAGTCTGTAATTGCCCCGCCGGGGATCGGGCTCGACGAGGTCGAGTTCGAGTAGCGTCTCGATGCCGGCCAGGACCGTCTCCCTGTCGCACTCGCGGTCCCGCAGGACGTCGTCGACAGTGCCACGTCGATTCGTGTCGAACCACGCCAGGAGGACCGCCGCCGGTTCGTCGGTCATGTGTTGGCTGGACAATCAGTTACCATCGGTATAAGCCTGCCGTCTGGCTGTCAGACGAAACTACTATAAGGTTAAGTGACAATTACTACGTGTGGACGGCCCGAAGGGTCGAGTCGACCCTTCCTCCCCATTCCTCCCCCACATCGCCCTTCGGCCGTCCCCCCTTTAGCGTCGACACGCCGACCGACCGGTTCGTCCTGGTCACTCGAGTGGTACCCACTCGCCGTCGTCGGGGATGACCACCTGCGAGATGACGCCGGCCTCGGTGAGCGCCTGTTCCAGGTCCGCCCGCGACTCCAGGCAGTGATTGATGGCGTCCATGTGTACCGGGATGACGGTCGCCTCCGGCAGAGCCCGGCAGACCCGCTCGACGTCCCCGGCGGTCATCGTGATGGCCTTTCCCTCGGTGAATCGCGCCCCGCCGGCGTTCACGACGATGACGTCGGGTTTGTGCGTCGCGAAGGCGTCACACAGGTCTGCACACCAGCGCGTATCCCCTGCCACGTACAGCGACGGTTCCTCGTCGGCCGTGAAGACGAACCCCGAGACCGGTCCCATCTTCTCCGCGAGGTCGTCGTGCCCGTGACGGCCGCCGGTCCGGGTGATGGTGATCCCCGCCCACTCGACGCTGGTCTCGACGGGGCGGACGTCGGTGAACCCCGCTTTCTCGATTGTCTCCGCGTCCGGCGGTTGGCAGAACAGCGGCAGGTCGGAGGGGAGGGTCTCCATCGCCGCCTGGTCGAAGTGGTCGCGATGCGTGTGGGTCACCACGAGCGCGTCGACGTCGGCCAGATCGACGGTCGGCAAGGGGACGAGCGGATTGCGGTCCTCGTTCGGGCTGTTCTCGATGGGTGGCGTCGTCCCCTCGTCGGCCAGCATCGGGTCGACGAGGACGGTCTTCCCACCGTACCTGACGACCAGGGTGGCGTGGCGGAGCAAGCGGAGCGCGGACGGTGCGGTGGACATACCGGGACTGACGGGAGCCACCGGCTTAGATGTATGGAAGCTCACACTTCTCGGCGACCGTCGTCCCATCTCGCGTCCCCTTCCGGGGCGGGGCGCGGGATAAGGAGAGAATCACTAAGTGTCGAGGCGACGTAGCCGAGCGTATGAGATATATCGGGGTCTTTCTCTCGCTGCTGGTTGCCACGAGCGTCGTGGCGATGGGGGGAGCGGGGATCGCTGGCGCACAGTCCGAGACGGTCACACTCACCGTCTCGGTCACCACGGCGGACGGAACGGAAGTCGGCGGTGCCGACCTCACCGCCACCTGGGACGACGGGTCGGCCGAGGCCACCACCGCCTCGAACGGCAAGGCGTTCGTCGACGTCCCCGACGGGGCCGACGTGACCATCGACGTGGCCCACGAGGACTACGTCCGCAACAGTCCCTACGAGGTGACCGACGCGAGCGAGCGCGAGGTCGACGTCACGGTCGCCGAGAAGGCGAACGCGACCATCACCATCGAGGACGACGACGGGCCGGTCGAGGATGCGCGGGTCGTCCTGGAGCTGGACGACGAGACGGTCATGGACGCGGAGACCGACGGGGGCGAGGTCGAGACCGAGGTCATCGAGGAGGGCACCTACGACCTCACCGTCTCGAAGACCGGGTACTACACCACCGAGACCGAACTCGCGATCACCAACGACACCGCGAGCACGATCACCATCGAGCGCGGGACCGTCCCCCTCACCGTCAACGTGACCGACGACTACTTCGAGCCACCGCGAGGCGTCTCGGGCGCGACCGTCGAGGTGGAGGGCGCGGGGAGCGTCATCACCCAGTCCGACGGCACCCAGCAGCTGAGCGTCCCCGTCAACTCGCGACCCGCGGTCACCGTCTCGAAGGACGGATACGTCACCGAGGAACGCACGATCACCGTTCGCGAGGCAGAACGCACCATCGACGTCGACGTCGACCGCGAGTCCGCCCTCGCCGTCGAGAGTTCGAACCAGCGGGTCGTGGTGGGTGAGACGGTCCGCGTGACGGTCACCGACGAGTACGGCGACCCGGTCGCCGACGCCGTGGTGCGACTGGGCGACTCGGTCGTCGCCCGGACGAACGCCGAGGGGGAAGCCACCGTCTCCATCGAGGAGACCGGCGAACAGGAGTTCACGGTCGACAAAGGGGACGCCATCGCCGCGTCGACCACGGTGACAGGCGTCTCCTCGGGCGACGAGACGACCGAACAGACGGAGACCACGGAGACGACGGAGCCTACGACCACCGATTCCTCGACGACGGAGGTGGGGGGCCTTCCCGACATCCCGGGTGAGTACATCCCGCTGGCCATCGTCGGGGTCGCCCTCGTCGCCGTCATCTTCGGCGTCCGCTGGTGGCAACAGCGCTGACGACCAGCACGGCCTTGGTCCTCGGCCACGCCGTTTGGCTATGCCCACTCGATTCTCCGCGACCGCCGAATTCGAACGGCTCCGCGCGGTCCGCGTTCACGAGCCCGGTCTGGAGATCTGGAGCGGTGCGGTCGACCCGGCCTCGCACCTGTTCGAGTCGCCGGTCGCGCCCGACCAGGCACGACGCCAGCACCGCCGCTACGTCGAGGTCCTGGCGGCCAACGGCGTCACGGTCCACACGCTCGCCGGCGACCTCGCGGCGGCAGACGCCCTCGACGACCTGGTCGAGGAGTATGCCACCGTCGAGTCGGACGCCGACCTCGAGGCGACCCTCGCGACCCTCGACCCGCACGAGAAACTCCAGTTGGTCCTCGCCCGTGCCCGGATCGGCGGGGGCGAACGCGAACCAGCGGCGCTGCACGTCGAGCGCCCCATCTCGAACATTTTCTTCCAGCGCGATACGACCATCCTGGGCGATCGGGGGCCGATACTCTGCGACATGCGCTCGCCCGTGCGCCAGCCAGAGGTGCCCATCGTCGAGCGTGCCTGGGACGGGATCGGCGCCGACATCGTCCACCGGGCGACGACCGGTCCCATCGAGGGCGGCGAGTTCCTGCCGCTGGGCGAATTCGCACTACTCGGCGTCTCCGGGGTCGTCGACGGCGAGGAACAGGTCATCCGGACGAGCGAGGATGCCGGCCGGGCTCTCCTCGACGCCGGGGCCGTCGGTTACGACGAGGTCGGTCTCGTACGCGCGCCGATCGAGGCCGACCGCGAACTCGCCGCCGAACACGACGCGCCGTCGCGGTTGCTGCACCTGCTCGGCTGGTTCAACGTCGCCGCTGCGGGTCTCGCGGTCACCTTCCCCACGCTGGCACGGGCCGCGGACGTCGACGTCTACGAACGCACCGATGACGGCTACGACCGGCGCGAGACCATCTCCCTCGCAGCGTACCTCGACCGCAAGGGCTACGACGTGATCGCCGCCGACCCCGGGGAACGGTGGCCCACCAACTTCGTCGCCATCGACGATGGAGTCGTCGTGCCGCTGTACGAACCGGACGAGTCGGGCGCCTATCTGCCCGAGCGAAACCCGACGATAGAAGCGTTGAAATCGCGTGGCGTCACCATCGTTCCCGAGGGGGTGGGGCTCCCGACCGGCCCGCTGACGAACGGGGCGGGTGGGCTTCACTGCATGACGACGCCCGTCAGTCGGGCGTGAGGTGCTCGACGAACCACTCGCCCGCGTGGTCGGCGACGGCCTCGAGTTCGCCCTCACCCTCGAAGAGGTGGCCGGCACCCTCGACGACCGTCACTTCGGTCTCGCACGCCAGAGCCGCCGCGGCCTCGCGATTCAGATCCAGCACCTGCCGGTCGGCCCCACCGACCACGAGTCGCGTCGGCGCGGTCACCGAATCGAATGCCGCCTCGGCGAGGTCCACTCGCCCGCCCCTGGAGACCACTGCCTGGACTCGATCGGGTCGCCTGGCCGCCGCACGTAGCGCCGCGGCCGCCCCGGTACTCGACCCGAAGTAGCCAGTCGGCAGGTCGCCGACGTCCTCGCGGTCGTCGACCCACTCCGAGGCGGCGACGAGCCGGTCGGTCAACAACGCGATGTCGAACCGGTTCTCGCGGTCTCGGTCCTCGGCTTCGGTCAGCAGGTCGAACAGCAGCGTCGCGAGCCCCCGGTCGACGAGTTGCTCGGCGACGAACTGGTTGCGCGGGCTCTTCCGGCTACTCCCGCTCCCGTGGGCGAAGACGACGAGCCCGATGGGGTCCTCGGGGATCGTCAGATCGCCCGGGAGCGTCGCGTCCGCCGTGGGGATCGTCACCTGGGTCGTCGTGGCCATAGCTGTCACCAATCTAATCGTTAGTGCCGGGCCACCAAGAATCCCGACCCGGGCTCACGTCGACCCCTACAGTCATATCCGGCGAGTGGCATGTGGTCGTATGGCACGCATCACGCTCGCCGACCCCGCGGATCTCCCCCCCGAGAAACGCCCGCTGCTCGACTCGCTGTCGGACGCCGACGACGCGGTCGTCGACCACGACCTCGAGGGCGGGACGCTCAACGTCTACCGCGCGCTCGGACGGAACCTCGCCATCCTCGAGGGCTTCCGCGACTTCGGCGGGGCCGTCTGGCATGGCTCCGACCTCGAACCGATCGAACGCGAACTCGTCATCTTGACGACCTCCTACCACACCGACATGCGCTACGAGTGGCACCAGCACGTCCGCGTGGCCCTCGACGAGGGCATCCCGCCGGAGACCATCCTCGCGGTCTCGATGGACCGCACCGACGAACTCGACCCCGAACACGCACGGCTGGTCGAGTACGTCGAACGCTTCGTCGCGAAGGACGTCGACGACGAGACCCACGAGCGCCTCGCCGCCCACTACGACGAGGCGACCGTCGTCGGTATCGGCATGCTCTCCGGGCTCTACCTCGGCCTCGCCCACGTCCTCGACGCGCTGGCCGTCGAACTCGAGGCGCCCTTCGTCGGCTGGGAACTCGAGAACCTCTAGGCGATATTCCGGCTCAGGTCGACGGTGATGCCACCGGAGAGGTCCAGTTTGACCGTCTCCTGGGGCGCGCTTCGTCCGCGGAACTTCGGCACCGAGAGCCGCGTGTCGATCCCGTCGTCGGTGACGTCGGCCGAGAGCTGGAAGGCGATGTCCGCGACGTAGTCGGTGACGTCACGGTGGTCGGGCACCGCCTGCCCGTCGAGACAGTGTAGCACTCCGATGCTATTCGTTCGGGTCAGGACCCCGGAAAACTCGTTCAGAAACGCCAGGTAGTCGTCGGTCGCCGCCCACTCGAAGACGTCCACGGGGTCGACGACGACGGTCGTCTCCGGTGGAATATCGTCGATGAGGGCCATCGCCTCCCGGAACATCGACGGCGTCCCCGCTGCCGACTGCGCCGACGACGCCGGCCCGAACTCCTTCACGGCGACGCCATCGGGCGGGACCCCGGCCCGTTCCAGCGAATCGCGGACGGTGGGGGCCGGCCGCATCGTCGTCAGGTAGACCGTCGGGCGTGCGGCGACCATCTCGTGGATGAGCATCTCGGCCTGACTGTTCGGCGGCGCCGCGAGCTTGACCAGACTGCCACGCGGGATCCCACCGTCCAGCAACCGGTCCAGCGAGTCGATACCCGTCGGTAGTCGGTCGATCGTCGATGTCATGGACTCTGCCCTCCGGCGACTGGCTCGCGGCGGTCCCCCCGGCGAGCGGCTTCGGTCGGCGACGCAACTCGTTCCATCTGGTCTCGATGGGAGAAAGGCCCTGTCGGCGTATTGTAATGGCGCGTATTACCCCCTCGCTCGCGTGTGTGGGGGTACTGTATACGACTCCCGACCGCTCCTGCTATCGCCACGTCGTGACCGCGTCCGCCAGGACACGTCGCCGACCAGTCCGGCGATTGTCGAGCGACTCGGCCGGTGGGTCGGGGACCCGGCCCAGACCACTTCCCGTGTTGGCAGGACACCTCCCACCCATTACCGAAGTAGTTACCAGAATAGACCGACTAACCGTCGGGAATATTGTGATTAACAATGCCTATCGGGGCGCACTGCACAGAGTGTGCCGAACGACCCAATCGTGCTGAACCCGCTGTCGGAGACGGGTGCCCCCGAGTCGGGGCCGGCCCGTACGAAGGGGTGGGGGGTGCCGTTCGGTCGCAACACAATACGAAACCATGCAACTGAAACAATTCCTCGGTTCGGATGAGAATCGCGCGGTCTCCCCGGTCATCGGCGTCGTGCTCATGCTCACGGCGACGGTGATCATCGGCGGCGTCGTGGCCTCGTTCGTGACCGGAATGGGGACGGGACTGAACAGTGCGCCGCAGGCGACCATCGACTTCGACTACGACGAAGACACGAATATGACTATCACGCACGAGGGGGGTGAGTCGATTGCTACCGACCAACTCTTGGTGAAGGTCAACGGTACTGAAAAGGACTTCAACGGAGCCGACGGGGACAGCCTGTCGACGGGGGATGAAATAACGGTCGATGACGTAAACAACAATTCGACCGTCCGACTCGTCTGGGAGGATTCGAACGGTGACAAATCGACCCCGCTCGGGAAGTGGGTCGGCCCGAACGCCTGAGTGAGTCGGATCATCGAGTGAGGTACCGATTTTCAGCCATCTCGAACGTGAACGGTTGGCCGCGACGAGGCCGCCGTTCGGTTCAGGAGACGCGAGCGGTCGCGTCGAAGCAGACCAATGACAGAACAGGAAACTGGGAGGAGAGAACGGCGATCCGGCGATGGGGGAGCGTCGGTGCGGGCGCAGACGGAGACCATCGGGGTCGTCATCCTGATCGGTGTGACCGTCATCGCCAGCATCGCCCTCGTCGCCGCGGGGGCGTCCGTGATCGACTCGACACAGCGGTCCGCCGAGGACACGTACGTCGAGCGGTCGCTGGTCCAGTTCGACGCCCGCGCGGACGAGGTATCGCTGGGGGAGTCGACCATGGCGCGGGCGGATCTCGGTGACACGAAGGGCTTCCGGGTCGACGTCCAGGAGAACGCGGGCCGGATGACCGTCGTCCACCACGACGCGAACGGCGGTGACGACGAGGTCATCTACGACGAGACGCTCGGGGCCGTCCGGCTCCAGCGCGGGGACACGACGCTGGCCTACCAGGGAGGGGGCGTCTGGCGGACCGACGGGTCGGGGACGGTGATGGTGAGTCGGCCGGCGATGAACTACCGCGACCAGACACTCACCTTCCCGGTCGTCCGCGTCCAGGGGAGCGACAGTGCGATGGGGGCCGTTCGGGCGGTCGTGCGTGACGGGGACGACGGCACCGTGCCGGTGTTCCCGAACGAATCGGCTGCCTACGCGAGCGGGGTTCCGTACCAGAACACGCTCCGCTACGGCCACGTCACGGTCACGGTCGAGGGCGAGTACTACGACGGCTGGGCCAGGTACTGGCGCGAACACACCACGGGACGGGTCTCCGTCGATCACGAGAACCGGACCGCGGATCTGGACCTCTACGCGTACGGCACGCTGGGGGCGTTCCAGATGCCCGACGAGGAGGAGGCCATCGAGGTTCGTGGCTACTCGGGGGCCGAGACGCTCGGCAACTTCAGCGTCGATCTCGCACCGGACAATACCGATGCGGCACAGTTCGACAACTTGCAGTGGTCGATGTACGCCGAGGTGGGCGACCAGCAGTTCGAGGTCCATCTCAGGCAGGGAAAACGGGCTCACGGCGCGGGGGCGTGTAAGACCCAGACCGTCGATGCGACGGTGTACTACAGCGAGACCGGCGGCGACACCTACGAGGGCTGGCACGCCGACGACGCGTTCACGTCGGAATGTACCGACCGGGACGGGGATGGCGTGGCGGACGAGACCCGCCTCGTGGCGAACCTGACGGGCGAGACCAGACTGGAGCAGACCGACCTCTCCAGTAGTGAGGTGATCCACTTCTCGCCGTCGGAGGGGGCTGAGATCTCCGGGGAACCCGGGACGTTTGCCGCCACCTGTGACGATCCCGACTGCGACGAGTCGGCCCCGGTCGGCGATCTGACCGGGTACTACCTCGCACAGCTCGGAATGGACTTCGACCTCGTGATCGACGACAAGGAGTCGAATACGGTGAACGAGAACGCCTCCTCGGGGTACATCGAGTACCCCGGCGAGGGCCGAATCACGTATCTCCACGTCACGGAGAACACCATCGACGTCGAACTGGAATGACGACCGACACACGCTCGCGGCGACGGGTCGACGGCCACGGGATCGGGGCCACCAGGGCCACCGATCGGCGTACCCTTGCGGGTCATTCGACCGGCTCGCCGCGACAGCGACGGGGGGAGAAACGATGTTAGCAACGTTCGGACGGATGCTCGCGTGGGGGGACGGCCGGGTCGTCGTCCACGAATGTCGGCGATGTGGGACGACCCTCGACGGACCGGACGCGACCTGTCCGTTCGGCTGTTCGGCGGGGGTCGTCCACTACGAGATCTGAGGAGGGGGAGGAATCGGATCTCTGTCGTAGGGCAGGGGTGGGAGGAGGACGACGAATCGCCAGCAGGCATCGACGTTCTAGGCACCTGCTACCTGCCAACTACGTACCGAATACTGTCCATAACAAAGCCGACATTCGCCATAGGAGCGGTAGGCACGCCGAACCGACCGTCGGTTCGTTTGCCCGGACCGATCCGGCCCGACGGTACCGACGAGACGGCGTGTATCGGGGTGAAACACATGCAACGACGCACACACTCGGGGGGTTCACTCGGGCGGAGCGACCCACCCGACACGGGGGACGACGGGTCCAGGGACGAACGGGACGCGTCGGGGAACGCACAGGCACACCAGCGGAGGGGTCAGCGTGGCTAAGAGCGATCGGCCGGTCTCCGGCGGCGACGGACCGACGCTGTTGCCACCGCTGGAGGAGACGCCGCCGGCGGTCCTGGGGGAGTACACCTGGGCCGCCTACATGCGCGAGCACGGCCACGAAGACGAGATCGAGGCGCTCTACCGCGCGGCCGCTGAACCGGAGGAACCGGGGGGCTGGCTGCAGGGTATCCGGGCCGAGCAGCCGGACGTGCCCGTCCCAGCGGGGGACGCGTGGGAGGCCGTCGAGTTCGATCCGACGGCCGTCCTCGGGTTCCACCCCGACGCGACCGGGCGTCGACTCGGGGCGGCCGGATCCAATGCAAGGGCCGTCTGGACGGCCTTCGCCGACTGGATCTGGCGCACGCCGGTCACCAAAGACGAGTACACCTGGG
Source organism: Halobacteriota archaeon (assembly GCA_051744605.1). Lineage (GTDB taxonomy): Archaea > Halobacteriota > Halobacteria > Halobacteriales > Halobacteriaceae > Halanaeroarchaeum. Next base: position 12,034 of record JBNJDE010000020.1, read on the forward strand.
AGCACTACAAGTGGGAGTTCTTCTACGAGGACGACGGCCGACTGCCCCGGGACGAGCATGGAGCGCCCATCGAGTTCGATCCCGCCGAGGCACTGGGCTTCGAGCCCGCGTCGATCGAGGCGCGACTCGACGACCTCGCAGACCGTGCCGAGGCCACGCTCGAACTCGAGGACCGGCGGACGGTCGACGTCAACCCCGACATCGACGAGGACGACTTCTTCTCCTCGGTCGAGGGCGAGACCACCCTGGTCAACCGCTACGACCTGGAGAAGGCCGTCTCGATGGACCGGAAACTCGACTTCGCGGAGGTCGAGCGCTACTGGGTGAACGAACCGTACGCCTTCGTCATCATCTTCCACTCCGCGAAGGAGAACGAGGAGAAGTACTACCTCGTCACGCCGTCCCTCAACGAGATCGAGGCCGACCTCGTCGACTTCCTCTCCGGGAAACTCCGGACCGTCATCAGGAACGCCGACGAGGCGGTCGGCATCGCGACGACCCCCGAGGAGCGGGCCGCGGTGCTCGAGCGGGAGATCGAGGGGTTGCTCGACCGGTACGACCTCCGAAGCGATTCCGTTTCCATCCTCGCGGACGTGCGCGAGCGCATCGAATCGGTCCTCGGGGACGGCGACGAACCGGCGTCGGAACCGCCGGATCCCCTCGAGGGCATCGCGGCGCGGCCGGAACCGGTCGTCATCGAGGAGGACTCGGAGACGCTCACGCCGTATCAGGTGCAGAAGTTGCTGCACGTCCTGATCCGCGATTTCATCGGCTACGAGCGAATCGACGGCATCAAACACGACGTGAACGTCGAGGACATCTCCTGTGACGGGTACGACCAGCCGGTGTTCGTCTATCACACCGAGTACGAGAACCTCATCACCAACGTCCGCCACGGGCGAGACAAACTCGACAACTTCGTCATCAAACTCGCCCAGCGCTCCGGGAAGGGCATCAGCAAGCGCCGACCGCAGGTCGACGCCACCCTGCCCGACGGCTCGCGGGCCCAGTTGACCCTCGGCGAGGAGGTCTCGGACCACGGGACGAACTACACCATCCGGCAGTTCAACGACGTCCCCTTCACGCCCATCGACCTGATCAACTGGAATACGTTCTCGCTCGACCAGATGGCGTTCCTCTGGCTGGCCATCGAGAACAACAAGAGCATCATCTTCGCGGGCGGGACCGCCTCGGGGAAGACCACGACGCTGAACGCCGCCTCGCTGTTCATCCCGTCGAACACCAAGATCGTCTCCATCGAGGACACGCGGGAGGTGGAGTTGCCCCAGCGCAACTGGATCGCCTCGATTACTCGCCCCTCGTTTACGGACGACGACACCGGTAACGTCGACGAGTTCGACCTGCTGGAGACTGCGCTCCGCCAGCGCCCCGAGTACATCGCCATGGGCGAGGTCCGGGGCGAGGAGGGGCGGACGCTCTTCCAGGTCATGTCGACCGGCCACACCACGGTGACGACGTTCCACGCGGACTCCATCGGCGAGGTCCTCAAGCGGTTCACGACCGACCCGATCAACGTCTCGAAGACCATGTTCACCGGCGTGGACCTGGTCTGTGTGCAGACCCAGACCCGGGTACAGGGCCGGAAGGTCCGCCGGGCGAAGACCATCACCGAGGTGAACCACTACGACGCCGAGAACGACGAGATCAACGTCCAGGACGTCTACAAGTGGCATCCCGAGTCCGACAGCCACCGACAGAACGGCGTCCCGAACACCCTCGACGACATCACCTTCGACCAGGGGTGGAGCGACGCGCGACTCGACGAGGAACGGGCCAAGCGAAAGGCGGTCCTCGCGTACCTGATCGAGAACGACCTCACGGAGTACGCACAGGTCGCCGCCACCCTGCAGGCCTTCATGAAGGACCCGGACACGGTCCTGGCGTTGATGGCTCGCGGATCGCTCGAGCGGAGCCTCGAGAACCTGCGCGAGATGGAGAGCGTCGGCATCGACGTCCAGCCGGAGAAGGAGGCCCTGGTGCCGCGACCCACCGCCGACGAGGAGATGCAGCGGCAGGCACGCGACGTTCTCGCCGAGGCGGAGGAGCGCTTCCTCGCCGACTACGTGACGGTCGAGCCCAGCCCACTGGTGAGCGCACTCGCTGACGTACGACCAGCCGAGGACGTCGTCGTCGAACCGCGCACCGACCCAGCCGAACCAGCGCCAGTGGCCGGCAACGGGAGTGGCGCGGAGCCACCTGCCCAGGCCACTGCGGACGATATCGAATCCACCACCATGAACGACAACGACCTGTTCGCGGACCTGCTCGACGACCGCGACCGACTCGACGACCTGCTCGACGACGAGACGAACGACCCCTCGTCCGGGACGACCCGGGACGACGAATCGACCGACGACCCACGGCAGTAGACCAATGGAATACGCACTCGCGGCACTCATCCTGAACGAGACGGGCGAAGAGATCAACGAACACAACCTGACCGCGGTCCTCGAGGCGGCCGGTGCGCCGATCGTGGAATCGCGCACCAAGGCGCTCGTCGCCGCCCTCGAGGGGGTGGACCTGGACACGGCGACGCGGGGCGAATCGGTGACCGACGGCGGTCGATTCATCTTCGAGGACACGGAATCGAACGGGGCGTAGGCGATGGCCCGCAGCGTCTTCGATCGGGTCCCGGCGACCGAGTCGACCCTCGACGTCGATAGCCTCGCCGATATCGGGTACCCGCTGTACCGCCGCCTGTTCGACGGCCGTTCGCCGCCCGAGGAGTTCGAACGGCGACTCGCCGAAGCGCGCCTGTCGACACCGGTGGAGGTCTACCTCTCGAAGTCGCTGGCGGTCGGACTGCTGGCCGGCGTCTCGCTGTGGCTCGTGGGGACCCTCGTCGGGTACCTCGCGTTCGTCGTCGCGAACGTCCTCTCGGGCCCGCTCCTCGGCGTCTCGGTCCAGAACGAGGGGCTGCTCGCGCTCTTCGCGAACGTGCGAACCCCGCTGCTCGTGCTCGGGACGGGCGTCGTCTTCGGGACACTCGGCTTCGCCGGTGGGGTCGGCGCACTCCTGGCGTACCCTTACTCGGTGTCCTACAACCGCCGTCGGGAGATCAATATGCTGTTGCCCGACGCCGTCTCGTACATGTACGCGCTCTCCGTCGGGGGGATGAACCAGCTAGAGGTCGTCGAGGAGATGGCGAAGGCCGACGACACCTACGGCGAGGTCTCCCGGGAGTTCCGGAGCATCGTCCAGGAGACCGAGTACTTCGATACTGACTACCGTTCGGCGATCAGGAAGCAGGCGAACCGCTCGCCCAGCGACGGCCTGCAGGCGTTCCTGATCGACATGCTCTCGATCATCAACAGCGGCGGCGACATGACGGAGTTCCTCGAAGAACAGAAAGAAAAACACATGCGGACGGCCAGACAGGAGCAGGAGGACGTCCTCGAGACCCTCGAACTGTTCGCGGAGATGTACCTCACCATCTCGTTGTTCCCGTTGCTCTTGATCATCGTCTTCGTCGTGATGGTGCTGCTCGGCGAACTCTCCACCACGCTGTTGTTCGTGGCCGTCTACGGGCTGATCCCGATAACGGCGGTCCTCTTTTTGGGGCTCGTCGCCACCGTCACGCCCGAGGAGTTCGGCACCGGGACCATTGCGACCGAGGGCGAGAACGCGTGGCTCGACGCCGAGACGGAGACGGGTTTCTGGAACCGCGGGCTGATCGAGTCCTTCGTCGGCACCTACCGCATCTTCGGTCGGATCGCCGAGCGGGAACGGCGCTACGACGTCGTGCAGGTGCTGAAGCGACCGCATCACTTCTTCCGCGACGACCCGCTGTACACGCTCGCCATTACCGTGCCAACCACGATCGCCCTCGTCGGCGGGCTCCTGGCCACGAACGCCGTCCCGACGACGTGGAACGGCCTCGTCCAGCAACCGATCTGGGGGACGTTCGTCTACCTGTTCGCCCCGCTGTACGTGATCGCCCTCCCGCTCGCGGTGTTCCACGAGTGGAACGTCCGCTCGCGCACCGCGGTCGTCGAGACCCTGACGGACGACCTCCGGAAGCTGGCCAGCGTGAACGACACCGGGATGACCCTCCTCGAGTCCATCGGAACGGTGGGTCGGACCTCCTCCGGGAAACTCGCGCGAGAGTTCCAGGGGATGTACGACAACGTCAACTACGGGATGAGCCTGAACGAGTCGCTCGTCGAGTTCAACAACCGCTACCGCATCCCGCGGCTGGCGCGGACCGTGAAACTCATCAGCAAGTCCCAGGAGGCGTCCAGTCAGATCACCACGGTGTTGCGGACCGCCGCGACGGCCAGCGAGAATCAGGACGACCTGGACCGCGAGCGCCGGTCCCGGACGCGGATGCAGGTCGCCATCATCGTGATGACCTTCGTGGCGATGCTCGGCGTCCTCGTCATCCTCAAGACGCAGTTCATCGACGTCATGGCCGGCCTGACCGACGGCAGCGGCCGTGGGTCGCTGGGCTTCGGCGGCGCGGTGGACACGGGACAGCTTTCGTTGCTGTTCTTCCACGCCATCACCCTGCAGGCCATTCTCACGGGCATCAGCGCCGGCTACCTCCGGAACAACAGACTCCTCGCGGGGGCGAAGTACGTCGTCGCGCTCTCGACGGTCGCCCTCGTGGTGTGGACGGTGGTGAGCTGACGTGCTCGGGCGCCATCGTCCTGCCGACGACCGAGCGACGGAGGCCCGTCGTGGCCAGACGACACTCGACTTCGTCCTGGCCATTGGGGTGTTCGTCGTCGCCGTCGCGTTCGTCTTCGGCTTCGTCCCGGGGATGGTCGATCCGTTCACGCAGGATCAGGCCGAGGGACAGGTCGCCGATCGGGTGGCCGACGCCGTCGTCGACGACCTCACCGACGGGGTGGACGTACCCAGCGAACTGAACGAGACGAAGACGGTGGCGTTCTTCGACGGCACTGCCGACCTCGCCGACCGAGCAGGCGTCGACTCGCGGTACGGGATCACCGTGACGCTGGGTCGCCCGGTCGACGGTGACGGCGATCTGCAGGTGCTCTGCGGCGAGAGCGGGGACGTGCAACCATGTGCAGACGGTGGCGACGCGCTCCAGATCGGCGATTCGGTGCCGGCGTCGAGTACGACCGTCGGGACCGCTCGGCGAACGGTGCTCGTCGACGACCGGATCGCCATCGTTCACGTGCAGGTGTGGTCGTGATGGACGACAGAGCACAGGCGTTCACGCTCGAAGCGGTCCTGGCCGCGGTCCTGCTCGTCGCGAGTCTGGCGTTCGCGCTCCAGGCCACGGCGGTGACGCCGGTCAGTCCGAGCGAGTCCACGACCAACGAGGCGGTCCAGCGCGCCTCGGTCGCCGCGGGTGCCCTCGACACGACAGTGGCGAACGGGTCGGCCAAACGCGCCGTGCTGGCGTGGAACGAATCGAATGGTGGCTTCGTCGGTGCCACCGAGGAGGGGTACTACGTAACCGGTGATCCGCCGACCGCCTTCGGCGAGACGATGCACCGGACGCTTTCCGCCGACAGCGTCGCCTACAACGTCGACCTCGTGTATCTCACCCCGGCGGGCGAGTATCGAACCGAGGCGCTCGTCGACCAGGGGAGCCCCAGCGATGGCGCGATCCGCGTGGCCCGGACCGTGACGGTCTACGACGACGATAGACTCACTCGCCTCGACGGGCAGGAGCGCGACGTCACGGTCTCCGAGACGGCGTTTTTCGCCCCCAATGTGGACCCCGACAGTGACCTCTACAACGTGATCCGCGTGGAGGTGACCGTATGGCGGTCCTGAGCGAACGGGGCGCCCTGGCTGGCGACGGTCGGGGCCCCGACGGACGGCGGGGACAGCTCCTCTTCGTCACGGCCATCGGCCTCGCGGTCCTCCTGGTCGTCCTCTCGGCGACCCTCAACGCGACCGTCGACACCGGTGGCGTCGGGCCGGATGGAACGGCGACCGACGGGAGTTCGAACGCGCTCCGGTTCCAGGCCGACGCAACGGCGGCTATCGGCTCGGCCATGGACCACGTGAACCGGGGGGCCGAGGATTCGTATTCCGACCTCGAAGCTGCCCTCGACGAGCGTGTCGCTGCGTGGAGTGACCTCGCCGTCCGCCACACCGCTCGCGACGGGACCTGGGTGCGAGCGACCGTCGTCGACACCACCGACGGCACGAGACTGGCCCAGACCGACGCCGCGCGAGCCCTCACCGACGTGGACGGGAACGAGACCTGGACGGTCGTAAGCGACGCCGACCGCGTCCGGGCCGTGCACCTGGCGCCGTCCAACGAGTCACTCGTCGAGGTCACGACTCCGTCGCCGACTGCCTCGGTGCTCGAGAACGAGGACGTCTTCACCGTCACCCTTCACGGTGACGGGCAATCGGCCCGCGTGTTCGTCTACCGGACCGACGACGACCCGGCAGTCGTCTCGGTCGACAGCGGTGACGGGAGCCTCGACGGGTCCTGTGCGGCCCCGGTCGGGCCGGACGGGCGCTTCGGTATCGACCTGACCGGGGCCACGGTCTCGAACACCGACTGCGAGCCCCTCGAAGCGTTCGCCGACCTCGACGGGCCGTACACGGTCGCGTTCGACGATGGCGACAACGCCGTCGGGACCTATTCGCTCGTCGTCGATCGACGGCCGAGCGAGGTCGATACCGACGGGTACCACGGGGACGGGGATGCCGACGGTCCCACCGCGACGAAAGCCATCTACGATTCGACGGTCGAGACGACCTACGCGTCGCGAACGATCGACGCGACACTGGAACACCGGATCGCTCCGGGTGAGTTCGATGACTGACCGGGGCGTGTCGGCCGTGGTGAACTACGTGCTGGTCCTCGGCATCGTGACCCTCCTCGGGACGGGGCTGTTCGTCGCCGCGACGGACTACGTCCAGGGCCAGCAGTCGACCGCGATCCGCGCGGAGTTCCTCGACGTCGGCAACGAGCTGGCCGGGGAGCTATCGGACACCGAGCGGGTGGCGCGGTCGGCCGACGGGGACGGACGGGTCGTGGCCACCGCCGACCTCCCCGAGCGCGTCGCCGGGAGCCCGTATCGGATCACGATCCAGCCCACCGCAGCGGACCGGGGCGAACTCGTCCTCCAGTCGAGCGATCCGGCGGTCACCGTCACGGTGCCCTTCAGCAGTCGGACGTCGGTCGCCGAGACGACGGTCGAGGGCGGCCCCGTCGTGATCCGCGCCGAAGTGACGGCTGGGAACGTCACTGCACTGGAGGTGGCCGATGGCTGACCGTGGCCAATCGGAGGTGATCGGGTTCGTCCTCGTGTTCGCCCTGGTCGTCTCCACCGTTTCGCTCGCGTCGGCGGCCGGATTCGCCGGGCTCGAGGACGCTCGCGACTACGAACGGTCGCACAACGCCGAGCAGGCCTTCGCGGTGCTCGCGAACGGAATCGACGACGTCGCCTACGAGGGGGCGCCCAGCCGCCAGGTCGAGATGGTCGCCGACGATGCACAGGTGTTCGTCGGTGACCCGGTCACCATCACGGTCGCCGTCGCTGGCGGCGGTACCGAATCGGTCACCGTTCGGCCCATCGTCTACCAGGGACCGGACGGGTCACGGCTGATCTACACCGCCGGCGCGGTCATCCGGGAGGACCCGGATGGCGCCGTCATGATCCGGCACCCCGACCTCGTGTTGAGCGACGAACGAACCGTGGTCCGGATCGTACAGACTCGAACCGCCGACGGGGCGAACGTCGGGGGCGCCACGGTTCGCGTACGGGCAGATGGTGTCGGCGATAGCGCGGTGTTCGCGAACACGACCACGCAGGACGTCACGATCACCGTCGAGTCGCCACGGGCGGGTGTCTGGGAGCGGTACTTCGCCTCGAACGACGACCTCGACTGCACCGAAACGGCGGATGCGGTCACCTGCGAGGTGAAAAGCGACGCCGTGCACGTGACGGTCTCGGAGATATCCGTCGGGCTCTCCTGATCGGCGTTGGGCTGGCGCAGCTACGATTCCAGCAGTCGCCGAACACTGTCGGAGAACGCGTCGGGGATCGCCGACCGGATGGTTTCCGGGGCCGTCTCACCGTCCAGATTGACGAGGTACGCCCGACCGTCGTCGTCCCCGTAGACGGCCTGGAAGTCGTAAACGAACCCGAGCGCGGTCACTGTCTCCGGGACCTCGTCGCTCTCGCGCAGGAAGGCCACCTGTCGGTCGACGTTGTACTCGACGAGTTGATCGACGAGGCTCGTCGATCGGTCCGGATCGACGCGGTCGTCGTCGAGTCCGGCCTCGACGACCGGGACGAGCATCTCGACCCACTTCGCCACCCCTGGCGGCGCGTCGAGCTCTCCTTCCTCGACGGCCTCGAGTGCGGCCGTCACCGCTCCACAGCCGGTGTGTCCGACCACCACGGCCACCTCGGTTCCGGTGTACGCCATCGGATACAGGACGCTGCCGTCGAGCACTCGCTCTCCCTCGTACCGGTCCCACACCTGGTTGCCGATCGTACTCGGCGTGAACAGCCAGCCCGGTTCGTCGACCCCCCACATCCCCTCCTGGGGGACCCGGGAGTCCGAACAGCAGACGGAGACGACCGAAGGTCGTTGTGCCGTCTGGACCGCCGAGAAGTGGTCCTCGGGGAGCGAGGCGACGTGGCGTTCGTTCCCCTCGAGGAGCGATCTGATAACGTCGTCCGCCATGGCTCGACGGTCGGGTCCCGGGAGGGTAGCTGTTTCGCCGGTCACCGATGGCCGACCGCTACGACAGCTACCGACCGAACCACAGCGGGGCGACGAAGAGGGCGATCGGGACGACGATCCAGACCTGCCCGGCGAGGACGTCGTACTGCCCGAGGGTCACCGAGACGGGCGTCCCCTCGACGTAGCCGACCAGGAACTCGAACCCGACGGTCAAAACGACCCAGCCCAGCCCGATGACGACCAGTTCGGCCCGGGTGTACTCGACACCGGTCCACCCGAAGAACAGCCACGAGACGACGAGGATGACGGCGACCAGCATCGCCGTGCTCGCGACGTGCCCCGGATAGCCGCCGATGCGGGGGATGATGAGGACCTCGCGGAACACGCCGTTCACAACCGCCAGGACCGCCAGTCCGAGCCAGACACCGAGCGGGGCGAGCAGGGTCGTCGGCCGGATGGACGCGGAGAGCGTCGTCGCTGTGGACATACCGTCGAGTACGTCTCTCTCGACGAAAATGGTAGCGTGAGAACAGGTGTGACGGGTCGGTCAGGCCGGGCTACCAGGGGACGTCCGCGTCCCGCTATCTCTCGTCGCTCTCGCCGTCAACCCGCCCCAGGGGCTCGAAGACGAACCCGGCGACGGCCTCGCCGTCGTTCGATCGGAAGAACTCGACGAGTGCATCCTGGAGCGCTTCGTGGGCGACGTCGTCCGATATCGTCGCCCGGGCGTCTCCGGCCTGACCGCCGTAGGCGCCGAACTGCGAGTGATTCATCCCCTCGATGGTCACCTCGATCGTCCCGTCCGCCGGGAGGTTGCCCCGGTTTGCCCGGGCGGACTCCGCATCGAGGACCCCATCCCGCTCACCCCTGACCGAGAGCACCCTGACGTCGGCCTCTCCGACGTCTCGGTCGCAGTACGAGCCAAAGAGCACGAGCCCAGACACCTGGCCGGGACTGCGAGCGACGTATCGACACGCCATCGCGCCGCCGAGCGAGTGACCGCCGACGTACCATCGCTCGATTTCTGGGTGGTCGGCGATGACCCGGCCGGCCATGTCGACGTCGAAGACCGCCAGGTGAAGCGGTGGCTTCGGGACGAAGACCGTCACGCCGGTCCGTTCGACGACCGGTGCCAGCACCGGGACGTAGGCGTTCGGGTGGACGCGCCCGCCGGGATAGAACACGAGCGCAGTCGGTGTGTCATCGTCCCGCTCGACGGCCCCCGCTCCAGGTGAGAGCACGTAGCCGTCCCCCAGCGAGGCGACCGTGACCGCCGGATTCTTCTCGACCGCCTCCAACTCGTCCGGCGACGCGGCGTAGGGCGTCCCGACGACGCCGACGCCGAGGCTGGCGGCGACCAGGAGGGTGCCGACCGTCCAGACGATGAGCCGTTCCCAGTTCATTACTCGTAGACCGTCCGCCGCCGTCGGACGCCCGCTCGGGTCCGACCGATCGACGCTCGTGCCGGCCAGACGTTCCGAGCCCATTTGAATGTGCGTGGGCCGTTTCACAGCGGTGGGGGCGGGGTGGGCGGCCGCGTCGCCGGGTGGGGGAGTGGCTCGATCGGCCGGTCGCTCAGTTTAACTGGTCGAATACCCAACAACTCGTATGCGAACGTCCTCGAAGGCCGCCCTCCTCGGCGGTGGTGTGGTGCTCGCCGCCTGGACCGCCTGGGGTATCTACTCGACTCGATCGGCGGAATCGGTCCCGTACGAACGGATTCGCGCCCTCGACGGCGTGGAACTCCGGCGATATCCTGCGACGGTCCGGGTGGAGACGACGGCCCCGGATCAGATCACGGCCTTCCGTCGGCTCTTTCGGTACATCACGGGGGCGAACGAACGGGCGGAGTCGATAGCGATGACGGCGCCCGTGGCGACGGATGGCGGAGAGTCCCTCCCGATGACTGTCCCGGTTCGCTCGGGGAGTAGTGAGGACGACGGGGACACGTATCGGATGGCGTTCTACCTTCCGGACGAGTACGGTCTCGAGACGGCGCCCGCCCCGGCGGATCCGGCGGTTCGTCTCGTCGGCGAGCCACCCCGAACCCTCGCGGTGACCCAGTTCTCGTGGTATGCACCGGCCTGGCGGGTCGAGCGACGAGAGCGGGCACTCCGCACGACCCTCGACGATGCGGGGGTGGCGACCCGCGGGGACCCGTTCTTGCTCCGATACAACGATCCGTGGACGCCACCGTTCCTCCGGCGGAACGAGGTGGCCGTCGAGGTGATCGACCGGGGGTCCACGGGATGAGCCGTCGGCCGCCGAGTCGCCCGGTCGGCGTGGGCGACGATCGTCACGGCGAGTCCCGCCGCGGTTCACCAATTATTTATTTACTTTCGGATACTGTGTATACAGGACCTCTCGGATCGGATTCGAACCGATGATTCACGACGAAACGGACACGGCGGTGACGGTCGCCGGCCCCCGCGATAGCCACGGTGTCGACCCCGAGCACGAGACCCGGACCCTCGGGCGCGAGGACCGCAGTGACAGGGACCGATCTCCGACCCCCTTCCAGCCGTATTCTACTCCACTGCGATGGTAACCAATCAATCGATCACCCTGGCCGATCCCGACCTCGCGTACTGTCACGAGGCGATCCGCGGCGTCTCGCGGACCTTCGCGCTCACGGTCGACCAACTGGACGCCCCGATGGACGATTACATCAGCGTGGGCTATCTCCTCTGCCGTGTCGCGGACACCATCGAAGACGCGAGTCACATCCCCACCGAGACCCAGCGGTCGCTGCTCCGTCGCTTCGACGCGGCCCTCGACCCGACCGACGAGACGACGATTCGGGCTTTCGACGAGGCGGTCGACGAGTGGCTCCCCCCGGAAGGGGAACGCAACGACGACTGGCGAGTCGTCTCGCGGACCCCGACGGTCTTCGCGACCTTCGCGTCGTTCGAGGCGTCGACCCAGGCTGCTATCCGCCCGTCCGTCCGCGAGATGGTCGTCGGGATGGAGACCTTCCTCGAGCGCTACGCCGACCGCCCTGGGATCCGCATCCAGCAGTACGCCGAACTCGAGCGGTATTCCCATTTCGTCGCCGGCACCGTCGGGACGCTCATCACGAACCTCCTCGGCGGGGCGGCGGTCGCCCCCGATCGCCTGCGCACGATGGAACGGACCGCCGAGGGCTTCGGCCGGCTGCTCCAGCTCGTCAACATCGCGAAGGACGTGGGCGCGGACGCCGTCGCGGAGGACAACGTCTATCTTCCCGCAGAATGGCTCCACGAGGAGGGGGTCGATCCCGACGAGATACTCGACCCCTCGAACGAGGAGGGGGTCGGCCGGGTGATCGAACGGGTGGTCGGTCGTGCCCGGGGATATCTCGACGACGGCCTCGCGTATCTCGAGGCGATGCCGCTCCGGTCCGGGAACACCCTCGCCGCGTGGGCCGTTCCCTACCTGCTCGCGGTCGGCACCCTGCGGGAACTCGAACGGCGTCCGCGGGACGCACTGACGAGTACCGGAGTGAAGATTACACGAAACGAGGTGTTCGCCGTGCTCGAGGCGGCCTCGTCGATGCGCCGCGAGGACATCGCGAGCCTACAGGCGACGATCAGTCGGGAACCACTGCACGAAACCGACGGCTAGTCGCGACACCATCGGCTCGAATACATCGTCTTTCTATCGATAACTCAGTCTTCGGTGTCGGTCTCGACCCGGCGGCCCTTCGCGGTCGGAAAACGGATTCGATCCCCTGTGTCATGCGTTCGATGTGACCGAGAAAAGAGACCGGAGTGTTCGGACGAATCAGGGTCAGGAGGCCGTTCGGATCGCCTGCCCGCCGACACCGAGGACAACGGCCGCGATGACGACGATGATGGCAGCGAACTGCGTCGGCGTTCCCTGCACCAG
>JBNJDE010000021.1:0-24153 GCA_051744605.1 Halobacteriota archaeon
CGTGACTCCGCATTACTTCAGACACTTCTTCACCACACACCTTCGGGATCGAACCGGTGATCGGGGCATCGTGAAGTACCTGCGAGGAGACGTGGCGAGTGACGTCATCGACACCTACACGCACAACTGGGGAGACCGTGTTCGCGACGTCTACGAGGAGAATATCTATCGTCTGACATAGGTGATCCGCAGTATCTCGAACGTATACACCGTATGTCGCTATATAGAAGCTAGATGCCGGCCGATGTCTCGTTTCGGACACGCTGGCGGTATCGATTCCGGTCATCGCTCGAAGTGAAAATCATGATTTTTTGCAGCCATGCATGCACAGGTGGCTACAGGAATATTCACCGACGTTCAATCGACGGCTATCCCCCCCACCAGCACCGAACGATGCTACCGATATCCTGCTGAGGGAGGGTACTGAATAACAGACTACAGGACTTCACACCAGTACTTCGATTATGGCGCTTCCAGCCACACATTCACCGGGAAAATTCGGTCGGTGTGGCTCCTGTGAGCCTCCTCCACTGATCAGTCGCTGTATCCGTGTTTGAACGCGGCGTCAGCATCGAAAGACGACCCCTGGTCGGCACCGATGCCGCTGGTCACGATCAACTGCATCCCGCGGCGAACGCTCATATCGATTTCGTGGACCTGCTGTTCGGGCAGCAGAAGCAATCGGCCACCCGTCGGATTGGGACTGTTCGGGAGGAAGACGTTGTACATCGTCTCCTCGGTGAACTCCTCGACGACGGTCGGGCTCTTGCCGGTGATAAGACCGAGATAATACATATCCTCTCGGGGGTACTCGACGAGTGCGACGCCATCGTACGCCGTCCGTCGCTCGACCAGGGAGTTCGAGACCTGTCGGACACTCACGTAGAGCGTGCTGATCAACGGAATGACGTTCACGATCCGCCCCATATTCCCGAACACCTGCCGGCCGATACTTCGCTGCGCCAGATACCCGAGCAGCGTGATGGCCCCGAGAATGAGGAATACGGCCACCAGTTGCGCGACGAGTTCGTTGTTTCCGGTGTACTGGATCAGTCGTGTCCCCGCGACGACCGGATCGACGAACTGCTGAGTCCAGCCAATGAGGATCCGGAGAACGAAGACCGTCACGACGAGTGGAGCGATCAAGATCAGCCCCGCGACGAAACTGCTCTTGACTCGAGATCGCGTCTTCATAGTTGAACCCCACAGGTGAGAGCCAAATAAGTTCAGTTCGACGGCAGCGGACGCCGCCGGTCCGCAACGAGGCTCCAGCGATAACCGATCCGAGTTCTCGAGTGACTAATCGTCTCGGCATACCGAATATGGTGGCGACCGACCGCCGGCGGATGGTCGAGGTCGCGACCGCGCACTCGCGGCAGGTTGATGAAGCCGTCGCGTTATCACGGCATGCCGTAATCACTCGACGAGTAACTCGAAACTACCTTCTTGGCGCCGACGCCGGTAGGATTCGCTTACGCGACGGAATCTCAGCCATGTCCCTGAAACAGCAACTGACGGCGGAGCACGACCTTCTCGATCAACTTGCGGGCGTCACCGGTCTCGGGTGGACGGTCTCGCTTCTGGGATATCTCGGGACGTTGATCGGGTATGGGAACAGTATCGTCTCTCGACTCGTCGTCGACCCGCAGTCCTTGTTGTACATCGGCGGTGCCTTCTTCGTCGCGACGTTCGGCCTCGATCGACTCCGTAATCGGGGTACGAACCGGGAGTGACCCGATCGAAAACGGCAGCCTCTGGCACCCTCCCACCTACCCGAATGGCCGGTATTCGAAGTGATCGCCCGAAATCGGGTCTGTCTCTTTGCTCATCTCTTCCAGAGAGACGAAAGTATCTGGATCAACAAGAGAGCCCGAAGAGGTGGGACCATCAGACGGTTGCCGGGGCGAGCACCTCGATCGTTCGCTCTACGACCTCCCGCTCTGCATTCCCGGGAATCGTCACCATCGGTCTGTCGACGCAGTCGATATCGGCGACCGCCGCGAACTGCGCTCTGGCCTGTTCGGGGGTGCCGGCAACGCCCAGGGCGGCCACCATCTCGTCGGTGACCCGGTTTGCCGCCGTCCGTCTGTCTCCGTCCCGCCACGCCGTGGCCACGGCGGCCGCCTCGTCCGGGAATCGCTGTGAGACCGCCCGTTCGTACCCCCGACCGTTTCCGACGTAGTACGCGACGTGGCCGCGGATGACGTCACGGGCTTCGTCGGGGTCCGGGGCGACCGCGGCAGGGACGTAGGGGGCGACGTCGATGGACGCGTCACGGCCCGCTTCGTCCATGGTCTCGCGGATGTATCCAAATGCGTCGTCGAGGTCCGGAAACGGGACGTTGTGCGGGATCCAACCGTCGGCCAGCCTCGCGACGACCCGACGGTTGGCTTTCCCGAGCGCCGCGTGATAGACGGGAACGTCTGCGTCGATCGTGGGGACCTCCTGGACGTCGAAAATCTCACCCTGATAGTCGACACGCTCGTCCCCATCGAGGAACGCCTGGACGAGTTCGATGGTCTCGTGGGCACGACGGACCGGATTCGGGGCAGCCCAGTCCATCCCGTGGAGGTCTTCGATGGCTTTCCGGGTCGAGGTGCCGACCCCGAGTCGAAACCGACCATCCGAGACCGCATCGAGCGTGCCGGCAGTTATCGCGAGGGCCGCTGGCGTCCGTGAGAAGACGTTGAGAATGGCCGAACCGAGCGCGATGGATTCGGTTCGCACGGCGAGTTCGGTCAGTTTGACGACCGAACTCGAGCCCCAGAGTTCCCCGAGCCACAGTCCGTCGTACTCGAGGTCCTCCGCCCACAGTCCCAGTTCGACCGGGTCCCGTTCGCTCGACTGGGGCAGTAACAGGTCGGTTGGCATCGCAAACCCGTTCGAAGGAAGCGATGATAAACACTGGGTAACGGTCGATCGCCGAAGCCCGACGCGCTCACTTGGTGCTGGCGGTGCTCAGCAGAGCAACCGGACCCTCACTCCATCGGCGTGCCCTTGTTGCGAAGGTCCCCACCACATTCCGGGCACTCCATCGGATTGTCGACGGCAGTGACGGTGGCCCCACACGAGAAGCACTCGTAAGTTCGCGCTTTCGTGGCGTCGTACTCCACGTCGCGAACCAACCGCCTGAGATCCTCACTCGCGGACTCCTCGTCGAGGGCCTCGAGGATCGCGGGTGCTCGAACCGTTCCCACCAGTGTGCCCGATTCGTCGACGACCGGGAGCGCCATGAACTGGTACTGCCCGAAGGTCTTGCCGACCGCCTCGATCGAATCGTCCGTCTCGACGAAGACCACCTGATCGGAGGCGACTTCGGAGACCTGGGTGTCGTCGTCGGCGTTGAGCAACTCCCGCATCGAGACCACGCTCTCGAGCGTTCCGTCAGGCGCGGTGACGAAGGCATAGTAGATCGTGTTCTCGGACGCCGGCGCCGAGTCACGGATCGTCTCGATGGCTTCGTCGACGGTCGTACTGGCTTCGAACTCCGTTACCCGTTCGTCGAGGACGTCCTGCAAGGTGCTGCGTGCCATCCCATACCTAGTTTCGAACCGACGCATATAGTCCTCTAGGGACCTGCGACAGATTCACTATCACGCGATAGATTTCCGGCGAAGATGACCAGATACGATTACCCCTCGGTCCCGAAACGGTCGCGAAGGGTTTCGGCGACACCGCCGAGGTGTGCCTGTCCGAAGAGCGCGACGACGAGTGCGCCCACGGAATTGAACATGAGATCGCGGACCGTATCGTCGAGCCCGTGCTGGGCCAGCGGCATCGTCACACCGGTCGAGAGGGCGATGAGGTCGAGGGCGAACTCGAAGAGCTCCCAGATGACGCCGAAGGAAAGCACGACGACGAAGATGTACACGAAGAAGAACCGGCGGGGGACGAAAATGTCGTCACTGTGGAGGTCGACGGCGCGAGCGACGGTGTACCCGGCCCCGGCGACGACCGTCGCGGACATCGCGTGGGTCAGGTTGTCCCACCAGAACAGCCGTCCGTAGAGTCCAGCCGAGCCCAGGGTGTGCAAGAAGACGGCCGTGGTGATCCAGAGCCCCAGCCAGGGGTCGAGAGGAAACTCGTAATTCCGTTCGAGGATGGCCGGGATGAACGTAATGGCCAACCCCATTCCACCGTTGCTGATGGCCTTCGGCTGACCGGCGACCACGCCGTAGATCACGAGCGAGAGCAGGACTGCCTGCATCCCTCGGGTGATCCGTCGCTGATTGTCCCTGGACGGTCGTGGGAGCCCTCTCATCGTCCCAACACCCGCCGAAGTCGCTGCCAGAGGATGCGATCGCGTCTGGAGAAGTACGTCTCGAACAGTATTCCAGCGACCAGTCCGGCGAGCGTGACGTAGATCCACTCCATCATCAGCGTCTCGTTGTCCAGGAGGTAGGTCGTTCCCAGGAATTTGTCGGCGTTCCACCGGAAAATGGTCCACGCGGCCACGGCCGCCAGGGTCGTCATCGTGACGAGGGCGATGGCGAACCACGGGGTGACCTTGAGAGACGTAAACATGTGCAGTTCGACGATCACGATGAGCGCGAGACCGGCCAGTGAGAGATACGTCGCGAACGTTCCCAGAATCCCACCGAAGACGGCCCGGACGATGATTGGGAGTAACGCAAGGACGAGCAGTTCCCAGGGGAGCATCACCCGCCATTCTCGATATGCGATCGGCGGCAAGAGAACGACGGCCCCGACGAAGCCGACGAATACCAGCCACTGGATGTCGAACCCGACGAGACTCTCGACGAAAACCGACAGGAGAACCCCGACCAAAACCCACGCGATCATGGCGTTCGTGGAACTATTGCGGAACAAACGTTCGATGACGTCATCGAGGTCGGGGACGTCGACGAGCGCCGCGGGGTCATCGGTTCCGGACATGGTGTGTTTCGATACGGGGAAGCTTATCTCGGGGGCAAATACGCTGGGGCGATGCTGGAAACGAGTCGGCGGTGCCCGGTCGTCTCACTCGAGTTGCCTGAACAGGGTCTCGAAGTCAGCCTCGTCAAGTTCCATCGACACGGTATCGATGTCCGCCTCGAGATCGTCAAGTTGGGCCTGCAGGGTGCGATACTCCTCGCTCGCGTCCCGTTCGCCCGGTGCCAGGCGTTCGTCCAGCAGCGACCGTTTCCGAACGGCGGTGAAATACTCCTGCAGCCGCTGGTCGTACTCGGACCGGCGGACGAGTCGGTGTACCGTGTCGACGAGTTGCTCCCGGTCGACGGGCTTCTGGAGGTAATCGTCGAACCCCAGTTCGACGATGTCGACGTCCGGTTCGACGGCGGTGACCATCGCGACACGGCAGTCGATGGACCGTTCGCGGATGGTATCGAGTACCTCGTCACCGGACAGGGTCGGCATTCGTCGGTCGAGCAAGACGACGTCGATCCCCTCGTCCAGTTGCTCGAGGGCTGATTCGCCGTCGTAGGCGACGCGGACGTCGAACTCGTCGGCGAGCCACGCCTTGTAGAGATCGGCCAGATCTCGCTCGTCGTCGACCACCAAAATGGTGGTGCTCGCGTGTTCATCGGCGTCGATAGATTCCTCGCTCATGACTGCTCGCCAGAGTATGTCCCAAAGAGGATGGGCATTCTATTAATGCATTGTCCTCTCGGCACCGTTTCCAGTCGGGACCGAGTGGAGTCAGTACCTAGAAGGGGGCCCGGGGCGGACGAGGCATATGGAACGCGTAGCGATCATCGGCGCGTCGATGACCCAGTTCGGGGAACGCGACGCCTGGATTCGTGATCTGCTCGCAGCGGCGGGCACCGAGGCGCTCGCGGACGCGGACATCGACGCGTCCGACCTGGACCACCTGTACGTCTCGAACATGGCGAGCGGCGAGTTCGAGGGACAGACTGGCGTCATGAACGCCCTCGCCCACGACCTCGGTGCCATACCCGCGTACACCCAGCGGATCGATCAGACGAGTGCGAGTGGGGGAGCGGGCATCTACGCGGCCTGGCAGTCCATCGCCTCGGGAGCCAGCGAGATGACGATGCTCGTCGGCGGCGAGAAGATGACCCATCGATCGACCGCCGAGGCGACCGACGTCATCGCGTCGCTCACCCACCCGGCCGAGTACAAACACGGTCTCACGCTCCCGAGTTTCGCCGGCCTCGTCGCTCGACGCTACCTCGAGAAGTACGACGCACCGCGGGAATCCCTCGCCGACATCGCGGTGAAAAACCATCGCAACGGACTCGACAACCCCCACGCACAGTTCCGGAAGGCAGTCGACCGGGAGACGGTGCTCTCCTCGCCGATCGTCGCCGACCCGTTGCGCCTCTACGACTTCTGTCCGATAACCGACGGGAGCGCAGCGCTGGTCTTCGCCCCCGAGTCGGTGGCCGAGGAGGTGGCCGACGAGTACGTCACCGTCGCCGGCATCGGCGGCGCCACGGATACCCACGTCGTCCACGAGCGCGACGACCCCACGACGATGAGCGGCGTCGCCGAATCGAGCCGGCAGGCCTACGAGATGGCAGCTATGGGGCCCGATGACGTCGACTTCGCGGAACTCCACGACATGTTCACCATCCTCGAGGTGCTCCAGTTAGAGGACCTCGGGTTCTTCGAGAAGGGCGAGGGGTGGCGCGCCGCGAGCGACGGGATAACCCACCGAGACGGCGAGTTGCCGGTGAATACCTCGGGCGGCCTCAAGTCCAAAGGACACCCGCTCGGGGCGAGCGGGGTCGCGCAGGTCTACGAACTCTACCGGCAACTCCTCGGCGAGGCCGGCGACCGACAGGTGTCCGGAGACGTCGGACTCGCGTGTAACGTCGGGGGCTTCGGGAACTGTGTCACGACCACCATCCTGGAGGGGCCACGATGAGTCTGACGGCCTTCCGCTGTTCGAACGGCCACCTCTACTACCCGAACCATCCGAGGTGCCCGACCTGTGGGACCGAGGCGAGCGACCCCATCGACCTCACGGATCGAACGGGAACCGTCGTGACCTGGACCGAGAGTACGGCCACGCCCCCAGGCGTCCGGCAACCGAACGCGCTCGCCATCGTCGAATTCGCGGTCGACGACGATTCCGTCCGGGTCGTCGGCCAGCTCACGACCGCGGACGTCGATACCGGCGACCTGGTAGCGCCCGTCTACGTCGAGGAACTCAGAGACCCCGACGCCGGTATCCGGGAGCCGGAGAGTCAAGCGTGGGACGGCTACCGGTTCGAGCCGGTCGACTGACCAGCCCAGGTGTATCAGAACGCTTCTCGGAGATAGGCCGACGACGCCGGGAGCGCGTCACCGAGGACGGTCGCACGAGCGTGGTCTTCGACGGTCACCGCGTTCTCGGTGGCCAGCCGCTCGAGGTCGCGATACCCAACGAGGAGTTGAGACAGTGATCCGACGTCGATCGTGACGTCCGCCGGCCGGTCAACTGTAGTGACCGAGGCGCCGCCGTCAGCGATGTCGACCGCGAACGTCCCGTCGTTCCAGTCGACCAGCGGGTCGTCGACGGAGAGAATCACGTGCCCGTCGACGTCCTCGGGATAGGCGATGGCTTCGAAGGCGGCCTCGACGTCGACGAGACGAACCATCGCCCCGGCCTCCAGTGAGACGTCCAACTCCCCGGGGTCGTCCACGACGTCGATGAGCATCTCCTGGGGAGGGGTCGGAAGCCGAACCGTCGCGACCTGTGAATCGTGGTCCGCGAGGAACCGTACCAGTGCGTAGTGCGCATCGGTGTCAACGAAGGCCATGTCCCGGACGGAGAGGGTCTTCCCGTCGTCTTCAGTGACGGAGTAGGTTACGTACCCACGTGGCTCGTCGTCGCGTTCCCAGACGTAGACGTATGGATCAGACTCCCAGCCGTGGAACGCGCGATTGCGCCACCAGGATTCTGCCCGGTCGACGGCCAGTTCGTACGTGTTCGCGTGAGACTCGAGGACGGCGTCGAGGGCCTCCCAGTCGTCCGTTTCGGCCCGGTAGTACCGTCCCGCGGGTGGATCACCGATCCGATAGACCGCAGGGTCGGCCGTCTGCACCGCCGTCCGAAAGGCGGTCGCCCAGCCGAACTGGGCGTAGAACGGTGTCGCGAACGGCCATAGCGAAGCTATCGGCACACCGCGGTCCCGATATTCGACCAGCGTCTCGGTCAGCAGCCGCCGGACGTATCCCTTTCGTCGATGTTCCGGCGGCGTGGCGACGGCCGAGATCCCACCCATAGTGATATCACTGCCGCGTGCGCGCGTATCGAAGAAATGGTGCCGACAGACGGACACGGGTTCGTCGCCCTCGAAGAGCCCTCGATTCTCGCCGACGCGCGCCTGCGGGGGCGTCTCCTCCTCCTCGGCCTCGAACGGTCCCGATTCGGGACTGAAGGCGTAGGAGAGCATCGACGAGAACCTCGCTCGCCGGTCCTCGGGAAACGGGCGGTATTCCACCATACCGGGAGAGGGATCGGAAGTGAAAAAGGCGTACCGGTGCTCAGAACCCCCGCTGGTACTGGTCAGGGGGCTGGAGGCGCTCGTTTTCTTTCAGTCGCTGTGCGGCATGGAGCGGGAAGTACGGATCTCGGAGGAACTCACGACCGACGATGGCCACGTCGGCCCGACCGTTCCGTATCAGCGCTTGTGCCTGTTCGGCCGTCCGGATACCGCCGACCGCACCGACGAGGAGGTCGTCGGTCTCCTCGCGGATTCGCTCTGCAAAGCGAACCTGGTAGTTCGGCCCGGTCCAGTCGATGTCCTGGTCGGGGCTGATGCCCCCCGTACTGACGTCGACGAGGTCCACCCCCAGGTCGGCGAGTCGGGCCGCGAGACGGACGGACTGCGCTGGGGTCCAGGAGTCACGGGCCTCGAGCCAATCGGTCGCCGAGAGACGGACGAACAGTGGGACCGACTCGGCCACCGCCTCGCGGACGGCCGTGACGATCTCCCGGAGGAATCGGGTCCGATTCTCGAAGGAACCCCCGTACTCGTCAGTGCGATCGTTCGTGACGGGCGAGAGGAACTCG
The DNA here is from genome assembly GCA_051744605.1 of Halobacteriota archaeon. Classification (GTDB taxonomy): domain Archaea; phylum Halobacteriota; class Halobacteria; order Halobacteriales; family Halobacteriaceae; genus Halanaeroarchaeum. The sequence continues at coordinate 8,984 of JBNJDE010000021.1, forward strand.
TGAACGAGGTAGCCGTGGGCTCCGTGGATCTCGACTATCTCGAAGCCCGCATCGACCGCGCGTCGGGCCGCGGCCCGGAAGGCGTCGACGATCCCGTCGATCTCGGCGACGGAGAGGTCCCGCGTCTCCGGTGGGGTGGCGTCCTCGTACGGCCACGGCTTCGCACTCGGCGCGACCACGTCCCACCCACCCTCCACCGGGTGGAGCGGACCACCACCGTCCCACGGCCTGCGCGTCGACGCTTTCCGGCCGGCGTGGGCGAGCTGGATGGCGGGAACGGCACCCTGATCGCGGACGAAGGTCGTCGTTTCTTCGAGGGCGGCCGCGTGGTCGTCGGACCAGATACCCAGATCCTGTGGCGAGATGCGCCCCCGCTTTTCGACGGCAGTGGCTTCGGCCATCACGATACCGGCGCCGCCGACGGCCCGGCTCCCGAGGTGGACGTGGTGCCAGTCCGTCGCCAGTCCGTCCCGCTCCTCACAGGAGTACTGGCACATCGGGGAGACCATCGTGCGATTTTGCACCGTCGTGTCTCGTATCGAAAGCGGAGAGAACAGATCGGGCGTCATGCCCCACCGTTCGCACCGACCGACCAAAAGACGTGGCAAACTCGGGAGCGGTTGCCGGGAGGTATCGCCGTGAAGTATAATATTTCCGAATTGTTTCGGAAAATGTTCGACGACGGCTGAAACCACGGTACGACGACCGTACGATTCCTACACCATTTTTCTGATACGTGCACAAATATTATGCATCGTGAAAGGTTCTCTCCCGCGTCACGGGCGAATTACCCACATTTAAGCCTATCCGAGATGTACGTGAAGATGACGATGCCACGTGGAGCCCGTGGGCTCTTTGCCCCCGAACGGGTCGCCGTCGTCGGCGCGACAGAACGAGAGGGATCCATCGGACGGGCGATCATGGAGAACCTCGAGTCCTTTGCCGGAGACGTCGTCCCAATCAACCCGAAGCGAGACGAGGTGTTCGGCATCGCGGCGTACAGCGATATCGGCGCGGTACCAGACCCGGTCGACATGGCCGTGGTCGTGGTCCCACCGCATATCGCCGTCGACGCGGTCCGGAACCTCGCCGAGAACGGCGTCAAGAACGTCGTCGTGATCACTGCTGGCTTCGGCGAGACGGGGTCGGAAGGAGCATCCCGCGAACATGAACTGCAAGCAATCGCATCGGAATACGACCTGAACCTTGTCGGTCCCAACAGCCTGGGCGTGATGAGCACGCCGGTCGACATGAACGGCTCGTTCGGTCCCGAGGACGCACTCCCGGGATCGATGTCCTTCATGAGTCAGTCCGGCGCGTTCATCACGGCGGTGCTGGACTGGGCCAACGACCAGGACATCGGGTTCAAAGACATCGTCTCGCTGGGGAACAAGGCCGTCCTCGACGAGACCGACTTCATCGAGATATGGGACGAGGACGAGGATACGGACGTCATCCTCGGCTACCTCGAAGGGATCGAGAACGGCCGCGAGTTCATCGACACCGCCCGGGACGTCACCGAAGACACCCCGATCGTGCTGGTGAAATCCGGTCGGACGGATGCCGGGGCGCAGGCCGCGTCCTCGCATACGGGGACCATCGCCGGGTCGGAGCGCGCCTACGAGGCGGGCCTCGACCAGGCCGGCGTCCTCCGGGCCGAGAACGTCGAGGAACTGTTCGACTACGCTCGCATCCTCGACGGACAGCCAGTCCCGGACGGCGACGACGTCGCCGTCATCACGAACGCCGGTGGCCCCGGCGTCATGGCGACCGACGCCATCGGTGATTCGGACCTGAATATGGCGTCGTTCACCGAGGAGACCGTCGAGCGACTGGGCGAGACGATGCCGGACGAGGCGAACATCTACAACCCGGTCGACGTCATCGGTGACGCCGACAACGAACGGTTCAAGAAAGCGCTGGATATCGTCCTCGAGGACGAGAACGTCTCCAGCGCGGTCGTCATCTCGTGTCCGACCGCGGTCATCGAATACGAGGGACTCGCCGACGACATCGCCGAGGTCCAGGCAAAACACGGCAATCCGGTCGTCGCCAGCCTGATGGGTGGCGAACGGGTGGAGGTGCCAGCGGACACGCTGCGCGACCACGGTATCCCGAACTACTTCGACCCGGCCCGAGCCGTCCGCAGTCTCGACGCGCTCGCGACCTATCGCGACATCACCGAACTCGACTACGAACCGCCGGTCGAGTTCGACGTCGACCGCGATCGGGCCGAGGAGATACTGCGCTCGGTCGAGAACCGCGACACGAACCGCCTGGGCGTCGAGGCCATGGAGCTGCTCGACGCGTACGGCATCCCGACACCGGCCGGCGACATCGTCGATACGCCGGCGAAGGCCCGCGAGGTCGCCGAGGGAATCGACGGCGGCGTCGTCATGAAGATCGTGAGTCCGGACATCCTCCACAAGTCCGACATCGGCGGCGTCAAGGTCGGCGTCGAGGACGAGGACGTCGAGGACGCCTTCGAGGACCTCGTGACCCGCGCTCGAAACTACCAGCCCGACGCGACCATCCTCGGCGTCCAGGTCCAGGAGATGGTCGATCTCGATTCGGGCACCGAGACCATCCTCGGGATGAACCGGGACCCGCAGTTCGGGCCGCTGATGCTGTTCGGTCTCGGCGGGATCTTCGTCGAGATCCTCGAGGACACCACCGTCAGGGTGGCCCCCGTCAGCGAACGGGAGTCCGAAGAGATGATCGACGAGATCCAGTCCGCGCCCCTGCTGCGGGGTGCCCGTGGCCGCGACCCGGTCGACGAGGACGCGGTCGTCGAGAGCGTCCAACGCCTCTCGCAACTCGTCACCGACTTCCCGGCGATCCTCGAACTCGACATCAACCCGCTCGTCGCGACCCCGGACGGCGTACAGGCTGTGGACATCCGACTCACCGTTGACCCAGACCAGCTATGAACACGTTACTCGTCGCTTCCACGGAGGAAAGTACAGGCAAGACGGCCCTGGCGCTCTCGCTCGGCCAGCTCGCACAGGAGCGAGGCGCCTCGGTCGGCTACATGAAACCGAAGGGGACCAGACTACAGAGCAACGTCGGCAAGACCCTCGACGCGGACCCCATGCTCGCCCGCGACATCCTCGACCTCGACTCGGAGATGCACGAGATGGAGCCCATCGTCTACTCGCCGACGTTCATCGAGGGCGCCATCCGCGGACAGGAGGACGCGACGGAGCTCCGCGACCGCATCGGGGAGGCCTTCGATGCCCTGTCCGAGGACCGTGACATGATGATCGTCGAAGGTGGTGGCCGGTACACCACCGGCGGCATCGTCGACCTGGCCGAAGACGACGTGGCCGAGGCCATCGATGCCGACGTCGTGCTCGTCGAACGGATCGAGACGGCGAGCGACGTCGACGAACTCCTCGCGGCAGCCGACCGCTTCGGCGACCGACTCGAGGGCGTCGTCTTCAACGCGGTTAGCGACTCGATGTACGACATGGTCGAATCGGACGTCGTCCCGTTCCTGCAGACTCGGGACGTCTCCGTGCACGGCGTCATCCCGCACGACCGCACCCTCGCCGGCGTCACGCTCTCCGATATCACCAACGAACTCGGCGGCGACATCCTGACGAACGTCGACGACGAGGTGTTCGTCGAACGCGTGCTCGTCGGTGCGATGTCCGGCGAGTCCGCGCTGCGCCACTTCCGGCGCACGAAAGACGCCGCCGTGATCACCGGTGGCGACCGCTCGGACGTCCAGACGGCGGCGCTCGAGGCGCCTGGCGTGAAAGCGCTCATCCTCACCGGCGGTATGGAACCACCGGGAGCGGTCCTCGGCAAGGCACAGGAACGCAACGTCCCGGTCCTGGTCGTCCAGTCGGACACCCTGGCGACGGTCGAACGCGCAGAAGAACTCATCCGCGGCGGTCGCGTCCGCGACGTTCGCACCGTCGAGACGATGTACGGCCTGCTGAACGAACACGTGGACGTCGACGCGCTGCTGGACTGACGGTTCAGACGAGCGCCGCAGGGTCGATCCAGACGACGAATCGGTCGTCGCGTCGGATGACCCCTCGCGTTCGTTCGGAGGCGAGCGACGTGTCGACGTCCTCCGTTCGAACGTCTTCTACCTGATGGACGTCGTCGATGAGGAGCCCCGTTCCGTCCTGATCCGAGAGGACCACAATCCGCCGTCCGTTGTGGCCCGCATCCAGGTCGAGCGATACCTTCGGATCGACGACCCGTGTCGTCTCACCACGAAGGTCGACGACGCCCACGATGTGGTCGTCGGCGTCCGGCACCGGTGTTATCTCTTCGGTCGCGTCGACGATCTCGTCGACGTGGGCGATGTCGATGCAGTAGCGACCGTCGCCGAGCGAGAACTCGAGTACGTTTGTCGTCTCGGCCGTCATACACGGGACTCATCGCCGTTTCGAATAAGCGTTTGGTTATTTCGAGCAGATCCACGGGAGTCCAGACCGGACCGTTCGAACGGGAAATCGACAGACCAGAGCAACACATCTTCGCGGAGCCCGCAGCCGCTTACTGCGTCGAGACGGTCGCGCCTGTCCCGACCGCCCGCTGGCGACGGGCGTAATGACGGTATCCCGATACGTACGGTCCGGGCACCCCGTTTCCGTGCGCATATCCCGTCCGACGACGCCCGTGCCCTGAAAAAGGTCGATACTCTTTTTCACCCCGGGGTCATTATGCAACCTGATGGAACCGGTTGCGGTACTGCGTGTTCTCGGCAACAAGTACAACGCCGAGATACTTCGGGCCACGCACACACCGAAATCGGCGCAGGAACTCTCAAACGAGCTAGATATCCCGATCGCCACGTCCTATCGCCGCATCGAGGAACTGGTCGAAAACGACCTGCTGGCGCTCGAAGGCAAGGAACTCTCCGAGGAGGGACGGCGGACGAAGGTCTACCGACGACGGGTCGACGAGATAGCCGTGCAGTTCGGAACCCAGTCCGTCGAACTCGACTTCAAAGAGCGCACGGAGGCGAAGAACAACCTCGTCGACGTGTGGTCGGATCTCCGTCGCGACGGCTAATTATCCGAGATTATAATTGGCGGGGTAGATTTAAGGGCAATTCTGTGACCAGTTACGAAGAGAGCCAATGCGAACCATCGAGATGTTGTACGTGGTGTTCAGCCTGACCCTGACGGTCGCCGGCCTCTCGGTGGTTGGCTTCGCCGTTCGAGCGTACGCGGAGACCACGAGACGGGCGATGTTACATCTCTCCATCGGCTTCGCACTCGTAGTCGCCGCCGCCATCGGGACGACCATCAGTGCCTTCATCACCGGATTCTCGGGCGCGCGCAGTCTGCTGACGGTCAACTACGTGATCACGACGGCGGGGTATATCTTCGTCATGTACTCTATCGTCTCACGGGGCTGATCAGGACAGCCGGGACCAGACCCTGTCGAGGAGCCGTACCCGTTCTTTCGTCGCCGTTTCGCTGTCGTCGAGACCGGCGTCCGCGATGAGTTCCGCCAGCGGGACCTCGACGACGGCATCGTCTTCGCTGGGACCGTTCGAATCCGGGGCTGTCCCGCTGTCCGGATCGACCCATTCGAAGTCGGTACCCGAATCCTCGGGTCGTCTGACGTCGAAATCGAGCAGGGTCGCCAATCGGGTCGCCAGTCGATCGTAGGCTTTTGACGCGGGCGCCTCGGGGGCCGACATGACCACCGGAACGCCACCGCGGATACTGCGGTGGACGGCCCGGTCGTAGGGAACGCTCACGGTGACGGCGTCCGTCGTACCGAGGGCGGTGGCGATGCCCTCGACGTCGTCGAACGAACCGTCGCCGGTGCGGGTGAAGACGGCGCCGACGACGGGCACGTCGAGTCGATCGACGAGTTCGCCGGTCTTGGCCGCGTCCGTCAACGAGGCCAGTTCCGCCGTCGTGACCAGGACCGCGCCGTCCGCTGCGCTGAGCGTGACGCCGACCTCGTGGCTGAGGCCCGCCCCGGCGTCCAGGAGGACCACGTCGAAGTCCCCTTTGAGCGTCGCGACCACGTCCTCGATAGCCGCAGTATCGAGTGACGCGAAGCTATCGAGATCCGTCGCCCCGGGGACGATCGTCAGACCGCCTCCCTCGTGACAGGCGGCTTCGATCGAGGCATTTCCGCGGAGAACGTCGTGAATCGTCGCCTCGGGGTCGGTGAGCCCCACGAATGCACCGAGATTCGCCATCCCGAGGTCGAAATCAACGATGGCGACGTCGAGACCCCTGTCCGCGAACGCCGCGCCGAGGTTGACCGCGGTCGTCGTCTTGCCGACGCCTCCCTTACCGGAGGCTATCGCGAGGGCGAACCCGCCCGAGGCGTCGTCGTCCATCTGTCGTCTGCTTACCTCCTTTGGTACATAAGTGTGGCCCACGCCTACACCGAGAGTAACATCGAGACCAGTTCGAGCGTCATCGACCCGACGACGGCGGTGATCCAGGTGAGGACGACGAAGTGCAGATACGAGTTGACCTTGTGGCCCCCGTCAACGACGCGGATGATGAGCGAAGAGAGCACGGCGTTGACCAGCACCGTCACCGTGAGCAGGTACTCGATGACGTCCACGTCGTACACCTGGGTGTTGATCAGGCTCTCGAAGTTGAACTGCCCGGTCGACTCGATCCCCATCGACATCCCGGCGAGCACCTCGACGATGCCGAGACCGATGAAGAAGGCGAACGTCGCGGCGGCGGAGAGGCCGTACATCACCCCGATGAGCGTGGTGGTTGACTGATCACGGCGTTCGCGCAGCTGGAGGACCTCACTCATGTTCTGACTGATGAGTTCCCCGAGATGCTTCGGATCGCCACCCATCTCCCGACCGATGAGATACATCTCCGAGAACTTCTGGATGAGATAGGAGTGAGCGTCGGCCGTGAAGAATCGCCAGGCGTCGGGGCCGGAGAGGCGCATGTTGAGTCGCTTGTAGAGGTCGTCGATGTTCTCGGTCAGGGGCCCGAAATCCTTTCGACGGAGTCGCGAGAGAACCTTCGTTGTAGTGGTCTGCTGGGCCGTCTCGCTGGACCCCAGCGCCCGGATGAAGCTGACGAACTCGTCGTCGCGGTCCTTCACGTCCACCTCCGCGTTTCGAGCGATGATGCCGGGGATGACGAGTGGGGTCGTCGGCACCGCCGCGTAGATCGGCAGCGGCACCGATTGCGGGTCGATACGCGTCATCCCGAGCATGACCGCCAGTGTCCCCATGATGACGAGGATAGAGAGGAGGACGCCGACGGCCGTCCCGACCTGCAGCTTTCGCTCGATGGTCGTGGTCCGATCGGTAGGGAAGTACCAGATGGGGTCGCTCGGAGCGACAGTGTAGATCGCATAGAGGAATCCGACCTGGATGAAGGTGTACATCACGACGACGGCTGCGACGGTCAGTGTCGGATTGGTCCCCGAGAGGATCGGTAACACCGTCGCGAACACGAGCGCGAACGTCACCGAGAGGACCATCGACATGTAGAGGTCCTTCATGACCTCCAGGTTCTCGAGTTGCCCCTCGTAGATCGTCGTGTAGTTGCGGATGATGGCCGATTGCTCGCTCACCAGGTAGGCCGAGAGGCTCTCACCGGCGTTGATGGTGTACGCGAGTCGATCGAAGAAATCCGAGACCGGGTCGGATGGCACCTTCTTCGCCCGCATCCGGCAGGCATCGTCGAGGCTCTGATTCCAGGTGTCCACCAGCTGGACGATACGTCGAGTCTCCTCCGCCAGCGGACCGTACTCGGCTTCCGTGGAGATGCGCCGGAAGACCTCGACACGGTCGATGTTCGTGGTCGAGAGAACGGTCATGTGCGTGACGTAGAGGTGAAAGACCTCCTCCATTCGCGTCCGCCGCTGGTCCTGTCGGATCTTGGGGTAGAGCAAGGCCGATCCGATGACGAGGATGCCAAGTAGTGGCATCGGCAACCGCACCGCACCGGGGAGGTCCAGGACCAGCGCCGCGACGAACGAGAGCATCGCGACGATGGCCGCCGGGATGACGATGACGAGGAGATACCGAGGAATCGACATCTCCATGTCGATGTACGACTGGCGGATCGACGAGAGTAACGAGACGATGTCGATGTTCTCGAGTGAGTTGTCGGAGGAGACGTCCGATTCCGTCGCCATGTTAGAAGTCCCGACGGGCCATCGTGAATGGGAGGCCCTCGACACCGTCGCGCTGGAACGACGCGACGGTATCGTTGAAGTCGTGATAGCCGATGAGGTCCTCCTGGATGATTCGCTCGATGATCTCCGTCCGGAAGTCCATCTCCTCGTAGATGTCGCGTGTGTCCTCGTAGCCGAGCAAGGTCGCTATCTGCTCTTCGAGGACGTAGGAGTTGTTCCGGCCCTGGAAGACGATCTCGTCTTCGACTGGGTCCCAGTAGAAGGCCTGACGCGTGACGACCCCGCCCATCTCCTTCGAGTACCCCTCGATCTCCTGGACGCTCGTGACGCGACGAAGGACGTCGTTGCCCTGTTTGACCCGGTTCTGAAACAGCGCGACGTCAGCGTTGTCCATGAACGTCTCGGGGACGTCGATCGGTTCCCCGGTGAACCGCTGGATCATCGACACGATGTCGCTGGCGTGGAAGGTCAACATGACGGGGTGGCCGGTCTGGGCGGCCTGGAACGCCATCCGCCCCTCCTCGCCACGGACCTCGCCCACGATGATGTAGTCGGGACGGGACCGCAGGGCTGCCGCGACCAGATCGAACATGTCGACGTCGGCGCTGTTCTCACCCTGTCCCTCGCGCGTGAGCAGTTGCTGCCAGGTGTCGTGAGGCGGCAGGACCTCCGCGGTGTCCTCTGCGGTGTATATCTTCGAGTCCCGCGGGATGAACGCCATGATGGAGTTGAGTGTGGTCGTCTTCCCGGAGGCCGTCTCGCCGACGACGAACACCGTCTGCTCGTTCTCGAGACAGAGCCACAGATACGCGGCGAGTTCCGGTGAGAGCGTCCCCCACTTGGTGATCTGCCCGACGGACAGTGGCACCTCGTCCCCCTGACGGATGGTGAGCGATGGCCCCTTCAGACTCACGTCGTCGGAGTAGATGATGTTGATACGCGACCCGTCGGGCAACGTCGAGTCGACGATCGGGTCAGAATCGGAGACCGGATCACCCATCCGTTCGCCGATGTTGCGAAGCCAGTTGTCGAACTCCTCGGGTTCCCCGAAGTCCACCGTCGTGCGGATGAGGCCGTACGTCCCGTGGTCGACGTACGTCTGGTGGGGGCCGATGACGTGGATGTCCTCGTTATACGAGTCGCGCATCACCGGTTCGAGCGGGCCGAGACCCACGATGTCGCGGTTGAGACGATATCTAATCGTGTCGTAGGTCGTATCCGAGACGGGGATACGGCCATAGCCGAAGGTCCGCTCGGCGGCCTCCTGGATGACCGGAAGTTTGGCCCGCATCGCGTCGACGGCCCGCTTCGGCCGCCCGGCGACCGACCGGGCGCTGTCCAGGATGCCGCCGGTGGAGATGTCCGCCGAGTCCATCGAGAGTTGGCCCCGCGAGGAGCCACTGAGTTCGTTGACGAGGTCCTCGCTGGTCAGGTTCCTGATCGACGCGACGTCCATGTTCCGGAGCCGAGAGAGGAGGTTCCCGCCGGCGTCCTCGGCAGCCACACGGATGGTGTCTTCGAGGAGTTCCTCGATCCGGTCGTCGTATTCGGCTTCCGCGGTCGGCGCGGTGTGCTTGACCGACTTCTCGAGGATGCGAGTACGCACTTCGTCGAAGACCGCCGCCTCGGGTCCCGAGAGTTCCGGTTCGATGGTGTAGTACTTGGTATCCTTTCCAACGTCGCCGTAGACGTGACAGAAGATCGGCCCCCCGACGTTGTAGATGACGTTCGGTTTCCGGGCCTCCCACTCGTCGGACGGCTCCTCGATGAACTCGGGGAACTCGCCGGTGAACTGCTTGAACCGCTGAAGGTACTCCCGCAGGTGGGGATGGCGACTGGCGGCCTCGCGCAGTTCGTGTCCGATCTCCCGGGTTCCGTGATCTGCCATGGGTATTATGCGACGCTCCGACTTTCGATGACGATGCCAGTGCCCGACCGCACGGAGAAGCCAACCGAGTCACCGACCTGTTCGCCCATCCCGGCGAACCGGCGGACCTGGATCGATCGGCGGACGTCGTTGCCGACCTCGGCCATCTGCAGTTCCAGGAAGACGTCCGCGATGGATCTGAACGGACCGATGGCCTCCTCGTCCACGGTCGAGGGGTCGACCGTCAACACGATGACCTTCCCCTGGGTGACGATGTCCCTGAAAAAGGAGATGATCTCGAGGGCGGCCTGGCGTTCCTCGTTCTGTCTGACGAGCGCTTCGAAGTTCGGATCGTTCCGCAAGATGGCGTCGAACGTGTCGATGACGATGACGTCGCCGTCCCACATCGCTTCGGCCTCCATCAGTCGTTTGAGGAGCTTCTTCCGATCGGTGTTGTCGTCGCCACCCCGGAGTGCGTTCCCCCCGGTATCGACGTCGGCGTGCAAGAAGAGCAACCGTTCGTCGAGCAGGTGCTCTTCGACGCCGTAATCCAGCGAGTGCATCTGGTCGATGAACCCACGCACCGTGAGTTCCGTCGAGAGGAGGGTGACCGAGGAGCCCTGATCACAGAGGCCGTAGGAGAACCGCTGGCTCAACGCGCTCTTGCCCGCCCCGTAGTCGCCCTCGATGAGAACGATACTCCCCTGTGGAATACCACCGCCCAGTTCCTTGTTGAGACGATCCCGTTCGTCCAGTCCGAGCGAGTAGAGGTTCTGTCGTTGACTCATGTCCGGAACTCGAGCACCTCCCGATCGCCGTCGACGTCCACGACGACCCGGTGGTCGCCGTTATCGAGGTCCACACCGGAAACGGTGAGTCTGATGACCGCTCCCTCTCGCCAGTATTCCTCATCGATGACGGTCGTCGACGTCGAGGTATGATACTGCCCGTCGACGAGGACGTCTATCGTCCCCGGGTCGTGACTGAGCGTCCCCGAACCGGTGTTCTTGACCAGAACGGTCACCGTGTCGTCCCCGTCGTGGATCTGATCGCTGCCAGGATCGCTGATGATCTCGATGTCCGTCCTGATGTCGTCGCTCACGTCGACGCTCCGATCGCCGAGTGCGTCGCTCAATCGGTTCACCCCCGTCGTCATGGTCCCCGCGACGCTCGCGGCAACCAGCAGCGAGGCGATGAAGATTATCAGGGTCTCGGAGGATACAGAGGCCATCTCAGGAGACCACCTCCGTCGTCGCCACGCCACGATCCGAGATCACTTTCACCCGAAACGGCTTCGAGACGTTCTCGTGAACGACGAAGGTGAGGTTCTCGCCCGGCTGCCAGAGGTCGGTTCCGTTCGACCCAGCCTCGACGGTCCCGTCGGTCGTCGAGAGGGTCTTCGACTCGAAGTCGTTCGTGTACGTGCCGTTCAGGAGCAGATCAGTTTTCGAAACGTGGAGCGTACTCGCCCCGGCGTTCTCGACGGTGACGTTGACGTAGTCGGTCGTTCCCGAAGTGTTGTGAGTGATGTTCACGATCGACACGTCGGTATTCTCCGTTTCCAGTGCCTGTTCTTGCTGAGTCAGGGTCGCATCAGATACCTGTTCGAACCCGTTCGCCGCCGAGGTGTACAGCATCCCGACACTGGCGAACGCTGCGACCAGGAGGATGGCCGTCGAGGCGCTGACGCTAAAACCCATTGCTCTCCAGGGTATCGAGTCGTTCGACGAACGTTCTCTCGAGTTGTCCGCCGGCCAACTCCTCGACGTATCCGAGACTCTTTCGATGGTCACTCATAGAGATATCCGTCGTTCCGAACTCGTCCCGATAGAGGTACTCGGCGTCGGTGATTCCGAGAAGTACCTCCACGCAGTGGTCGCGCATCGGTTCGCCAATCCAGCCGATACGCTCGTAGTAATTGATCGCTCTGACCGCGTTCCGAGCGTCGTATGCGTCGACGAGGAAGTCCAACCACTCGAGGATGACCACGTCGGCCAGGTATCCGTCCGGCGGTCGCTCGAGATGCGGACTCTCGCCCGCGGCCGCCACGTGTGCGGCACCGAACTGGAACTCGGAAGCCGACTCCGCCTGGTCGGCGGGTCCGTCCGCAGCAACTGTACTCTCGGGTGCAGGCTCGTCCTGGATCGCCTCGTCTTCGACCTCGAATGCATCGTCGCCCATTGCTTCGGTGGACTCCATCCCGGCGTCGGCGTCGGGTTCGTCCTCCCCACCGGTGAGGTCGTCTTCGATGAACAGATCTCCCGGTTCGTCTTCGGTTTCGTCTTCGACGTCGAGGTCCGCATCCATCGACTCATCCGAATCGTCCCCGTCGTCGAGTTCGTCGGCCCAGTCCGCCTCGCCGGACTCGTATTCGGCCTTCAGTTCTTCGAACGACGTGCCACCGCCACCGGAATCGTCCGAATCGTCGTCCATGTCTTCGTCCATCATGTCCTCCATCCCGTCCATGTCGCCGAGTTCGTCGTCCGCGTCGTCGAACTCGTCCATTCCGTCCATGTCGCCGAGTTCGTCGTCCGCTTCGTCGAACGACGCATCGAACTCGTCCTCGCCTTCGTCGTCGAACTCGTCGTCGAATTCGTCGAAGGCGTCGTCGTCGAAGAAGTCTTCGGCCTCGGCGTCGGCGATGTCCGAATCGAGGTCCTCGTCCGCCTCCGCTGCCGTCTCCTCCTCGTCGGAGTCGAATAGCCCGAAACTCCCCTCCTCCGCATTCATTCCGGCACCCGTGCTCACGTCGTCGACGAACGGATTGACGCCGCGAGTCACCATCTCGTATATCTCGAGGAGCTTGCGCACGTTCTCCTCGACGTCGTCGACTTTCTCGCTGATCTGTTCGTTCTCGCTGCGGACGGTGTTCGCCGTGGAGGAGACGTTCGCTATCTCGCTCTCCAGGTCCTCGATCCGGTGTTCGAGTTCCGAAGAGGAGGTGCCACCTGAATCCTCCATCTCCTCCATCCCACCGAAATCGTCGTCGAAGTCGTCCATACCGAACTCGTCGTCCTCCATCGCGAACTCGTCGTCCCCACTCTCCTCCGTCTCGGATTCCTCTCCCCCGCCCAGCCAACTCGCCATTCCGACCACGAATACACCGAAAGAAAATATCATCGAGATGGATGGAGGGATATCGACCAGTACCATTGAGCAGATATGGCGCGTACGTGGTAATTAATCTTCGGCAAATATGTAATATTCGAGACCGTTTGGAGCGACGAACAGTCGGCTATACGTGACAGTTCGTGACCGATCACCGGCAAATATGACAGCAGGAATGGAACTAGGGGCAGAAATCGTCACTTCGGAGCCATCGACGCGAGGCGGGCGACGTAGACGAGACTCAGTACGTGGTCGGTCGTCTCGAGATCCGTCGCCGACGCATCGCGCGCGACGTCTCGAAAGGCGCGAACGTGGTCACGGAGTTCGTCGGCGACGTCGCCGCTGATCCACCCGATGTTCTCGTAGTACTCCAGCGCTTCCAGGGTCCGTCGGACGCCGGCGCGCCTGAGCACGAAATCGAGCCATTCGAAGAGGGTGAGTCGACCGGCGTACTGGTCCGGTATGGACGTAAGGTAGGGTCGTTCGAGGGTGGTCGGGTCTGCGCCACTCTCGATTCGAACGAGTTCTTTCACCTGGTCGGCCTTCACCGTCGCGGCCGACTCGGTGTCGGCTGCCGATATCCGGGAACGGAGGTCTTCGAGCTCCCGCGTGTCGAGTTCTTCACGGGCGGCACGACGGAGGTCCTCGGGGTCGTAGTCACCTGGGTTGATGGTCATAGTGGGAGAGCGGTGTTGGTGAGTCCGACGGCCGGGGTGCACTTAACTGTTCGAGGCTCGCGTCGGGCCGATACCACGTGCGAATCACAGCACAATGATGAAGCCCCCTCGGTCTCGATAGACAGACGAATGGATCGGATCGTCGGGACGATACTGCTCGTCGGTGTCCTCATCGTATCGTCTGTCGCCGCATCGGGCGTCGTCGGTGCTGCCGAGGAAGGCCCGACCATCGCGGTCGACGTGAACGGTGATCGGCTCTCGGACGGGGACCGGGTCGTCGTCGCCGAGGGCAATCTGACGGTAGACGTCGATGCGACCGAAGACCTCTCGACCGTCGTCGTCCGCGTCGGCGGCGAGGAACTCGGGCCGTTCTACCCGGACGGGAGCTCGTTCGAGCGGTCCTTCGATCCGGATCTCCACGGCGGGGACAACGAGATCCGCGTCATCGCCACGGACGACGCCGATCGAACGAGTGGGTATCGAGCGACGGTCTACCGCGATTCGATCGCACCGCACGTCGGTCTGTCCGAACCCTTCTCCGTCGAACCGGGCCACGCGTTCCCCGCCAACCATACGGTCGAGGCCGTGAACGTCACGCTCAACGGGACGGTGACCGACGAATCGAACGTCACCGACTTCGAGGCCCGCATCGACGGCGACGGCGTCGTCCAGACCACACGACTCGGGAACGATTCGTCGTTCGGCCTGAACACGACCCTCGGAGTGGGTACCTCGAACCTCACGATCCAGGCGACCGACGAATATGGAAACGAACGACGGGCCAGGACGATGCTGATCGTCGAGGACGAGGCCGACCCGACGATCGATGTCCGCGGCTGGCGGGACGAGAGCAGACACCCCGTCACGGTCCAGGTCCGCGCGACCGACGACGTGGGCTTGCACTCGGTGACCGTCGACCCCGAACGCCAACCAACGCGAGACCTGATCGAACCTTCGTACGAAATCTTCGATCAGGGCCGACACCACGTCGTCCGGAACGTGACACTCGATTTCAGATACGATAGCGTCTACAACGTCACGTTCACCGCGAAGGACGTCGAGAACAAGACGACCGAGGTGACCAAGACCATCGCGTACGACCCGATCACGGAAGCCGAAGCGGCAGCCCCGGCAATCCGGGTGAACGAGAACGAGAGCGGCATCGTCAACGACGGCACCTATCTCCTCGACGCCGCGGCGACGAACGGGTCGATATCGAAAGTCACCGTGGAATCGGAGACGGTCCCAGGGGGGAACGTCACCGCCCACTCGGTCGTCTACGACGGGCCCGAGCGATCGAACGTCACCATCTACGAGCGAATCGCGCTCGAAGAGGGACGAAACGCCATCCACATCCGCGCGACGGACACGTTCGGCGTCCAGCACGAGCGGACGATCCACGTCGA
>JBNJDE010000022.1:0-24080 GCA_051744605.1 Halobacteriota archaeon
TCCTCGTCGACCAGCCGTTCGAAGTACTCCTCGCGTCTCGTTGTCATGTGCCACCCTCGACGGCCCACCCAGGAATAGATTTCGGCCAGGTCGTGCCGACCCCCCGTCCCACCGAGTGGGCCACGAAGTGGCATACATTTATGTGCAATTCCATAATGATTGTTGGACATGCCAGGTGGCGCAACCCTCAACCTGCGTTCGTTCCTGTGGCGTGCGGAGAACGTCTATCCGAATCAGGAGATCGTCTCCCGGACCCACGAAGGGATCCAGCGGTACACCTTCGCCGAGTACGGCGAACGGGTACGAAAGCTCGCGTCGGCCCTCGACGACTTCGGCATCGACCGGGGCGACCGGGTCGCTACCTTCGCGTGGAACAACCACTGGCACCAGGAGGCCTACTACGGCGTCTCCTCGATGGGTGCCCAGGTCCACATGATCAATCTGCTGTTGCCCGATGGACACATCCAGCACATCGTCGACGACGCCGAGGACAGGGTCGTGATCGTCGACCCGGTCATGCTGGAGAAACTCGAGGGGGCCTACGATGAGGGGGCGTTCTCCTCCGTCGAGCTATTCGTCGTCATGGGCGACGCCGTCCCCGAAACGGACCTCGAGCCGGTCGTCGATTACGAGTCCTTCATCGCCGACGGCGATCCGACCTACGAGTTCCCGGTGTTGCCCGAAGACCAGCCCGCGGGGATGTGTTACACCTCCGGGACGACGGGCAAACCGAAGGGCGTCGAGTACACACAGAAGATGTACTGGACCCAGGTGATGGCGCTGCTCACCAGCGAGGTCGGCCTCGACGCCGGCTCGGTCGAGATGCCCATCGTCCCGATGTTCCACGTGAGCGGGTGGAGTCTCCCCTTCGGGACGATCGCCGCGGGGGCGAAGACGGTCCTTCCAGGCCCGCAACCGGACGCGGAAGTGCTCGCCACACTCATCGAGGAGGAGGGCGTGACCCACAGCGCGGGCGTCCCGACGGTGTGGATGGACTTACTGGAGTACGCGACCGAAAACGACGTCGACTTCTCCAGTGTCGACGTCCTGGTCAGCGGCGGCGCGGCGACCCCCCAGGGCCTCATCCGCGATTACCGCGAGCAACTCGGACTGGAGTTGCTCTCCGGGTACGGAATGACCGAGACCAGCCCGGTCACGCACCTGGCCGAGACGAAACCCGAATTCGAGGACCTGGCGGGCGAAGAGCTCGACGCGCTCCGAGCGCACTCCGCGGGCATCTCGCTGCCCGGCCTCGAATTCAAGGTCGTCGACGACGACGGCGAGGAGGTTCCCTGGGACGACGAGAACCTCGGGGAGCTCTGGGTTCGCGGGCCGTGGGTCTCGACCGAGTACTACAACGCCCCCGAGAAGACCCGCGAGACGGTGACCGAGGACGACTGGTTGAAGACCGGCGACGTCGCCCGGGTCAACGAGGACGGCTACGTCGACATCGTCGATCGCGAGGACGACCTCGTGAAAAGTGGCGGCGAGTGGATCGCCAGCGCGGAGGTCGAGAACGCGATCATGGGCGACGACGACGTCGCGGAGGCGGCCGTCGTCGGGGTGCCCCACGATCGGTGGAACGAACGGCCCGTCGCGTTCGTCGCCTACCGCGGTGACGTCGACGAAGAATCGAAGGCCCAGGAGCTCCGCGAGCGAGTCGCCGAGTCCTACCCGAAGTGGTGGGCACCGGATGCGGTGATCCCCGTCAAGGAGATTCCCAAGGGGTCGACCGGCAAGTTCTCGAAGACGACCCTCCGCGAGGAGTACGTCACCGAGGCGGTCGAAGCGGAGGTCGCCGAGAACGCGCCCGCCAGGTGAGCGGGACCCGGGACACTCGGCCCGCAGCTATCGGAGCGCAGAACGATCCGACGATACTTTCAAGCAGTGCCGTCCGCCAGAACAGCCATGAACGACGATCCGGACTGGCAGGCCGTCTTCTGGGACGTCGGGGGCGTCATCCTCTCCCTCGAATCCGTCCAGCACGCCCACGCGACCTTCGTCGAGGAACTGTGCGATCGGTATCCCTGTCGCGGGGACGCCGACGACGCACTCGAACGGTGGCGAACGGTGGTCGGCGAGTACTTCGCCGAACGGGACGAACTGGCCTTTCGACCGGCACGCGACGGATACGACCGTGCCGTCGCGGCCATCCTCGAGACGAACGTCTCGCGCGAGGAGTGGCGGCCGCTGTTCCAGGACGTGATGGACCGGTTGATACGGCCGAACCCGGAGGCGGTCGAGACCGTGCGAACCCTCCAGGCGTCGGACCGTCACGTCGGCGTCATCAGCGACGTCGATCACGAGGAGGGCGAGTGGATCCTCGAGCGGTTCGGCCTCCTGGCTGGCTTCGACTCCTACACCTCCTCGGAGGCGGTCGGGTGGACCAAACCGCATCCGGCGATGTTCGAGACCGCGCTGGCGACGGCGGGCGTCCCGGCCGACCGCTCGCTGATGATCGGCGACCGGTACAGAAACGACATGGAGGGCGCGACGAACGTCGGGATGGCGACGGTGGCCTTCGGGGCCGAGGACGGCCCCGCCGTCGATTATCGGATATCCAGGCTCTCGGCGGTCCTCGAGGTCGTGAACGGGGAGCGCCCGGAAGCGTGAGTCCGACCGACGGGAAAGGTTCATGCCCGATCCATCAGAACGTCGTAATATGCGAGCGGTTGTCTTTCAGGGCGTCGGGGAACCGATGACCGTCGAGGCGGTCGACCGGCCCGACCCGGGGCCCGACGGCGTGGTCGTGCAGACCGAAGCCTGTGGAGTCTGTCGGAGCGACTGGCACACGTGGCGAGGCGACTGGGAGTGGCTGGGCGTCCAGACCCAGGAGGGACAGATCCTCGGCCACGAACCGGCCGGGCGAGTCGTGGACGTGGGCGAGGACGTGACGCAGTTCGAGGCAGGAGACCTGGTGACCAATCCGTTCAACCTCTCCGATGGGACGTGCCGACACTGTCGGGCGGGCCGGTCGAACATCTGCGAGTCCGCCGTCCCGATGGGGCTGGTCCCCTTCCAGCAGGGCGCGTTCGCCGAGTACTACCCCGTCCCGAACGCCGACCACAACCTGGTCGCGCTCCCTGAGGGCGTCGACCCCGTCGCCGTCGCGGGACTTGGCTGTCGTTTCGCCACGGCCTTCCACGGCATCGTTCACCGCGTCGACCTCATCGCCGGCGACTGGGTCGCCGTCCACGGCTGTGGCGGCGTGGGCCTCTCGGCGGTCCACGTCGCCGACGCCCTCGGGGCGAACGTCGTCGCCGTGGATCTGAACGAGGAGAACCTCGAGAAGGCCCGCGACCTCGGCGCGGACCGCACGGTACGGGTCCCCGAGGTCGACGACGTGGCCGCGGCGGTCCGGTCCGAGACGCCCAACGGACGCGGGGTCGACGTCGCCGTCGACGCCCTGGGCATCGCGGAGACGACACGGAACTCCCTCGCCTCGCTCGACAAGGGTGGCCAGCACCTCCAGATCGGCCTGACCACGGCCGAGGAGGGTGGGATGGTCCCGGTACCGGTCGATCGGATGGTCGCCGACGAGGTCGACTTCTACGGCTCCTACGGAATGCCCACCCACGAGTACGACGAGATATTCCAGATGATGGCCGAGGGCAAGATCGATCCCGGCGCGGTCGTTTCCGAGCGCATCGCGCTGGAAGACGTCCCCGAGACCATCGAGAAACTCGACGAGTTCTCCACGGTCGGCATCCCGGTCGTCACCGACTTCTAGGCCCCGGGGATAGGCTTTTGGTCCGGGTCCGTTTGTTCGCCGGTATGGAACGGAGTCACCCCGCCACGGGCGATTCGCCGACCGACCCACGCCAGCCGACGGGGCCGTGACGATGGCGGAGTTCGGCGACGACGTCGAAGCAACCTTCGAATCGTTCGTCAGCCAGCACGGCTTCCTCTCCATGCTCGGCGTCGAGTTCGAGTCCATCGAACCGGGACGGGTCACGGTGTGCGTTCCGTATGACGAGACGCTCACGAACCCCGCCCGGAACGGCAGCGCCTCCGTCCACGGCGGCGTGGCGTCCACTCTCGTCGACACCGCGAGCGCGTTCGCCCTCCGGACGACGTTCGAGGAACCGGACGCGGTCGGCCTCGCCACCATCGACATCTCGGTCTCGTATCTCAGACCCGCGGTCGGCGACCTCCTCGGTACCGCCGAGGTGATCCGAGCTGGCGGGCACGTGGGCGTTACCCGCGTCACCGTCGAGAGCGAGACGCCGACCGGCGAGGTCCAGCCCGTCGCCACCGGGATGACCAACTACCGGCTGTTCCGCGACGGCTGACACCGCGGGTGTGGAACCGCTCCTGTCGGCCTGGGCCCGCTGGCCGGGCCCCACCCGGTCAAGGTTTATCACGGGCCCGGGCAAACGGTCCCGACACCAGTCACCGACAATGACGACCGAACAATTCTCAGTCGCAGGCCGCACCGCCATCGTCACCGGTGCGTCGAGTGGCATCGGACGGACCATCGCCGAGCAGTTCGCCGCGGACGGGGCGAACGTGGTGGTCTGCTCCCGCGAGCAGGAGAACGTCGACCCCGTGGCCGAGGCCATCGCCGAGAGCGACCGACCGGGGGAGGCCGTCGCGGTCGAGTGCGACGTCACGGACCGTGCCGCGGTGGAAGCGCTCGTCGAGACGACCGTCGACGCGTTCGGCGGCCTCGACGTCCTGGTGAACAATGCGGGCGCGAGTTTCATGGCGCCGTTCGAGGACATCAGCGAGAACGGCTGGAAGACCATCGTGGACATCAACCTCCACGGGACCTTCCACGCCAGCCAGGTCGCCGGCGAGTACATGCGAAACGACGGCGGCGGCGCGATCATCAACGTGGCGAGCGTGGCCGGCCAGCAAGGAGCGCCCTACATGAGCCACTACGCCGCCGCCAAGGCGGGCGTCATCAACCTCACGACCACCCTCGCCAACGAGTGGGCCGACGCAGACGTCCGGGTCAACTGCATCGCCCCCGGCTTCGTCGCCACCCCCGGCGTCGAATCGCAGATGGGCGTCTCGGCCTCGGACGTCGACAGGGAGGCAGTCGACCGGCAGATCGGGACGAGCGAGGAGATCGCCGACGTCGCACAGTTCCTCGCGAGCGACGCCAGCTCCTACGTCGTGGGAGAGACGATCACCGCAGAGGGCGTTCCACCGGTCATGGAGGAACTCCCGTCCTGATCGGCACGCCCGTTCCGTGCTGTGAAACTCGACTAGCAGACCGGCGGTGGAGGCTGGTGAACCGGAGGGAGTCGAGGCCCTCGCTGCCGGCTATCGAGTCATAGTGCCAACAATAAAGCGGGACCGGCCCGTATCCTCCGACGATGAACCTTCACGGATCAATCGACGACCTGACCATCAGGCTGGCCGGGACGCTTCTCGGGGACGAGCGGTTCTTTCGGGATAGCCTCGAGAGCCCCGCGCTCGTCGATGCCGCGGCGGAAGCCGAAGTCGAAAGGCTTGGCTTCGACGGCGCGGACGGGGCGGCGACGGCGGCCGGGACGATCCAGACCGTCGACGCCCAGACGCCGACCGGGGAGTACCAGGCCTGGTACCGGTTCGAGGAGTGGAAGGGCGTCGATTACCCGACGGTGATCTTCCACCACGGGAGCGGCGAGGACCCATTCGCGTCGGGGATGTTCGGGGGGACGTCCGTGGACCGGATCTTCGGTGACGAGGAGGGGGTCCGCGCCAACGTCGTCGTGGTTCGGGCCCCGTTCCACGAACGGACGGCGGGCGAATACGTCCGCCGCATGGGCGACCTCGGGGACTTCGTGGGGGTACTGGCGTCGTCGACCGCGGTCATCGAGGCACTCGTCGCGGCGCTTCACGAGATGGGGACGCCAGCGGTCGTGGTCTCGGGGATCAGTCTCGGCGGCTGGGTGACGAACCTCCACCGGGCCGTTCACGGGACCGCAGAGCGGTATGCACCCATCTTCGCCGGTGCCCGGCTCGGCGAGGTGTTCACATCGTCCGCGTATCGCCACATGACGGCGCCGAACGCGCGGGAGAGCCCCGAGCGACTCGAAGCAGTCCTGGACTTCGAGACGGCATTCGACCGGGCGGACACAGCGGTCAAGGGGTTGCTCGCCCGCCACGACCGCATCGTCGAGTACGACGTGCAGAAGGGTGCGTACGCACCGGACGAACTGGTGACGATGAATTACGGGCACGTCACCGGGGCGCTCGCGTCGGCGTGGCACCGGGTCCATCTCGAGAAGGCGCTTCGCGAGGCGCCGGGGTACGAGGGTTAATCTTCGGACGCGGGGTCCGTCACGTCGACGGCCGCGTCGGGACCGTCCTCGTCGATGACCGTCTGTCGCCACGTGCCGCGCATGAACCAGCCGACGGCGACGATGGCACCGAGGATGTTCCCGAGGGCCATCCCGATCCAGATGCCGGTCGGTCCGAGGTCCATCACGAACGCCAGGACGTAGACCGTCGGCACGCGGCCGATCCAGAGGGCGACGACCGAGAGCACCATCGCGGTCGAGGTCTTCCCAGACCCACGGAATGCGCCGAGCAGGACCTGCAGGATGCCGATGAACACGAACTCCGTGGTCCGAATGCGCAGGTACTCGGCGCCGAGCGCGATGGTCTCGATGGCGTCGGCGGTGTCCCCTCGCATGAAGACCGCGATGATCGGTTCGGGGAACAGCGCGGCCACGACGGCGATGACGAAGAGGACGAAAGCGGCAGCGCTCGCGGCCAGCTTCACCGCCTGCGCGGCCCGGTCGAACTGCTTCGCGCCCAGGTTCTGGCCGACCATCGTGTTCGTCGCCCGGCCGAGTCCCATCGCGGGGAGGAAGACGAGCGAGATGAGTCGATTGCCCAGGCCGTAGGCGGCGACGACCGGCGGGGAGAAGGAGACGACCATGGCGGTGAGCGTGATCATCGCCATGGCGCTCATGGACTGCTCGGTGGCGCTCGGGACGCCGATCCGGACGATCTTGGTGATCAGGCCGAAGTCGGGCGAGAGGTCCGGTATCGAGACGTCGGGGCCGACGCCCGAGCGGAACAAGATGTACACGCCGATGACGGTCGCGACCCCCCGCGAGAAGATCGTCGCGACGGCGGCCCCTTCGATGCCCATCGCGGGGAAGACCGACCAGCCGAAGATCAAGAACGGGTCGAGGACCACGTTGATGGCCACGCTGATGATCATGACGCGCATCGGGGTGCGGGTGTTCCCGTACCCGCGCATGAGCGAGGAGAACACGAAAAAGCCGAAGAGGAACGGCTGGCCGACGAAGAAGATCTTCATGTAATCGGCCGCGAGCGGGACGACGTTCGCCGCCGTCTCCGGCCCGGCCGGGAGTATCCCGAGCATCGCGTCGGTCGAGAGGTAGCCCACCACCCCGAGAGCGATGGCGAGGAAGGTCACGAACGAGAGGGTCTGCCCGGCGACCAGCCCGGCGGATCGCTCGCTGTCCGCACCGGTGTACTGGGCGACGAGGATGCTCCCCGCAGTCGTGAACCCGCCCCCGACGGAGATGAGCAAGAAGATGAGTGGAAACGCGAGGCTCAGCGCGCCGACGGCGTTCGCCGACAGGCGACCCAGCCAGAAGGTGTCGGCCAGGTTGTACGCGACCTGCAGCAACTGGATGACGACCATCGGCCACGCGAGTTCCAGCATCGGGCGGACGAGCCCACCCTCGGTGATGGTGCTCTCGACTCGCGTCTCCGTCACTGTACGAATCGAGTTCGCCCGACGTTTTGAACGTGTTGCATCGTCGATGTGGGTCGATTGTCAGGTGAACGCATACCACGTAGCCGGTAACGGAAAACAGATATCCGACGATACCCTCTCTAGCGGTGGCGAGAGCGGAAGGCTGCCCGGTATGGAACCCGCGCTCCCGCTCGTTCGCCATCGCGCGTTTTGCGCAGACGTTCGTGTCAACGAGCACCACCGGCCCCGGTGAAGCTACCAAGTATTGCCGCAACCAGTGGGTATCGCTACCGTATGCCAGGAACTCCATTCGACGACGGGACGTTCGACGAGCGGTGGCGAGTGGATTCCGAGCAGGACCCTCGAATCGGTCATCTCCGAGGCCGACTGGGTCGGACACGCCGCAGTCATCGGCCAGGCGGACGAGATGTGGGGCGAGCGCCCGGTGGCCATCGTCTCGCCGGCCGCCGGCCACGACCTCGACGAGGACGACCTCGTCGCCTACCTCGAACCGCGCCGATGCGGGGTAGAGCAACGACTGGTGGGTGCCGGAGACGTTCTCCGGCGTCGACGAGATGCCACTGACCAGTACCGGAACGATACAGAAGGCCGAACGACGCGACCGCTTCGAGTAGCAGTCGCGTCGTGTGCGCACCGATCTGCGGGGACGGCCGGATTACGTCTTCTTGACGTAGATGGCGTAGTAGTCGCCCTCGTCGACGGTACCGAGGAGTTCGTGACCGGCCTCCTCGACCCACTCGGGGACGTCGTTCTTCGAGCCCTCGTCGCCCGTGAGCAACTCGACGACCGTTCCCTCGTCCACCTTCTTGATCTTGCCGATGAGGTCCATCAGGGGACCCGGGCAGGCTGATCCACGTGCGTCGACGGTCTCGTCGGCTTCGAATTCGCTTTCACTCATTTTCTGTCACCTGTCAACGGGTACGCACCGCAGGATATTGTAATGTTTCGCCTTTCCAATATTGTGAAAATCCGTCCATGGACCGAAAGAATTACGTACGAAGCCAGGTTCGCCGTCCCAGCGTGTCGAATTAAGAGCCCCCCGCTACTACCACCATCCATGACCGAATCGCGTTCTATCGGCATCCTCGCCTACGACGGTGTCGACGCCCGCTCGCTCGTGGGCGTTCACGACGCCCTGACGACGGCGGCGAAGAACGGCTGTGCAATCGAAACGACCGTGTTCAGTCTCGTCCCGAGTGAGGGGGTCACCGCCGACGCCGGTATCGTTCTCGTCCCCGACGACGTCCTGATCGGCACGCCCGACGTCGTCGTGGTCCCGGGAGGACGGTCCACGGCGGACGGCGACCCGACGCCCACCTATCCGACCGAACTCCCCGAGCGTCTCGGACAACTGGCCGACGCCGGCGCCACGGTCGTCGGCATCGGAACCGGCGCGCTGGCCCTCGGCGCGGGCGGTCTCCTGACCGAACGGGCGGCGACGACCGCGGAACCGTTCCGCGAGGAACTCGCGACGCACGCCGAGACGGTCGTCGAGGAGTCCGTCGTCCCCGGCGACGGCGTCGTCACCGCCGCAGGTCCCGAGGCCGCACTGGCGGTGGCACGTCTGCTCCTCGAGGAATCGTGCGACGGCGAGCTGGCCGAGCGGTTCGCCCGGGGCTCGACGGTCGACTGAGCCCCCACCGGGCCGGTCTATTCACGCCAGTCAGTCCGGCGTGGACGACGTACCGACCGAAGAGACGGGGGCGGCGTCCCCCTCGACGGGGAACCAGGCGAGTTCGTGGTCGGCGGTCACCGACACGTCGACGCGTTCGCCGAGCGCGAGCGAGGACGCGTGATTGTGGATGGTCTCCACCGTCGGGCCGGCGTCGAGTTCCACCCGATAGAGGACGGACGGCCCGAGGTACCGCCGATAGACCACCGCACCGTTCCCCGCGTCTTCGGCCCGGCTGGCGCCCACGTCGTCCGGACGGACGAGGACGTCTACCTCGGTGCCCTCGTAGGCCGACGAGAGACCGGTCACCTGTCCGCGATCGATCCGCCCGATCGGCGTCTCGACCGCTTGCTCCCGGACCGCCCCCGGGATGAAACTCGCGTGGCCGAGGAACTCGGCGGCGAAGCGCGATTCCGGATGCTGGAAGACGCGCTCCGGCGGGCCGACCTGGGCCAGCGTCCCGTCGGTCATGACGCCGATACGGTCGCTGATGGACAGCGCCTCCTCCTGGTCGTGGGTGACCGAGATGGCGGTCACGCCGGTCTCGTCGAGGATCCGTCTGACCTCCTCGCGCATCTCGACGCGGAGGGCGACGTCGAGGTTCGAGAACGGTTCGTCGAGCAGGAGTATCTCCGGTTCGGTCACGAGCGAGCGCGCCAGCGCGATGCGCTGTCGCTGCCCGCCCGAGAGGGCGTCCACCGAGGAATCGGCCTGGTCGGCGAGTCCCACGAGGTCGAGCATCTCCTGGACCCGCTCCTGGCGACGGTCCTCGGGGAGGTCATCGATGCCGAAGGCGACGTTCTCGGCGGCACTGAGGTGGGGAAACAGCGCGAAATCCTGGAAGACGACGCCCACGTCGCGCTCCTCCGGGGGGACGAACCCGGCGTCGTCGCCCGACGCGACCACCGATCCATCGATGGTCACGGTTCCCTCGTCGGGCCGTTCGAGGCCAGCGATGAGACGGAGGGTGGTGGTCTTGCCACAGCCGGAGGGACCGACGAGGGTGACGAGTTCGCCGTCGTAGACCGAGAGGGAGAGGTCACGGACCGCCCGCTCCTCGCCGAAGTGCTTCGAGACGCCAGCGAGTTCGAGGACCGGGTCCCCCTGGGGCGCCGGGGCCGTCTCGGTCCGCTCGTCGTGTTCCACGTCGCCGTGTCTCGGGGCTGCAGCGTGATTAACTGTCATATGTATCCTCCTGGGTCAGGACGATCAACATCGAGAGGCCGGACACCACGACCAGGATGAGCGCCGGCAGCGCGGCGTACCGGTAGTAGAGCGTGCTGTGTGCGCTCCAGATGATGGTCGCGAGCGTCTCCATCCCGATCGGCTGGAGCATGAGCGTCGCGGGGAGTTCTTTCATCGAGGTCAGGAAGACCAGCATCGTCCCCGCGACCACCCCGGGGGCGATGAGCGGCAACGTCACCCGGCGGAAGGCCCCCATCGAGTCCTCGTCGAGGGTTCTGGCAGCCTCCAGTAGGCGGTCGTCGACCTGCAACACGGCCGAGCGCGTGCTCCCGACGACCTGTGGGAGGAACCTGACGACGTAGGCGAACACGAGCAGCGGGACCGTCCGGTAGATCCACGGAACGTACTGGGATCCGAGGAACACCAGCGCCAGTCCGATGACGATGCCCGGCACCGCGAATCCGACGTAGGTCGCCCGCTCCGCGAGGCGGCCGACGACGCCATCGGAGCGCGCGGAGAGATAGCCCACCGGGAGCGCGAAGCCCGCGGCGACCAGCGCCGCGAGCGCGGAGAGGTACACGGAGTTCACCGCGTACTCCAGGTCGAACGCGAGCGAGGGCATCTCCGTCCCCGCCCCCCGGAGCGCCCACCGGGCGAAGATGACCACCGGGACGAGGAGCGTGACGACGGCGACCAGTGCCATCGTCCCGGCCGCGGGCCATCGCCAGCGTCCCAGTCGGATGGTCTCGCCGCCGGAGCCACCCGGCCCGCCGTCGTCCTGCCCGATGCGCGCCTCGATCAACAACACGACGGCCGTCACCGCCAGCAACTGCAGCGACAGCAGGGCGGCGTACTCCACGTTGAACGCGCCGTACTCCCAGTAGATGGCGCTCGTGAACACCTCGACCCCCATGAACGCCGGTGTGCCGAAGTCGGAGATGGCATACAGGGCCACGAGCAACGCACCGGCCCCGACGGCGGGCGTTATCTGCGGGACGGTGACCTCGCGGAACGCCTGCAGTGGCGTTCGATTGAGGGTACGGGCCGCCGAAATCAGCGAGGCGTCCATCGACAGCAACGCCGCCCTGGCCGAGAGGAAGACGTACGGGTAGGTGTACAGGGTGATGATCAGGACCGCCCCCGAGAAGCCGTCGATCTGGGGCAATGGAATGCCGAAGAGACGACCGAACTCCCCGTGTCGGCCGAACGCAGCGACGAACGCGAAGGCCCCGATGTAACTCGGCACGACCAGTGGCAGTGAGCCGGCGACGGTCCAGAACCGGCGGTAGGGCAGGTCCGTTCGGGTGGTGAGCACGGCCATCGGCACCCCGATGACCACGGAGAACACCGTCACGAGGGCCATGAGTGCGACGCTGTTCCCCAGGATGGTCGCCGTCTGCGCCGAGGCGACCAGCGAGAGGGCTCGCACGGGGTCGACCTGGCTGGCGCGGAGGACGATCCAGAAGAGCGGCGAGACGACCAGCAGTGCGATGGCGACGCTAACGGCGGGCAAGCCGAACGCCATCGATGACCCGCGTTCACGGGTCAACTGCTGGTCGAACATGGTAGGGTGATCGATGAACGGCCGATCAGACGGTCATTCCCTCCTCGCGGAGGAGGTCGACGGCGCGCTCGACGTCCGCGAGCGCGTTCAGGTCGAAATCGGGTGTCTCGAGGTCCGACAGCGGGGGCATCGCGCCCACGTACTCTACGCCCTCGACGACGGGATACTCCCCGTTCACGTCGACGAAGAACTCCTGGCCCTCGGCGGCGAGCACGTGGCGGGTGAACTCGGCCGCGAGTCCGAATTTGCCGGTGGACTCGGGGATGCCGACACCGGAGACGTTGAACAGCGTCCCTGGGTCGTTCTCGGTGAACGTCACACCGAGGTTCGCCTCGGGGTCGTTGTTGAGGATACGGGCGGCATAGTACTGGTTGCCGAGTCCCACCTGGTTCTCCCCAGCCTCGATAGCCTCAGCCTGGGCCGAACCGCTGCTGTAGAGGGTCGCATCCTGATCGTCGACCATCGCCCGGACCCACTCGCGAGTGGCCTGTTCGCCCTCGAGTTCGAGCATGGCGACGATGAACGACTGGAAGGTCCCGGAGTTCGGCCGCGTCGAGATGATCCCCTGGAACCGTTCGTCCTCGGCGTACTCGAAGATGTCCGTCGGGAGGTCCACGGCCTCGAAGGTCTCGGTGTTGAACTGGACCGCGCGCACGCGACCGGAAGCACCGGTCCAGGTACCGTCCGGGTCGCTCTTGTCGGCGGGAACGGCCTCGACGATGTCCGCGGGGAGATCACGGAGCAGGTCGTCCTGCTTGAGATTCGCGAGGGCACCCGAGGACTGGGTGTAGAAGACGTCCGCCGGACTCGCGTCCCCCTCTTCGCGGAGTTTGTTGAGTTGTCGCGCATTGTCGTCGTAATCGCGGTTGATGGTCAGGTCCGGGTACGCCTCCTCGAGTTGCTGGAAGAGCGGATCGATCTGCGACCGCTTGCGGCCGGAGTAGACCGTCAGGTCGCCCTCGAGGTCGCCGAGGTCGTCCCAGGAGACCGCAGAGGACTCCAGAGCGTCCCCCCAGGGCTCACCAGAATCGTCCGTGTCGCTGGCTCCAGAATCCCCCAGACAACCAGCGAGACCGGTGATCGCGAGACCTGCACCGGCAGCGAGAAGGTTGCGTCGGGTGGTCGATCCGGGTCGATCGTCGGGAGAGTGACTGGGCATGCGACCTGTTTTAGGTATGCCTAAAACTAATAGTTTGTGTTCGACATCCCCAGAATCCACGGCGCTGACGGACTCTCTCCGCGGAGACGGGTCACCCATGATGCGTTACAGGAACTGAATTTAGGTTAGACTAAATAGCTGGCGGTCTCGGCGGAAACGCCGGCGGCCTCGAGGGAGTTCAGTCCTCTCGGGCGACCTCGTGGCGACCGAACCCGTACCGGAGCCGGTTGGCCAGTCGCCGCGAGAAGCGTGCGGCATCGCGGGAGCCGAAGCGCTCGGCGAGCGCCTGATAGATGAGCGGGAGGGGGACCTCCTGTTCGAGGGACTCCTGCACCGTCCAGGTGCCCGTGGACCCGCCGGCGACGTGGTCGGCGACGTCACCGAGGTCGTTGCCCTCCTCGCGGAACGACTCCTCGGCGAGTTCGAGCAGCCACGAGCGGATGACCGCGCCGTTGTTCCACGTCCGCGAGACGGTCTCCAGGTCGAGGTCGTACCGGCCGTTGGCGAGCAACTCGAAGCCCTCGCCGTAGGCCTGCATCAGCGCGTACTCGACCCCGTTGTGGACCATCTTCACGTAGTGACCCGACCCAGTTGGCCCCATGCGTGCGTGCCCGTCGGGGCCGGTGGCCACCGCGTCGAAGACGGGGACCAGTTCCTCGTAGGCCCACTCGGGGCCGCCGACCATGAGCGAGAAGCCGAGGGCCGCGCCGGCGGGACCCCCGCTCGTCCCACAGTCGAGGTACGCGACCTCGCTCTCCTCGGCCCGACGGACGGAGTCCTTGAAATAGGAGTTGCCACCGTCGACGACCACGTCGCCCTCGTCGAGGTGGGGTTCGAGTTCCGCGAGGGCCGCGTCGACGGGGTCGCCCGCCGGGACCATGAGCCAGATCCGGCGGTCCTCACCTAGCTGGGCGGCCACGTCGGGTATCGATTCGGCCGGGGTGGCGCCCGCCTCCGCGGCCGCCGCCACCGCTTCATCGTCGATGTCGAAGGCGACGACGTCGTGACCGGCGTCCAGCGTTCGGTCGACGACGATACGTCCCATGCGTCCGAGTCCGATGACGCCGAGTTCCATGGGTGACCCACCAGTGGCGGTCACCTGAGCGTTGCGATGTGTCCGGGATCGGCGGCGGCCACCCGCCCCGCCGAGCGGCCGACCTCAGACGGCCGCGGGCGCTCGTCGACGTGCGCCACTATTTAGCGAAACTATTGAATAGTTAGAGCCACGAGATACGCGCATGCCCGGACCCCGGCGGGACGTCGAACGGCGACTGGACGAACCGGCGATCGACGCGGCGATCGACGCGGCCCAGCACTCCGGAGACGCCCATCTCGTCCGCCGGCTCTGCTTCGTCAAGAACCTCTACGCCGGCGATACGCTCTCCGAGGCGGCCGCCCGCGTCGGAATCTCGCAGCCGACGGCCAGTCGATGGACGACGGCCTGGAACGAAGCGGGCGTGACCGGTCTCGAGCCGGCGTTCGGCGGGGGACGACCGCCGAAACTGTCCACGGACCAGCGAGAACGGCTCGCACACCTGCTCGACACCCATCGACCACTCACGATGGGACAGATCGCCACGCTGATCGAGGACGGATTCGGCGTCGCCTACTCGCAGCGACACCTCGCCCGGGTCATCGACGACCTGGTGGCCGAATACGGTATCGACCGGCCAGTACGAGCAAACCGCGCGACGGTCGGGAGCGAGTCTCTCGCGGAGAACCTACAAGCGGCACTCGACGAACTCGGGATCGAGGACGACGCCGAAGACGCCCCGTGAGGCAGTCATCGACCGCCGATGCGCCGACGGGAGATCGCTGGTTCGATTCGGGCCAACGGATCGGGAGTGCTGGCGAAGCGTCAGTCGGATCGCGAGCGGTGACGGATAGGGCCGTCGCCACCCGTACCCTGGCCCAAATATTCATCTGTATTGTCTACAAACACCGGTAACGCCCACTCTGGCCCTCGCAGATTGCTTCGCGCACCGACCCGGAGTCCCCCATCGGAAATCGGGTTTTCCACTGTAACGTTGGATAGTGAAGACGGGGACGCCCAAACGCTTTTTTACTGCCCACGGGTTCGTTCGAGCATGACCGTCCCAGCAGGGACTCCAGCGACCGTGACGATATCCAATCTCGGGGGTATCGAGACGCTCGAGACGACGATCCCGCCCGGGGTGACGATTCTCTCCGGGGAGAACGCGACGAACCGGACGTCCTTTCTGCGGTCGATCGCGGCCGCCCTCGGTGCCGATCGCGCCGCGGCGACCCTGAAATCCGACACGGAGGCGGGCGAGGTGACGGTGACGATGGGGGAGACCACCGCCACGCGGACGTACTCGAGCACCGACGGCGCCGTCGTTCGTGGCGGCGACCCAATGTCCGACCGGGCAGAACTGGTCGATACGTACGCCGCCCTCTTCGCGACCAATCCGGCCCGCACGGCGGTCCGGAACGGCGGCGACGGACTCCGCGAGATACTGATGCGCGGGGTCGACACGGCCGCGATCAACGCGGAGATCCGGTCGCTCAAGCAAGAGCGCGCCTCACTCGAGGGGGAACTCGACCGGATCGAGACCGTCCAGCAGGACCTCCCGGAGCTTCGCGAACGAGAGCGAGCGCTGGAATCGGAGCTCGCGGCGGTCGAGGCGGACGTCGAATCCGTGCAGGCGGAGATCGACGAATACGAGACGACCAGCGAACAGATCAGGGACGCCGAACGCCGACTCGAGGAACTCGAGGAGCTGCGCGAGCGACGACGGCGCACGGAGGCGGAGATCGACGAGACCGAGTCGTCGATCGAGACGTACGAGGACGAACTGGCCGCGATCGAGGCCGAACTGGCGGAACTATCGGTCGCCGAGCGGCAAATCGAGGAGCTGAACGAGGAACGACGACGGGTGGCGACCGACATCAGCGCGCTCCAGTCGACGATCGCGGACCTGAACGACATCATCGCTAACAACCGGTCGATTCTCGAGGGGGAGGACGTCATCGGCGTCTTCGATAGCGACGATGACGTGACCGCCGACCTGCATCCCGAGACGAGTACGGTCCGGTGCTGGACGTGTGGCAGCGAGGTCGAACGGTCCCGAATCGACGGGCGAATCGAGACCCTGGAGACGGTGCGCACGGAGAAGAACGACCAGCTACAGGAGCTCCGAGCGAAGAAGGCCGACCTGACGGCCGAGCTCCGATCCATCGAAGACGAGAAGGAACGACGGGAGCGCCTGGAGGCCGAGCGCCGAGAGACGAAGACCACGATCGAGGCCGAACGATCGGCGCTGGAGTCGCTCCGGGCCGACCTGCAGGACCTGGAACAGGACATCGAAACGGCAGAAGATCGGGTCGCCGAGACCGAGGCGCTCCGGGATAGCGACCTCCCGGACGCCTACCAGCGGCTCAGCCGACTCCAGCACCGCCGCGGCCAGCTCGAGACGCGACTGGCGTCCGTCCGGGAGGAGATCGCGGACATCGAGGAGCAGATCGCACGGAAGGAGTCGATCGAGGAGCAACTGGCGACGGTCACGGCGGACCTCGAGACCGCACGCGGCACGATCGAGCGAACCGAACGGGAGATCGTCGAGAAGTTCAACGACCAGATGGCGGACGTGATCGATCGACTCGACTACGACAACATCGCTCGGGTCTGGATCGAACGCATCGCCGCGGAGGAGTCGACGTCCACGGCGTTCGACATCCACCTGGTCCGAGAATCGGCCGACGGGACGGTCTACGAGGACACCCTCGAGAGCCTCTCCGAGTCCGAACGCGAGGTCATCGGGATCGTCCTCTCCCTCTCGGGCTATCTCGTCCACGACCTCGACGAGACGGTGCCGATGGTCCTGTTCGATTCCGTCGAATCGATCGACGCCACCCGGCTCGAACGGCTCTTCGAGTACGTCAACGAGTACGCCCCGTTCCTGATCACCGCCCTCCTCCCCGAGGAGGCGAGCGCGATCGACCGGCCGACGATCGCGGCCCCCGACTTCGAACGCCAGAGCGCATGACCGACGACGCCTCCCGATTGAAGGTCGCTCGGCTGGTCGACAGGTACGACCTCGACGACCTCGATTCGCGGTTACAGCGCCGGTACGACGTCGAGGGCGACTCGCTCCGCGATCTGGCGGATTTCGTCAACGTCGAGGTGACCAAGGCGTTCCTGGGGGAGCGGCCGTTCGCCCCGGAATCCGTCTACCGGATCCTCGGTGACCCAGACGGCGCCGCCTCGAAAAGCGACCAGTCAGACCTGCGGCGGCGACTGCGGACCAACGGGGTCGACGTCGAGGCCCTCGAACGCGAGTGGGTCACCCACATGACCGTTCGGTCGTACCTGCGGCGCCACCTCGACGTGAACACCGAACGGGAGACCCAGACGCCCCTCGACCCGGCCGTCACGCTCGAACGCATCCACGGACTGCTCGATCGCGAAGAGAACATCCTCCGGCGTAGCATCGACGCGACCGCGACCGTCGACGGCGATCGCTGGGACGTCCACCAGGAGGTCCGACTGATCGACCGGGAGACGGGCGAGTCCCACGACCTCCGGACGTTCCTGCAGGACCGCGCGGACGAGTGGGAGGACGAGGCGGAGCGCGACGAAGAGCGGTAGGTCCCCGGACGCGTCACCGACGCGTTGCCGTCCGTTCCACAGGACCGACGCGTGATCGTCCGTTCCACAGGACCGACGCGAGGGCGGACCGAGACGCGCCCGACTCGTTCGTTCTTCCGGAACGGTTCGACGGACCGGCGCTCTTCTCCATCATTACGTGGATAGTCCGTTCCATCAGCGGAATTCGCCCCGGAACGGCCATCATTCTATGGGGTTCCGGACCCAGATACCGTCGAAGAGCGGAAAACGACCGATCGATACCTTCGGCGGATCGACGATTGATTATCCAACGCTACACTGGAAAGTGAGAGCGGAATCCGGTCGACGGCGTCGTCGCTCGGCGCGGCGATGGTCGGGTGCCCCGGTCGGTGAAGCGACACGGACGATTGTGTTCCGTAGTGCGGAACGGTTCAGGCGTACTTCGCGTTCATCTCGATGACACGTGCCGCGTCCCGGACGATACTCCCCATCCGTTCCGTGTATGCGTCGTCGAACCGACGCGTAGGCCCGGAGATGCTGATCGCGCCGAGGACGTCGCCGTCCCGGATCACCGGCGCCCCGACACAGCGGAGACCGCGGATCCGCTCTTCGTCGTCGATCGCATAGCCGCGCTCCCGGACCGCCCGGAGGTCCTCTCGGAGGGCCGCCTCGGTCGTGATCGTCCGGTCGGTCCAGGTCGGCAAGCCGTGTTCGGCGACGATCTCGTCGATGCGCTCGCGCGGCAGGTGCGCGAGGATCGCCTTGCCGACGCTCGTCGAGTGGAGGTACACCCGGGTCCCGGCGTGTGAGTGGGTCCGAACGGCGTTCTCGCCCCGGGATTTGTAGAGGTAGATCCCCCGGCCGTTCTCCTCGACGGCGATCTTGGCCGATTCGCCCGTCTCCGCGACGAGGTCGTCGACTTCGCCCTTGCCGAACTCGTAGAGTTCCTCGTGACGTCGCGCGTGCCCGCCGAGTGTGAGAAAGTACAAGCCGACCCGATAGCGGTCGTCCTCGCGACGGACGTAGTTGGCCTCGCGGAGCGTGGTGAGGTGGTCGTGGATCGTACTCTTCGAGTACCCCAGCGCGTCAGCGAGTTCCGTCACGCCGGCGCCGTCTCGCCGCATGATCTCCTCGACGATCTCGAACGAGCGCATCGTCGCCTTGATCGGCGCGTCGATCGTCGACGATCCCTGTGGCATGCCGGCACGTACTCCCCGACCGCACATAATCGTTCCCCATAGCCAAACGCCGCTGTGCGACGCATGGCGGAAGGGGTACTCCTCCCGAGTCACTCCGATCGGCCACGAGGCGCCGACGGTCGACACCTCACTGAGTCATGTAGGTCCCCGCTTGCGGTTCGTCGGGGTCGGTCGGGATGCTCACCACCCTCGCCACGTCGTCGGTGACCGTCCGGGCGACGTCGTCGAGTTCCGCGATCGTCTCGACGCGGACCGCGTCGAGGCCCATCCCCTCCGCGATCGCGACGATATCCAGGGGGGCGTCACCCCAGCCGTACGCCCCCTCGCCGAGCGCGTACTCGCGCTCGGCTTCCTCGCTGATGACCGCGTAATCGTCGTTCGTGAACACGAACACCGTGATCGAGAGGTCCTCGGCTGCGACGGTGTGAAGCTCCTCGAGACACATCAGCAACCCTCCTTCGCCGATGAAGACGGCGACCGGGGCGTCCGGATTGGCGAGCGTCGCCCCGATACCGGCGGGGAGGCCGACCCCCATCGTGGCCCAGGATCCCGGGTTGACGTACGCCCTGGCCGCGTACGTGGGGAACGCGACCTGCGTCCAGATCCTGGAACCGCCCGCGTCAGCGGCCACGACGGTCTCCCGTGGGAGGGCGTCGCGCAGTGCGAGAAGTGCGCTGACGGTGGTGAACGGAGCCGTCTCCGTCTCCGCGAGTGGGGCCAGGCGTTCCGTCCTGGCCTCGCGGACGGTCGCGGCCCGATCGGCCCCCGCCCGCGACGCTTCGGGCGCGGCTTCGACCGCGGATTCGAGGGCCCGGAGCGTTCGTCCGGCGTCACCGACGATGCCCACGCTGGGCTCGTAGCCGCGACCGACGTGCGTTGCGTCGAGGGTCACGTGTATCAGCTCTGTCGGGAGGTCGTAGGACCACTCCCGCGTCCACACGGCGTCGAAATCGGTCCCGACGGCGAGGACGACGTCGGCGGCCTCGAGGGCGGTCCGAAGTTCGGTACTCGTCCCGCCGCCGATCACGCCGGCGAACAGCCGATGATCCTCGGGGACGGTCGCCTTCCCCTTGTAGGTCGTCGCCACGGGCGCCTCGATACGCTCCGCGACCGCCAGCAGGGGATCTGTGGCGTCGGCAGAGCGGACGCCCCCACCGGCGACGACGAAGGGGGCGTCCGCCCCGTCGAGGGCGTCGGCGGCCCGTTCGATGGCGTCCGCAGACGGGGCGACGGATTTCGGCACCGCAGGGGACGCGATTTCGGCGATCTCGACGTCCATCGGAACGAAATTCTTGGGGATTCCGACGCGGACCGGTCCCTTCGGTGGGGTGCGGGCGATCGTGATCGCGCGCTGGAGTGCTGCGATGGTGGCCTGGGGCGACTCGACGAGCACGTTCTCCTTGACGACGGTGTCGTACGTCTCGGGCGGCGTCTCGTGAATTCCGTCCCCGCCGCGGACGTGCGGTTCGGTCTCGACGGCGATGTGCACGAGCGGCGTATTGTCGTTGAGCGCGTTCTTCAGGCCGTTCATCGCGTTCATGTCGCCAGGCCCGGGGATGACGACGGTCGCGGCCATCCGCCCGCTGGTCTCCGCGTATCCCCACGCCTGATGGGTGACGTTCGTCTCGTGTCTGGCCATGACATAGCGGACGTCCGCGCGCTGGCCGATGCTCTCGTTCAGCGGGAGGGTCTGCTTGCCCGGAATACCGAATATCGTGTCGATGTCGTTAGCCCGCAGGGTATCGATCACTGCGTCGCTGATCTGCATACTCCGAGTTCAGTCCACCGCGGATAAAGCGGTTCGAAAGGGGCAGCCACCACGGGAACCCCGGCCGGTGCTTACTGATCGGCGTCGAGATCCGTCGTTTCGTCGGCGGCCCGGCGATAGACGGCCAGGTTGTCCTCGATCGACGCGTCGAGATTGCGCTCGATCGATTCCTCGACGACGGAATCGTCGGCGATGTCGAGGGCCGCGTTGAGATAGCCCAGCACGGCCATGTTCGTCGACCGCTCGGAAGCCACGTCGGTGGCGATACCCGTGAAGGGGACCCGCTCCGCGGCCGCGGGCGGCTCCGTGACGCGGTCGGCGTCGACGATCAGTCGGCCGCCCTCGCACAAGACCGAACGGTGGTCCGCGAGTGACGCGTCCGTCAGGGCGACGAGCACGTCCGCGGCGCCCTCCGGGACCTTGGCCTCGTGAATGCGGGTATCGGAGATGATGAGGTCGGAACTGGCGACGCCGCCCCGGGCGCGGGAGCCGTACTCCTCGGTCTTGAAGACGTTGCGACCGTTGATCGCGGCGGCCTCGCCGATGATCGTCCCGGCGACGACGGTTCCCTGGCCCCCCTCGCCGGCGATCCGCAACAGCAGATCGTCGCCGGTCTTCGTCGGCGCAGACCGATCTTCGGCGACGTGCTCGCGGATCGCCCGTTGCTCGACCGCCTCGCTCGCGGCGACGAACTCGCTTCGGTCCCGCTGGGCGATCGGCCCCACCTCGAGGTCCCCGCCTTGCACCTGCGATTCCATCCAGTCCAGCATCTCGGGGGCGCTGGCCATCTCGTTTCGCCGACCGTAGACGGTCGGACACTGCGAGATTACCTCGACGAGGGAGAACCCGTCGTTCTCGATCGCGCGGGTGATGGTGCCGATGAGTTGCTGCGGTCGAGAGGTGACCTGCCGGGCGACGAAGGACGCGCCGGCCGAATCCGCGACGGCGGCGATGTCGATGGCGTCCTCGGGATTCCCGTAGGGGGAGGTCGTCGTCATCGATTCGTGGGGGGTCGTCGGTGCCACCTGTCCCCCGGTCATGCCGTACGTGAAGTTGTTGACCAGGATCACCGTGATGTCGACGTTCCGGCGGGCGGCGTGCAGGAGATGATTGCCGCCGATACCGGCGAGATCGCCGTCGCCCGAGATCACGACCGTCTCGAGGGCCGGATTGCCAACCTTGGCACCCGTCGCGAACGCGATCGCCCGCCCGTGGGTCGTATGCAGCGTGTCCGCCTCGAAGTTGGGGCTGGGAATCCAGGCCGAACAGCCGATCCCCGAGACGAGCAACAGGTCGTCCCGGTCGATGCCCATCCGGTCGATCGTGGCGGCGAACGTGTTCAGGACCGTCCCCCCGCCACACCCCGGACACATCGTGTGTGGAAGCTGGTCCTCCCGGAGGTACTCCAGGAGGTCGTACGTCGACATCAGCGGTCACCCCCGATCTCGGCGACGAGTTCGTCGACCGTCCACGGGTCCCCGCCGATCCGGTCGAGTCCGGTCACCGGCCGATCGGTGACGCGCTCGACCTCCCGCGTGATCTGTCCCAGATTCAGCTCGGGGACGTACACCTCGGTCGCCCCCGCCGCCGCGGCCTCGACGTGGTCTTCGGGGAACGGCCAGAGCGTCTTCAGCGTGAGCAGTCCCACGTCCATACCGTCGTCCCGCAGTCGTTCCACGGCGCCGGCCGCCGTCCGCGCCGTGATCCCGTAGGCGACGACCACGGTGTCCGCGTCCTCGGCGTGCCAGGCGTCGACCTCGACGATGTCATCGGCGTTTTGCTCGATCTTCTCGTGGATCCCCCTGATCAGATCGTCGTGGACCGCCTGGGTGTTGACGTCCCGCATGCCGTCGGGTTCGTGGGTGGAGCCGGTCACGTGTGCCCGCAATCCCTCGCCGAACTGGGGCATCGGCGCGACATCCTCGTCGCCGAACACTCGCTCGTCGTCCGCGGTGGCGACCGTCCGGCTCGCCGTCGACACAGACTCTGGGACGGTGAAACTCTCGCGGGCGTGGCCGATGATCCCGTCGGCGAGCAACACGACCGGCGTGCGATAGCGCTCGGCGATGTCGAAGGCCCGCACCGTCATGTCGAATGCTTCCTGGACGGAGGCAGGGGTGAGCGCCACGATCGGGTGGTCGCCGTGCGTGCCCCACCTGGCCTGCTGGACGTCCCCCTGGGCCGGCAGGGTGGCCTGCCCGGTCGAGGGACCACTTCGTTGTACGTCCACGAGCACGAGTGGCGTCTCGGTCATGACGGCGTAGCCCAGGTTCTCCTGCATCAGCGAGAACCCGGGGCCGGAGGTCGCCGTCATCGCCTTCCGGCCGCTCCAGGAGGCGCCGACGACCGCGGCGATCGACCCCAGTTCGTCCTCCATCTGCACGTACCGCCCGCCGACCTTCGGGAGCTCCGCGGACATCGTCTCGGCGACTTCGCTCGCCGGCGTGATCGGATAGCCCGCGAAGAACCGACAGCCGGCGTAGATCGCCCCGTAGGCGATCGCCTCGTCGCCGGTCATGAACCGATTGCCGGGGGGCAACACGTCGGTCGCCGCCAGGGGGGTGGCGGCGTCACTCATCGACGCCCTCCACCGACAGGGCGAAATCCGGACAGATCAGTTCGCAGATGCCACAGTCCACGCAGTCGTCGACGGCCTCGACGACCGGATATCGCTCCGGTGGCGAGCCCGCCATCGCGAAGACGTCCGTCGGACACTGCGAGACGCAGATCTCACACCCTTTACAGAGTTGCTTGTCGAGCGAGATACGGACGGTCTCACCCGTCGTCGCCTCGAGTACAGCCATACGTTTCGGTTCGGAATACGGGGGCATACATCTTACTGCATTCTTCCCATCAACCGACGGCGGTGGAACTGGCGGACCAGGCGACCTGCACCGAACCCACCAGGCAACCGAAGAACCGGGACACGGACCGATGGCGTCAAGAACGCCACGAGCAGACTCGGCGTCCCACTGCCGGGAGTCGACCGCTCACTCCCGGCTGCCCAGGTACACCTCGACGACCTGGGGGTCCCGAATGACCGCCTCGGGATCGCCGTCGGCGATGACGGCGCCGTCGTGGAGCACCACCAGCCGCTCGACCAGTTCGACGAGGGCCTCGAGACCGTGTTCGATCACGATGAAGGTCACGCCCTCTTCGTTGAGTTCCCGGACGTAGTCGGCGATGGTTCGCATCGACTTCTCGTCGATGCCGGCGTAGGGCTCGTCGAGCAACAACAGCTCCGGATCGGTGATC
>JBNJDE010000023.1:0-22996 GCA_051744605.1 Halobacteriota archaeon
GGACGCACTGATGGTGAAACCCGCCATGCCGTACCTCGACGTGGTGCGCGACGTCCGCGAGCACACGACCCTGCCCGTCGCCGCCTATCAGGTGAGCGGGGAGTACGCCATGCTCCACGCGGCGAGCGAGAAGGGCTGGCTCGACCTGGAGGCGGTCGCCCTCGAGTCGCTCGTCTCCATCGAGCGGGCCGGCGCGGACGTGATCGTCACCTACTTCGCCGAGACGGTGGCCGAGCAGTTGTCGTAGCGGGTTCGATCCACGGGCGTCGTCGGGTCGGGACTGCCGCCGCGAGGCGGCGCGACAGTGAATTCACTCGCTCTCAGAGAGGGCGGCCACCACGTCCTCCCCGGCGGCGATCCGGTCGCGGCGGTCGACGACCCGATCGACGTCCTCGTTCACGAAGGACGCCGACTCCGCAGCGAGGCGACGATAGAACTCCGTCTGTGCGTACTCGTCTACCCGATCCGTGAACGCCGGGAGCCACGCGCCGAGGTGAGTGGTGAGGAAATCCGCCTGGCGGTGGACGTATTCGGCGGCGACCTCGTGCTCGCTGGCCGACAGCGCCGCACCCTCGGCCCGAGCGAGCACGGACGCGAATTCGAGTTCCGCGCTGACGTGGTCCGGCGGCTCGTCGAGACCGATGTCCAGCCCCTCTTTGCGGTACCGCTCTTTCACGTCGATCGTCGATTCGGTCATCACCTGCTCTTCGCCGTCGAGGTACGTGGACCCGTAGGGCGGCGCGAGCACCTCGAACGGTCCGACGAACAGTTTCGAATGATCGACGCGGAGTCGTTCGAGATCCTCGGCGACTCCCTGGAGGGCGTCGACGTCGACCACGACGTCTACCGACGCAGCCTCGGCGAGCAACGCCAGTACGTCCTCGTCCGGTTCGTGAAAGCAGTTCGAGAGGAGTGCGTAGGTGTCCGCTCGGCGAGTCGGCCCGGGGGCGTCCTCGATTGGGGTGGAGTGTGTCATTAGTTACAATATATCAGTCGTCGTCCCTGTACCTGTCGGGAGGTGGTGGTCGGTGAGCGATACTCGCGAACGGGCCGTCGACCGAGACGCGGCCGCGTCGACGTTCACCCAGGCGACCGGTCGTGACGCATATCAGATCGCCCGCTACTCGGACCGGCGCTCGGGGCGACTACCGGCGCTCGACGTTCACCCGGACGTCCCCGTAGGTCACCGACGAGCCACTCAACCGGTCGAAGTCGGCGGGGTGGAGACGGTTGGGGTTGCCACCGCGAGGCTCCACGCCGTACTCGTCGGCGGCGACGCTGCCGTAGGCCCAGTGACCCTGACCGTACTCCTTGACGACGGTACCCGGGCGGACGCCCTCCCACCGGTTGACCGTGGCCTTGATCTCTCCGGTCGGCGACGAGATGGTGACCGGATCCCCGTTCTCGAGGCCGAGGTCGTCGGCGTCTTTCGGGTTGATCTTGACCACGTCCTCGCCTTTCACGGCGCCGGGGTCGACGTCCTTGAACTCGTGGAACCAGGTACAGTTGGCCGAGCGACCCTCGCGACTGAGCCGTGATTTGTGTTCGACGAGTTCGAAGGGGAATTCGTTCTCGTCGCCTGCCATTGCGGGCTCCTCGTAATGTGGAATGAAGGCTTGCTCGCCCCGCGCCTGATAGTTGCAGGTCTCGAGGACGGTGTCGACGTCCGTTCCGTGTTTCTCGGCGTGTCCCTCGAGCGCCTTCTTGAGGGTCTCGCCGTAGAACTCGAACTTCCCGGTCTCGGTGCCGAATTCGCCGCCCTCGGCGGGCCAGCGGTGGCGGTAATCCCACTTCGCCGAGTTCCAGACGCCCGCTTCGCGGAAGTCCTCCCAGCTGGTGAACTCGTCACCGGGTGGGGTCTCGAGGTCCGGGTCCCACATGGGCTGCATGCGGTGTTTTATCGCGTTCCTGGCGAACGCCTGCGCGCGCAACTCCAGGTCGTCGTACTCGTCGCTCGGTGCGAGTCCGGTCTCGGGGTCGACGAACTGTTCGTAGTGCTCGAGGAGGTTGGTGAACCCTCGATCTGCCAGTTCGTCGGCGATCATGTACGGAATCTCCGTCTCGGCGGATTTCACGTCCCAGAGGCGGCCGTTCTCGACGACGTCCTCGGGGTCGTTCGGATCGTCGGCGAGCACCGGCTGGAGCAGGTTGACCGTCATGCGGGCGTTACCCATGCTCTTCCACTGCCCCCACCGCTCGTACATGTGGTGGGTAGCGGGCAGGACGATGTTCGCGAACCAGGCCGTCTCGCTGCCGTGGGTCTCGATCGTCACGTGGAAGGGGATCTTCGAGAGGGCCTCCTCCCAGCGCTGGGGTTCCGGGTTCGAGAACGCGAAGTTGTTCCAGTAGGAAACCAGCATCTCGATCTCCATGGGGTCCTCGTCGAGGATGCCGTCCGCGGCGTTGTTCGTCACGACGCCGCCGCCCGACTTGCCCTTCTTGAGGGCCGGGAACTCGAGTCGGCCGCGCTGATCGATCTTCTCGTATTCCAGGCCTTCCTGGGCCGTTTCGTCGATGAAGTCGTCGGGCGACGGAAGACTCTGGGTGCCGTCAGGCGGCGCGTAGAACGGCCCCCCGCGATTGCCCACCGACCCGACGAGGCCGTTGAGGACGTGGGTCGCCATGCTGTTGTAGCCGCCCCGGACCTGCATCACCGGCCCACCGCCGACCCACGAGATTGCATGCGGTGCGGCCTCGCCGAATTTTCTCGCCACGCGGCGGATCTGTTCGGCATCGACATTTGCCTGTTCTTCGGCCCACTCGGGCGTTCGATCTTTGATCTCCAGGTTCCACCACTTGACGAGACCGTGGACGTTCTCCGACTCGTCGAAGGTCTCCGGATCGACCGTTTCACCGGCCTCGAACCGGTTGACCCCGTCCTCGAAGTCGCCGACGAAATCCTTGTACCAGAGTCCCTCAGTCAGGAGGACATGAGCGATCGCCGTCGCGAGGGCGCCGTCCTGGCCAGGCTGGACCGGCATCCATTCGTCAGCCTTCGTCGCTGATGCCGACAGTCGCGGCTCGACGACGGCCAAGTCCGCCCGGTCGAGCATCTCGCCGAACTTGTTGATGTAGTGGGAGACCTGCCTGTTGGTCGCGATCGGGTCGGCACCCCAGGCGATGACGTACCGGGTTTCGGTGACATCGTACTGCCGGTAGGACCACTCACCCTCCGTGTACATCGGGCCGAACTTCTCCGCCTCGGCGCAGATGGCGCTGTGGGAGATGTTGTTCGGGGACCCGATGATCTTCGTCATGTCGCTGTAGATGATCGGCCGGAGGTAGGTGTACCGACCCCGGGCGAGCATGTACTTGTGGGTCTCGCCGTTCTCCCGGAGTTCCATGATCTTGTCCGCGATCTCCGAGATCGCCTCGTCCCAGGAGATCGGTTCGAACTCGGGGTCCTCGTCGGGGCCTTTGTTCGGATTCGTCCGCCGCATCGGCTGTTTGATGCGGTCCGGATCGTACATCTGCTGGATGGTCAGGTCCATCCGCGGACAGTCGTTGGACCCGTGGACCTTCGAGTGGGGGTTGCCCCGAGTGTCGATGGCATGGCCGGTTCGGTCGTTGACCAGCACGTTCGATGCACACCAGGAGGTACAGCCGCCACAGGCCGAGGCGCGCCACTCGCCGGTGTGCTCGACCAGATCCGTCCGGGCGTCCTGGGCCTGGACCAGGGAGTTCAGGCCACCGCCCAGCCCGGCCGCGGCGACGCCAGCCGCCGTCGTCTTCATGAAGCCCCTGCGTCCGATCGAGAGACCACTGTCGTCCGATTCGCCGTCGTTCGAGGTGTCGTGTTTGCTCATGGTATCAGTCCCCCAGTCCCGGCTCGCCCTTGCCGGTCTCGTAGCTGCCGCCGTTGTACGATCTGACGTACATCACTTTCGGATGGGTGCCCTCCTTCTCCTTGCGGACCTCGGGCTGGTGTTTGCCGAGGATCTCGTTGACCTTGCTGTCCGGATCGTTCAGGTCGCCGAAGACCCGTGCGTCAGCCGGACACGCTTCGACGCAGGCGGGGAGTTCGCCCTGTTTTACCCGGTGGACACAGAACGTGCACTTCTCGACGACTCCCTTGTATCGGGTCGGATGTTCGTGCTCTGCTGTCTCCCGGTTCGGATTGTAGTACGGCGTCGCCTCGCCGGTCGTCTCCTCGGCGAGTTCCTTCGGTGAGGCCGTCATCCCCTCGACCGTCGCCTCCTCGGAGTCCCACCGTTTGTGCGGTTTCTCCTTGTTGAAATGGATCTCCTCGTACGGACAGTTGATCTTGCAGTACTTGCAGCCGATACACTGTTCGGGGTCGTGCATCACGATGCCGCCCTCGCCCTTGTACAGCGCCGAGGTCGGACAGCCCTCCGCACAGGGGGCGTCCTGGCACTGGTTACACAGGGTCGGGGTGTACTGGTGGGCGACGTCGGGAAACTGCCCCTTGGTCTCGATGATGTTGCTGGAGAAGGCGACGCCTTCCTGCAGGTTGTTCTCCTGCTTGCAGGCGATGTTACAGCCGCCACAGCCCACACACTGGTGTAAGTCGATGACCATCCCCAGCTCGACGCCGTCGTTGCCGGCCGGGTCCAGCTGCAAGCCCTCGATTTCCTCGCGCATCTCCGGGTCGAGCGACTGGACGTCTTCAGTCATCGTCGCCTCCCGTCTCCGCCATGGACTCTGTTAGTGATCTCATACGTTCACGGTCCGGTATCTCGGTCGGCTGTAGCCACATGCTGCCGACGGTGTACACGAGCGCGCACAGCGCGAACGCGAACAACACGACGGCGAGTTCGATGCCCGACGGTGCGTACCCGGCGATCGGGTACTCGTATCCGCTCTTCGGTGTGAGCGCCGCGACCTGTCCGCCGACCACGAACTCGTATCTGGTCACGAACAGGCCGACCAGCGCCAGCACGGCGGCCCAGGTGACCCCCGATACCGATCTGAACCGCGGAGTGGCGACCAGGACCAGCGGGACGACCAGACCGACGAGGATGCCGAGACCCCAGTAGATCGGTGCGAACGAACCGAGCAGCATCTCCTGGTAGGCCAGTGCCGTCGCGTCCTTCGTCGCGGTCAATCCGTAGAGGGCCTTGACGAGGGCGATCACGAGGGTCGCTCCGAGGAGCACGGCCAGAATCCGGCCCACGCTCTCCGTCTGCAAGGCCCGCAGATCGTCGTCGAGTCCCTCCGCGGACGTTACCTGTTCGACGCCCACGACCAGGGCGAGCGCGGCGACCCCCGCCAGCAGCCCGGTCAC
The DNA here is from genome assembly GCA_051744605.1 of Halobacteriota archaeon. Taxonomy (GTDB): domain Archaea; phylum Halobacteriota; class Halobacteria; order Halobacteriales; family Halobacteriaceae; genus Halanaeroarchaeum. Next base: position 5,246 of record JBNJDE010000023.1, read on the forward strand.
GATGAAGTAGACGGGTGCGAGGGCGCCGCCGTAGTAGGGCCGTGCCCCCGCAGTCCCGAAAATCATGCCCGCGGCGACGGCGACCCCGATACCGAGGAGGAGCCCGAGCACCGCGATCGCCTGCATCGTCCCCGTTGACGTCGTACCGTCACGGTCCACGAGGACGAGCAAGGCGAGCAGGACGACGCCGAACGCTCCCGCCAACACGACGACCCACCAGATCGCCGAGGACGGGTTGGCATTGATCACGGCCTGGACGATCGGTCGCTCCGGGCGACCGAGACTCACCAGGATCGTCGTCAGGCCAGCCGCGAGCGTCGCGAACGCCAGCAGGACGCCGCGCGCGACGACGAGTTCGAAGCGTTCGACTCCGAAGACGAGCGCCACCGCGACGACGCCGATCATGACGCCAGCGCTCATCAACAGGAAGAATTCGTACGTCGATATCAGGATCCCCCACGGTACCTGTTCGGTGATACCGAGGACGACCGCACCCTCCGTCAGGAGTCGGACGACGCCGTACAGGCCGACGATGAAGGCGACGGCGACGACCGCCAGCCACCCGTAGAGCCTGCCGCCGGCTCCGAAGGCGCCGGCCGACTGTTGTGTCGATCCACTCATAGTTCGAATCCTCCGACCGCGATAGTGCCGCGTGACCGAAGCGGTCCGGCCGCTCTCGAGCGCCGAGCGCGTTCGGCGTCGAACGGTTCCTCGAAGCGGATCGAGCCGGCCGAGCCCGGTGACCCGCGAACGTCGGTGGCGTGTGGCGCGCCGTCGTGATACACGGTTGATTACCCCGTTGTATCCGAAACTGGGGACGGACAGCGGGTAAGCGAGCAAGTCAATATGCGAACGGGTTTAAGTAGGGTCGATCCGATCGGCGGCGGCCACCACCGGAAATCGTCCACGGAACGGCGTCGATGGGCGGAATGATCGCCGACCACGCTGGCAGGCAACGGGGAGATGGGCTCGGTGATTGCGTGGCCTGTACCGGTGTTTCGGCAGAGTTCGATGACGGGCGTCGGCCGGGAAACCATCCGGCGCCGATACGTCGATGGTGTATCGGTACCGACTGAAAATCTGGACCACCACACTCGGTCCCCAGACGCGTCGGTACAGGACTTCAGGCGACTGATATCGTGACGAAATCCCTCGTTTCGGCCGGCCTCCCACAGAGATAGCAACCGCACTCGAGGATGTCACGGCGTATCGCCGCGTCGACCATCGGTGACGTTCCACAATCAGGGCAGACGAACCGATAGGTCATCTCGTCGCCGGAACACCCACATCCGTCGCTCATGCGCCGATCCCCTCGTGCGTGCCAGCGGGCAATCGACTGGACGTGGTCCGGGGACCGACCCCCTGGTCTCGTTGCCGAGGCGGGCCCGACCGTGGAAACGGCCCGGGAATGGTGACAGCCGTGTTCATGATGGAGTAACCAGGTTGGTCGATGATTCACGGAGAGAACCGAAAAGGAACGACGTCAACATTCGAACGGGTTTAAATCCGACCCGGCCCCTAGCCGTCGATCTGGCCGAAGATCTTCGCCTGGATGCGTCGGAGTCGTCGGGAGACCGCCGACGGCGTGATGTCGAAGTGGTCGGCGAGCTCGGTGGCCGTGATGCCGCGTGGATCCTCGAAGTAGCCCAGCTCGATGGCGGTGGAGAGGAACGCCCGCTGGGCGTCGGTCAGTCGACCGCGGTCGACGGCCGTCCAGTCCCCGCCCGCCCCGCTCGACGGCGAGACGTCTTTGAGCTGTTTGATCCGGACCGACCCGGCGACCGAGCGCAGGTCCGCGACGAGTGGGGAGATGGCCTCCCGATCCGGGAGCGTCGTCTCGACCAGCAGATCCCCGTGACCCATCTCGGAGATGGTCGGCGTACAGTCGTGCTCCGTGAAGATCGCACAGAGGCATTCCTCTGCCCGCGTCGTGGTCAACCGCATGCGGCCATTTCCAGTCTGGCGCTCGCTCTCGGACGAACACTCACAGACCCCGCCCGACGAGACGATATCCTCACACGTTGCGTCCACCGCCTCCGCATCGATTTCGACGGCACACTCGCCATCGTTAGTGGTCACGTCGCGGACCGTCACCATTCCGTCGAGTGCCGCCGCCGGACAGTGACTGCTGGTGCTGATACGGAAGACCGCGACCAGCGACCGGGCTGACGCCCGGACGTGGCGGTCGCCGTTCGTAGCCAGGCGGTCACGCTCGTCGGCTGCGCCGCGGCCCTCCATAGTGAAATGTAAATTATGGCATAATGAAAAGTAGTAAGTACGTTACCACATTCCGGGAATCCTGGTGCAGATTTATTTGAAATAGCCAGGAAGTTCGCGAGGCGGTTCAAACTATTATTGAAACCAATAGCGTTATGGCCCCAGTGATTCAAACTTTATTTGGAATGGCAGCCACGCTCGAACTCCTCGGAGCGGTCCTGCGGGCCGGATTCGACGAGACGCTCTCGTATCTGACCCTGCACGTGCTCACCTGCCTCGTGCCCGCGTTTTTCATCGCCGGCGGCATCTCGGCGGTGCTCTCCGATCGGATCGTCCTGCAGTACATGGGGCCGGAGGCGAAACGGACCCACGCCTACGGGCTGGCCTCGGTCTCCGGCATCGCGCTGGCGGTGTGTAGCTGTACGATCCTCCCGATGTTCGCGGGCCTGTACAAGAAGGGCGCGGGCATCGGGCCGGCGACCGCCTTCCTGTTCTCCGGTCCCGCCATCAACGTCCTCGCGATCGTGTTCACCGCGCGGGTCCTGGGCCTCCCGCTCGGCGCGGCCCGGGCGGTCTTCGCGGTCGGGATGGCGGTCGTCATCGGGCTCACGATGGCGGTACTGTTCGGCGGCAGGACCGCCGAGGAGGAGACCAGCGCGACGGCGATGACCGACGGTGGCGTCGTCACCGAGCCGAATCGCCCCCACTGGGCGACGGCCGCCTTCTTCGCGAGCATGGTTGCCATCCTGCTGGTCGCCGCTTCGGGCCAGCTCGGTCTGCCGACGAAGATCGCCGGGCTGACGCCGCTGTTCGCCGTGCTGGGGTACGTGCTGTGGACGCAGTTCTCCCGGCCCGAGATCACCGAGTGGCTCCAGGAGACCTGGTTTTTCGTCAGGATCATCTTCCCCCTGTTGCTCGTCGGGACCTTCGTCATCGGAGTCATCGGGGCCGTCGCGGCGATCGCGCAGGGGCTGCATCCCCTCGAGACGGTAACCGCGGGCGGGCAGACCTTCGCTGCCCACCAGGTCGCGCCCGGACTCCTGACGCGGGACGTCTTCGGGACGACGACGCTCCTCTCGACCGGCCTCGGCTCGGTCGTCGGCGGCATCCTCTACATGCCGACGTTGCTCGAGGTGCCCATCATCGGGTCGCTGTTCGGGTACACGTCGGGACTGATGGCAGAGGGGCCGGCACTCGCCCTGTTGCTAGCGGGGCCGTCGGTCTCCCTGCCGAACATGCTGGTCATCTGGAAGACGATCGGCGCGAAACGGACGATCGGCTACCTCGGCCTGGTCGTCGTCGGCGCGACGCTGGCCGGCCTGGCCTGGGGGGCGATCGCGTGAGCAACCGCACTCCTCGAACACCACCCACTCAACACCACCCATGAACGTAGAAATCCTCGGCCCGGGCTGCCCCCGGTGCCAGAAACTCGAACGGAACGTCACGAAAGCCATCGAATCCCTCGATATCGGGCCCGACGCGGTCTCGAAGGTCGAAGACGACATGGAGATCATCGACCGCGGGGTCATGCACACGCCCGCGATCGCGGTCGACGGCGAGATCGTCGTGGAGGGCGAGGTTCCCTCCGTCGACCGGATCGAGGAGTTGCTCGCCTCGGCCTGAGTGGCGGGACTCATAACCCTCGACCGCCTATCTACGGCTATGTCCCAGGAACCCGACCGGTTCCGCGTCGACGCCGAGACGATGGCGCGACTGCAGTCCGCCGTCGAGACGGACGTCGACGAGCGGGTCACGGTCTGTAAAGCCCTGGCCGACGAACGGCGGATGCAGATCCTGCGACTCCTCGATACGACCGAACTCTGCGTCTGTGATCTGGTCGAGATCTTCGACGTGGAGTACTCCAAGCTCTCCTATCACCTCAAACAGCTCCGCGACGCCGGTCTCGTCTCGACGGATCGGGAGGGGAACTACGTCACCTACCACCTGACCGAGGTGGGAAGGGAGACCCTGGACGGCCTGGCCGACGTCGGGTGACGGTTCGGTACAGGGCTTCGGTCGGGCCGCTCGCCTCGCACCCGCTCGTGGGACGGCCGATATCGGAGCAACTGTTTCAAATAATATTATAACGGCTCCCCGCAATGGTCCACGTAGGTGACCATCCGTGTCAGAACCCATCCTCGTTCCGACGGACGGTGGCGAGTGCGCACTCGACGCGACCCGGCGAGCGATCGCCATCGCGGAGAAATTCGGCTCCGACGTGGAGGTGCTCTACGTCGTCGACCAGACCTACGGCACGATTAGCGAGTGGGACGTGGTCGTCGAACGGCAGGAAGCGGAGGGCGAACGCGCCCTCGACGAGGCCGCGGAGATCGCCCGCTCGCGTGGTATCCCGGTCGAACGGAGTCTCCGCCGTGGCGTTCCCAGCGAGGAGATCCTGACCGTCGCCGAACAGTCCGACGTCGAGTACATCGTGATGGGAACCTGTGGGCGATCGGGGTTCGATCGACTGCGAAATCCCGGCAGCACCGCCGAGCGCGTCATCCGCGGCGCGACGGTGCCGGTCGTGGTGGTGCCGCCCGACGCCCCGGGCGACGTGGACTGAGCGGAGCGATTGACACGGGCCCTCGGCGGGCCGGCTGCGCGTTCAGGACCCAGCACTCGAGCGAACGATGACGTCCCCACCCACGGTGTCCCCACTCGTGTTCAACCGGCCAGAATCGACCGCGTCCGGGCGTGACGGTAGGTGAACAGTCCCGCAAGTCCGAGGTAGACGAACGGCGTGAACAGCGCCAGCGACGGGGCGAGCGCGAACTCGAGATCGTCGTATATCAGCGTCTGCTCATCGACCGACACGAAGCGGTGGGTGTGCTCCCAGGTCTCGAACGGGCCGCCGTCCATCGTATCGCGGAAGACGGCGCGGTCGTCATCTCGCTCTCGGAGCGTTATCTCGGAGGTCCAGCCGGGCCCCGGCAGCACGCCCAGCGGACGGACGCGCATCTCGATGGTCGTTCCGACGGTCAGCGTCTCCGGGTTCCGGGTACCGTCCGGCCCCACGATCGAATCGATCTCGAGCCCCGACGACGGCGGGGTCAGAGCACGAAGCCCGTCGATGGTGGAGTGGAACGCCCAGACCGCCTCGAGTGGGGCGTCGACGACCGTCGTGCGCTGAAATGTCGGCATATCACCCCCTTCGGTCCGACGGTTCGTAGCCGTTGTGCCGGGCGGCCGCGGTCGACGACGGCCGATTGACGAAGGGTTAAATCCACGACTCGAATACGGTCGGTAGATGCCCGACGAGGTCACGGACGGCTGGAGTGGCCCGCCGGTCGAGAACCGCCGGCGCGCGCTCGCCGTCGTGTTCGCCATCGTCTTCGTCGATCTACTGGGTTTCGGGATCCTCATCCCCATCGTCCCGCTGTACGCGGAAGCCTTCGGGGCCTCCGAGTTCGTCGTGGGAGTGTTGATCGCGGCCTACTCGATGACCCAGTTCCTCTTCGCGCCGATCCTGGGACGCCTCTCCGACGCGCGAGGGCGCCGACCCATCCTCTTGCTCTCGCTGTTCGGAAGCGTCGTCGCCTGGACGCTGTTCGGCCTCGCCCAGGGGTTGGTCGTCCTGTTCGCCGCACGACTGCTCGCGGGCGCGATGGGCGGGAACATCGCCACCGCTCACGCGTACGTGGCCGACGTGATGCCACCCGAAGACCGGGCGAAAGGGCTCGGACTCGTCGGTGCGGCCTTCGGCCTCGGGTTCGTGTTCGGCCCGGCGCTCGGGGGCGTGTTCTCCGCGGACGCGACGGTCGCCACGGTCAGAGGGATGGTTCCGGCGATCGTCCCCATCACCCAGTTCACGCTCCCGAGTTTCGTCGCCGCGGCCATCAGCCTCCTCAACCTGCTCGCGGCGGCGGTCGTCCTCCCCGAGACGAACAGGGGCGGAGGTCCCGCCACCGATCGGTCCCGGATGAACCGACTGGTGGGTGCGCTCGAGAACCCGTCGCTTCGCGGCCTCGTCGTCGCCTTCTTCCTCTTCTCCTTTGCGTTCTCGGCCATGGAGAGCATGTTCGTGCTCTTCACGCGGGACGTCTTCGGGTACGGCCCGTCGATGAACGGGTACATCCTCGCGTACCTGGGCGTCGTCATCGCGGTGGTCCAGGGCGGTCTCGTCGGCCGGTTGGCCGGCCGGTTCGGCGAGCGAACGCTCGCCATCGTCGGGGTGGGGATCGAACTGGTCACGCTCACGCTGTTGCCCTTCAGCGGAGTGATCGGGAGGCTCGTGCCCGAGATCAGTCCCCTCGGGGCCGTCGGGCCGACGATCTCGGGAGCGCTCCTGACGTTGCTGGTCGTGTTGACGGGGCTCTCCGTCGGCAACGGCTTCGCCAACGTCTCGCTCAACACGCTGGTCTCGCGGAGCGCCGCCGAAGACGAACAGGGCGGGGCATTCGGCCTGACCCAGTCGGCAGGGAGCATCGCCCGGGCCGCCGGTCCGGTCCTCGCCGGTCTCCTCTACACCACCGTCGCTTTCTGGGCGCCCTTCGTTGTCGGTGGCCTCCTCATGATCCCGATACTCGTCGTGCTCGTCCGATACGTCGGGGTCGCCGACCCCCGTTCAGCCTGACCGCGCGCCCGAAAATCGCGCCGATATCGCCCGAAACCCGGTAGACGTTCGTCTGATTCCGCGTGGACAGTTGCCGGAAAATCGTGCGATGAACGGCCTAGTAGTAATAATATCACATAATAAAATGGACGGCCGAATACAATCACGTCGATAAATACGACATCTTCAAGCAAACCATTATATACGACAGGACTGTCCCGTCTTCCGTAGATGTTCGAAACGAATGCAGTGGTGTTCGGAGAATTGAACGACAAACGTCCAGTTAGATCGGAGGGCGCCTGATGGTCGACGCCGCGACGCTCGCCGAGGGAATCAACCTGCTCTGGGTGCTGGTGGTGACCTTCCTCATCTTCTTCATGCACGCCGGGTTCGCGATGCTCGAGGCGGGCCAGGTGCGCGCGAAGAACGTCGCCAACCAGTTGACCAAGAACCTGCTCACGTGGAGCGTCGGCGTCCTCGTGTTCTTCGGGGTCGGGGCGGCCGTCTCGACCATCGTGGGCGGCCTCACCGGTCCCGCCAGCTACGACGTCCTCGGGGCGTTCACGAGCGTCCTGTCCCCCGACGGCGCGAACGCCTGGGTTAGCTGGCTGTTCGGTGCGGTCTTCGCGATGACCGCCGCCACCATCGTCTCGGGAGCCGTGGCCGGTCGGACTCGTCTGCGCGCCTACGTGGCCTACACCGTCGTGCTCGCCGCAGTCATCTACCCGGTCGTGGTCGGCTTGACCTGGTCGGGCGGTCTCCTCGCCCAGCTCGGCTTCCACGACTTCGCGGGCGGCATGATCGTCCACGGGATGGGCGGCATCGCCGGCCTGACCGCCGCGGCGGTCGTCGGGCCACGGATGGACCGGTTCAACGACGATGGGACCGCGAACGTCATCCCGGGCCACTCCATCACGTTCGCCGTCCTGGGAACTCTCATCCTGGCGTTCGGGTGGTACGGCTTCAACGTCGGCACCGCCGCCACGGTCTTTGCAGCGGAGGGCGAGACCATCGCGCTCGGGTCGTTCGCGACCGTCGGTCGGGTGGCACTGGCGACGACGCTCGGTATGGCCACCGGCGCGGTCGGTGCGGGGACGGTGACCCTCATCCGGACCGGGAAGGTCGACACCCTGGCCGTCGCGAACGGCCTGCTGGCGGGCCTGGTCGGCGTGACCGGCATCGCCGACGCGGTCACCTGGCCCGGCGCCGTGGCCGTCGGGCTGCTGGCCGGCGGGCAGATGCCCCTCGTCTTCGAGTTCGTCGAGAAGCGCCTGCGCATCGACGACGTGGTCGCCGTCTTCCCCGTCCACGGTTCGGCCGGGGTGCTCGGCGTGCTCGCCCTGCCGTTCGTCGCGGTGCCCGGCACCGGGGCCACCGTCTTCGGCCAGGTCGCCGGCGTGGTGATCATCGCCGGGTGGACCGTCCTGGCGACGGCGTTCGTCTTCGGCGTCTTCCGCCTCCTCGGCCAGGCCCGCGTCTCGCCCAACCACGAGCGGGCGGGCCTCGACATGGCCGAACACGGCGTCGACACCTACCCCGAATTCGGTCGCGGCGACGGTCGGGTGGTCCAGACCGACGGCGGGGACGTGCTCCGCCCGGACGGCGGCGTCGACCCCGAGGACGACGGCGGCGTCTCGATGGTGACCGCCATCATCCGTCCCGACCGCCTCGGCGCAGTCAAGGCCTCCCTCCAGGAGGTCGGCGCGCCGAGTCTCACCGTCACGCAGGTCAGCGGCCGGGGGAGCCAACCCGCGACCACCGGGCAGTGGCGTGGCGAGGAGTACGTCGTGGACCTCCACCAGAAGACCAAAATCGAGACCGTCGTCGCGGACGTCCCGGTCGACGACGTGGTCGAGGCCATCCGCGAGGCCGCCCACACCGGCGAACCCGGCGACGGGAAGATATTCGTCCTCCCGGTCGAGGACGCGATCCAGATCCGGACCGACAAGCGGGGGAGCGAGGCGGTGTAAGGCCCGCCTGCCATCGGCCGCTCCCGTCTCGACCCCTCCAGTCCACCGGTGTCGTCGATTTTTCGTCGGGATTCGACGCCCGCCCACGACTCGCGAACGAGCGCGTACCCGCTACGACCGGGCTCTCGAAGGACAGCAGTCCGTCCTGAACGAGACGATTCGCTACACCAGGAAACCAGTCCGATAGATGGCGACTACACGGCGGCGCAGGGCGCCTGTTCCATGTCCACGGCCTCGACGAGTTCCGGATAGCGTTTCCGGATGGTCACCTTGGTGACGTCGGTCACCTCGCTGACTTCCTCCTGGGTCACCTTCTCGTTGGTGAGGACGCCGGCGGCGTAGATGGCCGCCGCCACGAGGCTGGTGGGCTTCTTTCCGCTGTGGAGGCCGTCCTCCTTCGCCGCCTCGAGCAGCGTCCGGGCACAGCGCTCGACCTCCGTCGAGAGCCCCAGGTCGGAGATGAACCGGTCGATGTAGGTCCCGGGGTCGACCGGACGGATCTCCAGGCCCAGTTCGCGGTTCAGGTAGCGGTAGGTCCGCTGGAACTCCTTGACGCCGACGCGACAGACCCGTTCCATCTCGTCGGTGGTGCGTGGGACGTTCGCCTGTCGGGCGGCCGCATAGAGGGCCGCGGTCGAGACGCCCTCGATGGAGCGGCCCCGCACCAGGTCCTCGTCGAGTGCCCGCCGGAAGATGACGCTGGCCGTCTCTCTGACGTGTCCGGGAAGGCCCAGTGCCGATCCCATCCGGGAGATCTCCTTGAGCGCCGGCTGGAGGGTGCGCGCCTTGCTGGGATTGGCCTTGGAGGTGTTGTCGAGGTGGCGGAGCCGGTGCATCTGTTTTCGTTTCCGCGAGGAGAGGACCCGCCCGTTGGTGTCGGTGTCCCGCCAGTCGATAGTCGTCGATAGCCCCTCGTCGTGCATCAACTTGGTCGTCGGTGGGCCGACACGACGTTTCTGTTCGCGTTCCTGGGCGTCGTAGGCCCGCCACTCGGGGCCGGGGTCGATGTGTCCCTCCTCGACGACGAGTCCACAGTCCGCACACACCGTCTCGCCTCGCTCCTCGTCGTGGGTGAGCGTCCCGGAACACTCGGGACACTGGCGAGCGGTTTCGTCCGTTTCGCGTTCGGATTCCGGCGATTCACGCTGCCGTAGAGTCTTGTAGGTAGTGTTCATGTGCCGTCTGGCCCGCGTTGGTGTCTGCCCGAGCGCTACCCCGCCGAATTCGATTACTTCGAGGTTTCTTCTCCACCATTATATAAACAGAACCACCATCGTTGGGGACGTCAACTGCTGTACGGCTCGACGACAGCTGTACAATATCGGCCGCTGACAGACGGCCCGACGTGACGACAGGGATTTTGCAGTCCGGGCCCGAGGAGCGGCCATGAGCACGCGCGAGCCCATCGCGGTCGCCACGAGAGGGTCCGACCTGGCGCTGCGACAGAGCCGGACCATCGCAGAGCGCCTCGAGGACCACCGGTTCGAGGCGACGCTGGTCGAAGTGGAGACGACGGGTGACCGGATCGACGACGCCCTCATCCAGGACCTGGGCAAGACGGGAGCGTTCGTCCGCGCCCTCGACGAACGGGTCCTCGACGGCGAGGTCGACGTGGCCGTACACTCGATGAAGGACCTCCCGACGGAACAGCCCGCGGGCCTCGTCGTCGCGGCGGTTCCGCGACGGGCCACCCCCCTCGACGTCGTCGTGACGCCCGACGGGGACCGGCTCACGGCGCTCCCCCGTGGTGCGACCGTCGGGACCTCCAGTCTCCGCAGGAAAGCACAGATCCTCGCCCGTCGGCCGGACCTCGACGTGGAACCGCTTCGGGGCAACGTCGACACGCGGGTACAGAAGCTCCTCGCCACACGGCTCCAGGCCGAGCACGAACGGCGGCTCGAGGCCCAGAAGGCCGATCAGAGCGCCAAGGCGCGCGACCGGAAGCGCACCGACGACGAGGAGGTCAACTACGACGGGCCGACCTTCGAGCGCACCGTCGAGGAGTGGTTCGACGACCTGAGCGAGCTGGAACGCCAGGCGATGGAGCGGACCGTGGAGACCGAGTACGACGCCATCGTCCTCGCGCGTGCGGGACTGGAGCGCAGTGGCCTCGCCGGTGAGCTATCGATGGTCGACCTGCCCCGACGCACACACGTCCCCTCTGCTGGCCAGGGCGCACTCGCCATCACCGCCCGCGCCGACAGCGCCATCGCCGACCGACTGTTCGACCTGCTCGATCACCCGCACTCGCGCGTTGCGGTCACCACGGAACGGATCATCCTCGAGGAACTGGGCGGTGGCTGTGTCGCGCCGGTCGGCATCCACGCCCACATCAAGGGAGACGCCGTGGAGACCCGCGTGCAGGTGCTGAGCCAGGACGGCCAGCGGGAGATCGGGGAAATGCGCGACCTCGACATCGAAAACTACGCCGAAGCGGCCCGTGCGTTCGCCGCGGACCTGGCGGACCGCGGGGCGAGCGAGCTCATCGAGGAGGCGGCCCGGGAATGAGCCACTCGGTCGCCGTCTTCCGCCCGAACGACGAACGCATCGAGGCGGCCGTCGACCTGCTCGAATCGCTCGACGTCGAGGCCGTCTCGGACCCGATGCTCGCCGTCGAAGCGACCGGAGCCGTTCCCCGGACCGACGCCGAGTACGTCGTTCTCACGAGCACGACCGGCGTCGAACTCGCCGCAAAAGCGGGGTGGTCGCCGGCCGACCAGGAGCTGGTCGCCATCGGGCCGAAGACCGCCGACGCGGCCAGGGACGCGGGCTTCCCGGTCGACGTCGTCCCGGAGGAGTACACGTCGGCGGGGCTGGTCGAGGCGATGGCCGACCGCGTCGATGGTGCTCGTGTCGAGGTCGCCCGGAGCGACCACGGCAGCCAGGTGCTCCTGGACGGCCTCGAACGTGCAGGCGCCTACCTGCACGAGACCATCCTCTACCGGCTCGTCAGACCGCCAGCGGCCGGCATCTCGGTCGAACGCGCGGTCGGCGGGGACCTCGACGCCGCGTTGTTCACCTCCTCGCTCACCGTCGAGCACTTCGTCGAGGCCGCCGAGGAGCGTGGCGTCGCGGCGGAACTCCCCGCTGCGATGGCGAGCGTCACGGTCGGTTGCATCGGCCCCCCGACCCGCGAGACGGCCGAAGCGGCGGGGTTCGACGTGGACGTCGTCCCCGACGACGCGACCTTCGACGCGCTCGCGCGGGCGGTCGTCGACCGGCTCGAGTGAGCCAGCCCGTCTGCCGGCCGAACCTTCTTCTCGCGGGCCCACCTGCGTGAGGTATGATATCGTACGACCAGCACGACGCGGCCGCCTGGATCACCCTCGACCGACCCGCGAAGAAGAACGCGCTCCACCTCGACGGCTGGCGGGACCTGCGCGAAGCGCTCGAACGCGCCGAAGCCGAGGCGAGCGTGGCCGTGCTGACGGGCGTCGAGGACGTCTTCAGCGCCGGCGACGACATCGCCGTCATCGAGCGCGCCGAGACGCTCGACGACCTGGACGAACTGGTGGCGGTCCTCGGCGACGTCCTCTTCGGCATCGAGACGCTCGACGTGCCGGTCGTGGCCGCCGTGAACGGTCTGGCCTACGGCGGTGGCTGCGAACTCGTCGCCGCGGCCGACCTGGCCGTGGCGACACCGGACGCCACCTTCGCCCTCCCGGAGGCGAGCATCGGGGCGTATCCGCCCTACGCGGCCGAGCGCGTGGCCGAGACCGTCGGGAAGAAGCGGTTCATGGAGCTCGCGTTGACCGCCCAGCCCATCGGCGCCGAGCGGGCCGCCGACTGGGGGCTGCTCAACCGGGTGGTGGCGCGGGACGAGCTCGAATCGACCGTCGACGAACTGGTCGCGGCGATGGCGTCCACGCCCGCGGCGTCCATCCGGACGACCAAACGGGTGGTCGCCGCCCGGGCACAGGCGGCCGGGGAACGAGAGCGCGTGAGGGGTGGCTTCGCGCAGGTTCGGGCCGACGAGGAGTGTCGCGCCGCGACAGAGCGGTTCCTCCACGGCGGGTCGGACAGCGACCCAGCCGGTGGTGACCCGGAGGGTTAAACCGGAGACCGGTCCTATCCCGGTTCGATGGACGCACCGGTTCCCGCCCTGGCCGCCCGCGCCGAGGCCGCCGCCAGACGGCTCCGCGAAGCCGAGTCGGTACTGTTGGCCGCCCACATCGACGCCGACGGCCTCACCAGCGCCGCCATCGCGACGACGGCGCTCGAACGGGCAGGTATCCCGGTCGCGACGACCTTCGAGAAGCAACTCGACGAGGAGGCCATTGCGGCCATCGCCGCGAGCGACTACGAGACCGTCCTGTTCACCGACTTCGGGAGTGGCCAACTCGACGTCATCGTCGAGTACGCCGACCGGGCCGGCTTCACGCCGGTCGTGGCCGACCACCACCAGCCGGCCGACGCCGACACCGAGTTCCACGTCAACCCGCTGCTGGAGGGCATCGACGGCGGCAGCGAACTCTCCGGCGCGGGGGCGGCGTACGTGCTCGCGAGGGCGCTCGCGGACTGCGACCGCGACCCCGAGGACCACGCGACCGAGGGGAACCGCGACCTCGCCGCGCTGGCCGTGGTCGGCGCCGTCGGCGACATGCAGACGGTCGACGGCGAACTCGTCGGCGCGAACGCGCGTATCGTCGACGAAGGGGTCGCCGCCGGCGTGCTGGATACCGCGAAGGACCTGGCGATGTACGGCACCCAGACCCGCCCACTCCCGAAGCTCCTCGAGTACGCGAACGACGTGCGAATTCCCGGTATCACGAACGACCAGGCCGGTGCCGTTCGGTTCCTGGACGGCCTCGACCTGGACCTCCAGGCCGACGGCGACTGGCGGGCGTGGGCCGATCTGACCCACGACGAACGCCAGACCGTGGTCTCCGCACTGGTCAGACGCGCGGTGCGAAACGGCGTTCCGGCGGCGCGGATCGACGACCTGATCGGCACCAGTTACACGCTGCCCCGTGAGACGCCCGGGACGGTCCTCAGGGACGCCTCGGAGTTCTCCACGCTGCTCAACGCGACCGCCCGCTACGATCGCGCCGACGTGGGCCTGGCCGTCTGCCTCGGCGAACGAGGGGCGGCCTTCGGCGAGGCGGAGCGGTTGTTACGCACCCATCGCCGGAACCTCTCGCAGGGTATCGAGTGGGTGGCCGACCACGGGGTGACCCGGGAGGACAACTGTCAGTGGTTCCACGCCGAAGACGAGATCAGAGAGACCATCGTCGGCATCATCGCCGGCATGGCCTTCGGCGCGGACGGGGTCGACCGGTCGGTTCCGATGATCGCCTTCGCCAACGCGGAGGACGGAGAGACGAAGGTCTCCGCTCGGGGGAATGCGGGGCTACTCCGGAAGGGGCTCGACCTCTCGGCGGTCATGCAGCAGGCCTCGCGGACGGTCGGCGGCGATGGCGGGGGGCACGCGGTCGCCGCCGGTGCGACCGTTCCACGGGGAACGGAGACGGCGTTCGTCGAGGCCGCCGACCGCATCCTCGGTGAACAGCTACGCTGAGTTCGCGGGGCCGGGCGCGAGGACGAAGTCCCGCTCGTCGACGCCAGCCCCACAGACGATACACCCGAATTCGCAGAGCAGTTCTCGCATCCCGTCGTCGAGGTAGATGGTCTCCTCGCAGTCGGGACAGGCGAACTGCAACACCGCTGAACTACCCATATTCCCACCTTCGGCACAATACCGTAAAACGACGGCCCCACAAAAGAAAGGGAGTCGCCTCTAGGACTGCAGAATCGCCGAGAGGAGCTTCGACTGGGCCGCGGCGAGGTGCTCGGTGAACGTCGAGGTCGTAATGTCCAGTGCGTTAGCCACGTCGCCAGCATTCGCGCCTTTGGGATGTTCGAAGTACCCGAGTTGGTGGGCCGTGGTCAGGACCTCCTCCTGACGGGCGGTCAGTTCGCTCCGGTCGACGAGGACCAGGTCGGCCGCCTCGGTATCGCCGTTCCGTGACCGGAGGAGGCGGTTGACGTTCACCTCGTCGTACTGGCGACGCAGCGACGTGACCACCTGCTGGAGATGATCCATATCGTCCGCGTGGAAGGCCATCTCGAGCGACCCCGACTCGGCGGCGACGTCGAGGACCGGCGATCCGTACTCCTCGACGGATTCGCATGGACACGGTCGGTCGACCGATCGCTCGAACCGGTAGACCCGCTCCGATCCGTAGGAGAAGACTTCTTCGACGGCCGGTTCGGCGTCGACGTCGGCCGGCCCGTCGAGGACGAATTCCTCGGTGACGGTCGCGGTATCCGGCGCAGTCGTCTTCGAGATGGACTGGGTCGCGGTCTCCGCTTCGTCGGCGATCCGGGCGACTGGACACGACGTCTTCGCGTCGAGGGACAGTTCGGCTCGAATGCCCGTAGTCATATCCCGTCCGACGAGTCTGCGATAGAAAACGATTCCGACCGACAGCGCCCGACACCGGCGATATTCGCCGATAGAAGGATGAACGGAGGCCATTAGCACCTCGACGGGCGCGAACGACCCCATCCCCTACCACCTCAGCCAATCACGACTCTCCGTCCACGCTGTCCACAATATGAGGGGTTGTAAATCCAACAATAATTCAGTCGAAACGTCTCTAAAGTGCCGATATCGCCACTTCTAGCCCATCTAAAACGGTTTTTCAGGCTGTGAGAAACGGAGTGTCCTTTAGGTCGATTTAGCGACGAGTACCAAATATCTGCGACGGGCCAGTTCAGTCCCGTCGAAATCGAGCATCGCACCCGACTACCCTCCCCCAACCAAACGTACCCCACTATGAGCGCAGGAATCAGAGCACAGATCCGAATCGGCAATGCAACCAGTTGTCCCGTCGCCCAGGCGTCGGACGATGGCGTGGCGTGTTACAACGTCTCGAAGCGCGTCGAACCCGACACCGGCCGCGTGACCGAGGAGTTCGCGACCGACGCGAACGGCGATCTCGAGGACATCGACGGGCTCGAATCGGTGTTCTCCTACGGCCAGAAGTCCGTCTACCGCTTCCAGCGTGACTTCGGGGACGACTGCGCCTGCGAGATGGTCGAGCAGTTCAACGCACCGATCGTCGAGGTACAGGCCGAGAACGGTGACCTCTCGATGACGTTCCACGCACAGACGATGGAGGACCTGCGGGACGCCGTGAGCACGCTCCGAGAGAACTACGACGCCGTCGACGTCCAGCGGCTCGTCAGCTCGAAGGACGAAGACGGCGCTGATGACCTCGTGTTCGTGGATCGCGGTGAACTCACCGATCGCCAGCGGGAGGTCCTCGAGACGGCCTTCCAGATGGGCTACTTCGAGCACCCGAAGGGAGCCAACGCCGGCGAAGTCGCCGAATCACTGGGCATCACGACCTCGACGTTCACCGAGCACCTCGCCGCGGCACAGTCGAAACTCCTGAAGACCATCCTCGACGGCGCGGACGCGGTGAAACCGCGAGCGACGGCCTGATTCCGGATCGATCGCACGCCGGATCTTTTCGGCCGGATATCGTATCGAGAGTGGCCTCACCGCCGAACTAGCTCGATTTCGGGCTTCGGATACTCGGCTCGACCTCGCAGTACCGACGGGTTCGAGAGAGGCGTCCGAGCACCGCAATATCGTGTATACGGGACGGAAAACCGCTCTCACCGTAATTTGCACTGGTCGAGGCGTGGATAGTGGGTCGAGAGCGAGTTTTTGGTATCGCATCATGCGGTTTATTATAAGAACGATGGCCAAGAGCGAGCGGTCGACCGGACCCGGCCACGGCGGCCGAACGACGGCCCGTGGCTGTGACCGCGTCATCGGAGCGATTATCGGCGAAAACCAGCCCAGCGGTGAGAAGAACCAGTGACCGCACCGATATCGATTCACCCGAGCCCAGACGGCCGAGGCGAGAACGTCCCACCGGAGTCCACTCCGACACGACCATTCGATGGCACACGATGGCAACGATAGTCACGGTAGACGGGCGGACTCGAGCTGTCGGTGGTCGACCCTCGCAAATGGGCCCGGAGGCGACGGGATAACCACCACCGACCCCATGATTCGAGACACGAGAATTCGCGGCCACCAGACGCTCGAACCCGGATCCACCGCAGTCACCGAATGACTGCTATCCGGGCAGTATTCGATATATCGGCATGCAGTGTATCGTATGAAGGATTCCGTGGCAGCGGCCGGTCGATACCCGCCGGAAATGAGTACGCCGAGCATCCCGGAGGGCCCACCGAGAAATCCCCACCCCGTACCCACCCCCACGATCGGCGCCATATATCGCATAACGCGATATCGAATCCCGACAGCGTGGAGTGACGACGCAGCCGCTGCTATCGGAACGAACAGTCACAGTTCGGCGGCGCAGACGGGCACGCCATTGGAAATCGGAAATGGACGGTAGAGCGGTCGAAGACCACCATATCGCCGAAAACCGCGGTAACCAAAGGCATAAACCCGCACATCTCTAATTCCCGCTCATGAGCACCGAGAGCGGGGACGTGACCGATCTGCGGGAGCGGGTTACGGATTTTCTCAGCCGTAACTTCCCGCAGATCCAGATGCACGGGGGGACGGCCGTCATCGAGAGTCTCGACGCCGAGTCCGGAGAGGTCTCCCTCCGTCTCGCGGGTGCCTGCAGCGGCTGCGGAATCTCGCCGATGACCGTCCAGGCGATCAAATCGCGGATGGCCGCAGAGATCCCGGAGATCGAAACGGTCCACGCGGACGCCGAAGGCGACGCGTCCACCGACCCACCGTTCTAATCCAGCTCCTCACGACCAGGGTTTGGGCCAGTAATCTGTTTTTCCAGTGCGATCGGCACGCATCCGACTCGCTGACACCCTCGCCACGACTCCGTCGCCCACCCCGTGAGCGTGTCTTTATATATTATAGCCTATATCGCTATACAAATAATCGCCACCGATGACTGCAGTCGGACGGATGGCCCACCGACGTTTATGGCCGTTCACCCGCAGGACTACGATATGACCATCTACGAGACCGACGTCCCTGGCGTCGGCCACAAGTTCGAA
>JBNJDE010000024.1:0-21949 GCA_051744605.1 Halobacteriota archaeon
TCGTCTTCATCGTCCTCGTCATCCACGTCGTCTTCGTCGCTCAGCGTATCGTCGCCGCTCAACGCCAGTACATTGGGTGCCGGGGAAATCGCACCGATACCGTTCACCGAGTATTCTATCGCATCGAGCCCTCCGTCGGAGTCACCACCCGCTACAACGGCACCGGGTGTCGCGATGGCCGCACCCAGCATAACGACGACAACGCCCACCACGAGGACCCGTCCCATGCATAGGCGCTCGTCCGAAGCGAGGTAGTAAATCGCACCCAAGCACGGCGTAAGCCAACGTTAGCGTAGGACGGCACTGAATACCCGCTATGAGTGAGAGGCGTGGATGAAACGGAGTGGTTCGTCCGTCGCAATCTTCGGACCCCGTCTACCCCGTTGATGGGATCGATCGGAGGAACGGGGAAGGGGAATGATGTCCGACCCGGGACAACACCTTTAGCCGTGCATCGGACATGCTAACCCGATGGGCGACGACGCCGATGATCGCGTCTATTACGTGATCAGTGACCTCCACATCGGGGGTGACGAACAACTGGAGGAGATCGAGTTCCTCGACGAACTCCTCTCATTCCTCGAACGTCTCGAGCGAACCGACGAGGACGCCGAACTCGTGATCAACGGCGATGCCTTCGGTCTCTGGGAGATCACGGGTGTCGAGGGGCTGGCGAAGTTCGACGTCCTCGAGGAGACGTATCCGAGACTGTTCGAGCAGCTTCGGGCGACAGGGGAGAACGTCCCGATAACGCTGTTGCCCGGGAACCACGACCACGAACTCGCGGCCTACGACGAGTACGTCGACCGCTTCGCCGAGTACAACGTCCACCTCGTCCAGGAGGAGTCTCTCAGCAGAGCGGTCGGCGGCCAGGAGGTCCACTTCGAGCACGGGCATCAGCAGGATCCCAACAACCGGATCGACGACTGGGGGAACCCGAACGAAAAACCGCTGGGCTACTACTACAACACCATAGTGACCAGCCGCGCGGGACAGCTATCGGACCGGGGGCGGTACAACTGGCTAAAGGACCTCCAGGCGATCACGCCGACCGAACGGGTGCCGGTCTGGCTTCTCTCGAAGTACTTCTACCGGGAGATGAATCCGCTCCTGCGGTACGCGCTCGTCCCGTTTCTGTTGCTCTTCAACGTCAGTGCCGTCCTCGCAGTGGTGGCAGGACTCAACATCGCGGGTATCTGGTCGACTCCGGTCGAGTGGACCACCGCCTTCCTCGGTCAGTTCGGGACCGCCGGGACGGCCCTGTGGTTCCTCCTCGCGATCAACGTGGCCGTCGCAGGCTTGCTGTTACTCGTCTACATCCCGTTGTCCCTCCTCCGGCGGGACATCAAGAAGACGATCGATCGATTCGGCATCTTCGAGACCGAGATAACCGTGGACGAGGAGGTCCCCTACGTGGCGGCCGCAACCGAGGTCTTCGACGAGCGGGCGGATGCGAGGATATTCTGCTACGGGCACACTCACCGTCCCAGACTCCAGCCGACCGACGGTGGACTGCTCGTCAACAGTGGCACGTGGCTCAAACGGCTCCATCGACGGGACGGTATCATCGGTATCCTCCCGCCGGTGTTCTATCCCACGTATCAGCTCAGCGCGGTCAGGATCGCCGCAGAGCAGTCGGGACGGATACGGGTCGCATACGAGGCGTTCGAGAAGCCGAACCCGGGACCGGAGGAACTCACCCTCACCGAACGGCTGTTGACGCTGGGCCGAAAGCCGGACCCCGAATTACCTGAATCAGTGGTTCTCGACCTCGAAACGAGGGGTTCGGACACCGAATCAGCGGACTGAGAGTGGCAACTCGTGATTCGATTTCGTGGAATGGCCCCTGGCAGTTTCGCACACGCTGTGACCGTCGATTGCTGTGGCAACTCATTGGGCGCCACGGTGATGGTTGTGATTAGTGATCGCGAAGAGAGCTGACGGGGTCCTGTGGGTTACAGATACCCGGCGTCGGTCAACCGCTCGACGGCCTCTTCGAGTCGCTCCGCACTCGCGGCGTACGAGATGCGCACGTACCCGGGCGTTCCGAAGGCGCTTCCGGGGACGGTCGCCACCTTCGCATCGCGGAGCGCGTTCGTCGCCCACTCCTGGTCGTCGTCGTCCACCGGCACCATCATGTAGAAGGCGCCGTCCGGGTGGGGAACGTCGACGTCGTGTTCCTCGAACAACTCGAGCAAGAGGTCGCGACGGTTCTCGAACGCGTCGACCATCTCGTCAATCTCCTCGTCCGTCTCCTCGAGCGCGGCGACGCCCGCGTGCTGGACGAAGTTCACCGCGGAGGAGACCGAGTGCGACTGGATCTTGCCCGCCTGGTCGATCAGTCCCTCCGGAGCGGCGAGGTATCCGAGGCGCCAGCCGGTCATCGCGTAGGCCTTCGAGAAGCCGTTGATGGTGACCGTGCGCTCGTCCATTCCGTCGAGGGTCGAGAGGCTCACGTGCTCGCGTCCGTAGTTGATGTGCTGGTAGATCTCGTCCGCGATGACCGTCACGTCGTGTTCGACGGCGAGGTCGCGGACCCCCTCCATCGCTTCGCGGGAGTAGACGGCACCGGTGGGGTTACTCGGGGAGTTGACGACGAGCAATGCCGTCTCGTCGGAGACGGCTTCGGCGAGGTCGTCGAGGGCCGGTTCGAGCTGGAAATCGTACGGACCCAGGTCGATCCTGTTGAGGTCGGCGCCCGCTATTTTGGCCTGCGCCTCGTAGGACACCCAGGCCGGGTCCAGGAGGACGACCTCGTCGCCGTCGTCCACGAGGGTCTGGAACGTCTCGAAGAGCGCCTGCTTCGCCCCGGGCGTCACGATGATGTTGTCGGACTCGTAGGCCATCCCGTCGGCCTGGAGTTTCTCGGCGATGGCTTCTCGGAGTGCCGGGATGCCGTTCGACGGGGCATACCCGGTCTCGCCCGCTTGCATCGCCTCGTTCGCTGCGGCCTTGATATGTTCGGGCGTATCGAAGTCTGGCTCTCCGACGGAGAGGTCGACGACGTCCTCGCCTGCGGCCTCGAGCTCCTTCGCGAGGTTGCTGACGGCGAGCGTCGCGCTCGGTTCGACTCGTTCGACGCGTGCTGCGTAGTTCATAGTTGTTCCACGAGTTGGATCGCGCTTTCGACTGCATCGGCACCCTTGTGCGTCCGGGCGCGCGCTTCGTCGCCGGACATCCCGGGACCGCTGACACCCAGAGTCACCGGGGTGTCGCGGTCGAGGCTCACGTCAGAGAGACGCTGTGCCGTAGCATGGCCGATGGTTCGGTCGTGTTCCGTGTCGCCGGTGACGATCGCACCGACGACGGCCACCGCGTCGACGTCGTCGCGTCGCGCGAGTCGGTCCGCCGCCAGGGGCGCGTCGTACGCGCCAGGGATGTAGACGGTCTCGACGACGGTCGCATCGCCTGCCCGCGCCGCTTCCCTGGCGGCGTTCTCCATCGCTTCGGTGACCTCGCGGTTGAACTCCGCGACCACCAGCCCAAGGGCTACCATGTGGGATGCGTCGTCGCCCCCTGACAAAATGGTACCGCTCGCGGCTGAAATCGACGAGCCATGCGGCCCGCTACCGATTGGCGGAGCGTCCAACGACCCTTCCGTTCACTCCGAATAGCCTTCCTGGAGGAATCGCCCCTCGCTCTCGTACATCGAGACGAGTTCTTCGATGAACTGTTCGACTGTCTCGCCCTCGTCGGTATGCGACTCGAGCCGCTCGTAGAGGTCGGGGTCGATTTCGATGGACGCCATCGTTCTAGGGTTTGTCGCGCGAGGACATGAAGGTTCGCCAAGGTTATCGGCGGATCGACACCCCCACCCGAACCCGTCCGTTTTTTGCCCACCGGGAAAGAGGACTCCTCCATGGATGTCCCCGCGCTGAATCGTCGCCGAACCACGGTCGGCGTCCTGGTCATTACCCTCCTCGCGATTGTCGTCCGGTTCGTGGGTCTCGGGAGTCGCGTCTTCCACTGGGACGAGGCCCGTGTCGGGTACTGGATCCTGCAGTACATGGAGACGGGTGTCTGGAGCTATCGACCCATCGTTCACGGTCCGTTCCTCTTTCACGTCAACGACGTCGCCTTCGGTGTGTTCGGTTCGACGGACTTCGTGGCTCGGGCCGTCGTCGCGCTGGTCGGCGCTCTGTTACCGCTGTCCGCGTTGCTATTCCGGGACCGACTGAACCGACTCGAGACCCTGGCAGTCGCCGCCTTCCTCGCGTTCAATCCGATCCTCTTGTACTACTCGCGGTTCATGCGGAACGACGTGCTGGTCGCCGGGTTCGCCTTCCTCGCACTCGGCTCGTTCGTCCGACTCCACGACACCGGTCGGCGTCGGTACCTCTATGTGGGAACCGGGGCGTTCGCACTCGCCGCGACGACCAAGGAGATCTTCGTCGTGTACCTCGCGGTCTGGGTCGGGACGGTCATCCTCCTGCTGGATAACAGGCTCGTCGCCGCTCGTCATCGTGGTGAACCCTGGCATTCCGTCGGCACGCGGTACTGGGCGGCGCTCCTCGATTTCCTCGAGCGCTGGGCGATCCCGCTGGCCATCGCGGCCGTCGAGTTCCTCGCCATTATCACGTTCTTCTACGCCCCCCGGCCCGACCTCTATCAGGCACTGGGGGCACCGACGCAGCTCCCGGCGGTTCTCCAGGCGGCGACGGTGGGCGCCTGGCAGGAACTCTGGGGGACCTGGGTCGCAGGCGGGCACGAACACAGCTACGTCGACTATCTGGTCGCGGACGTCCGACGGCTTGGAGCCACAGCGGTCGCGATAGTTGGTTTTGGACTCCTCGGATTCGTCATCGACCGGTATGGACGGCGACACCCCCGGGACGTGGTCACGGTCGGATTCGGCTGGGCGGCTGCGATATTCGTCATCTACCCTGCGATCACGGACATCTCCGCAGCCTGGGGACTGGTCCATACGGTCGTTCCACTGGCGATACCGGCCGCCGTCGGCCTCGGATACGTCATCGAACAGGGTGGCGGGCTGGTTCGCGACGAAGACCGGGTCGGCTCGGTCATCATCGCCGCGCTTCTCCTCGTGGCGACCGTACAGGTCGGCGTCACCGCCTACGACACGTCCTTCGATTCGCCACAGGCGTACGACAACCCGCTGGTCCAGTACGGCCAACCGGCTGGGGAGCTGCAGGCGACCCTCGAGGATGTCGAATCGATTGCGGCCACGAATGCGGGAACTGACGTCCTGTTTTACGGCGAGCACTTCTACGTGGCGAACGAATCCGAACCGCAGGACGGGCCCAACTGGACCAACCGGTTCCCGCTGACGTGGTACCTCGAACGGGCGGATGCGGACCTTGCCAGTACCAAACGGCCCGGTGACCTGGACGACGCTCCTCCCGTGGTCATCGCCCGTGCCGGCGATTACTCGACGGTCAACGACAGTCTCGATGGCTACGATTCCTTGACGTACGAGTTGACGTCTCGCGGTACCGAGACGGTGTTCTTCATCGACCGGTCGGCGCTCGAAAACTCGACGGCGTAGACGCCGGTCGGGACTCGGGACCCAGTTCGGGGCCCGCGACTCTCCGTCCTGGCTGCCCACGGTCGTGTACAAACAGCCTCCGACACGAGAACGTTTATGCAGGTGTATCCACAACCAGCGGGCACGATGTCGGAACTGGTTCCTGGCGCGACCGTCGGTGTCGTCGGGGGCGGCCAACTCGGTCGGATGCTCGCCGAGGCGGCGAGCCCACTCGGGGTCGAGGTGGTCGTCCTGGACCCGACACCCGATTGCCCCGCGTACCCGCCTGCAGCCGACCAGATCGTCGCGGACTTCGACGACGAATCGGCAATCGAGGACCTTGCGGACCGCGTCGACGTCCTCACTCTCGAGATCGAACTCGCCGACCCGGAGGGGCTCCGGGCAGCGACCGAAGCGACCGGGACGCCGGTACATCCCGCCCCTGCCGACCTTGCGACCACGCGTGACAAACTCCTCGAGTCTCGGCGCCTCGACGAGGCGGGCATTCCCGTCGCTCCGTTCCGACAGGTGGACGACGCCGAAGACCTGGAGACGGCGATCGATGCGCTCGGCTCGCCACTCATGCTCAAGGCCCGTCATGGCGGATACGACGGGCGCGGGAACTCGGTGGTGGAGTCGGTTGCCGAGGCCACGGACTACTTCGGGACGCTCGAGGACCTGGTCGCGGAGGGCCTCGTCGACTTCGAACGCGAACTCTCGGTCATCGGGAGCCGAGGAGCGGGAGAGATCGCGACCTATCCCGTCGTCGAGAACGTTCACGAGGCCGAGATACTCCGCGAGACGCTCGCCCCGGCCAGAACGATGGACTCCGTCAAAGAACGTGCAGACGCCGTGGTCCGGGACGTTCTCGAACAGATGGATGGTCGCGGTGTGTTCGGGGTCGAACTCTTCGAGACGAAAGACGGGGAGGTGCTCGTCAACGAGATCGCGCCCCGTCCGCACAACTCGGGCCACTACACCATCGAGGGGGCCGTCACGTCGCAGTTCGAACAGCACGTGCGCGCCATACTAGGTGCGCCGCTCGGTGATACGCGGCTCCGGGCGACGACAGCGATGGTGAACCTTCTCGGTACCGGTCAGACGACCCGTGCGGCCTCGATGGCTGGCGTCGACTCGGTACTGGCGATGGCCGGGGCCCACCTTCACTGGTACGGGAAACGCGACGTGCGTCCGTTGCGGAAGATGGGGCACGTGACGGCGAGGGGACAGAATCTGCCGGCGGCGCGCAATACGGCGATGAGTGCCCTCGATGCGATCGAATTCGAGTGAGAGACATGACCACTGTTACCGAACTCATCGACCTGTTCGAGACGGAAGCAAAACGAGACCGACCGCCAGCGGAGACGCCGGACGTCGGAATCATCATGGGGAGCGACTCCGACCTGGACGTGATGGCCGGATCCGAATCGGGCCGCGTCGGGGCCTACGACGCGCTGACCGCGCTGGGGTTCGACGAACTCACCGATTACGAGAACCCACCTGACTCACGGTTCACCTTCGAGACGTGGGTGGTCTCCGCTCATCGGACACCGGAGTTGATGTACACGTATGCGGAGACGGCGGCGGATCGAGGACTCGAGGTCATCATCGCTGGCGCCGGCGGCAAATCGGCCGACCTCCCGAACATGACCGCCTCTATCGCCTATCCGCTGCCGGTCATCGGCGTCCCCGTCCAGGAGAAGTCCGTCGATTCGGTCATCGGCATGCCCATCGGCGCCCCACTCACCGCCGTCGACGCTGGAAAATCCTACAATGCGGCCCTCTCGGCCGTCCAGATACTCGCTCGCCAGCACGACGACCTCGACCGACGGCTTCGGGAGTTGCACGACGAGCGACAGGCCGACGTCGCCGACGTCTCCATGTCGCTGCACGCCGCGGGGACGGAGGAATTTCGCCGACGGCGGTGAGTCATGACCACTCCTGCCACGGATTGGTAAGCCTATCGAGGAACGGGCCAGTGGGCTTCTAATCGTCGGTTTGTGGGCGTTTTCGCGCTCCGTACCAGGTGGTTGGCGGGAACGGACAAGAATCAACGTTTATGGGGGGTGCGCCACAATTCCAGAGACGTTACGGAGACACTTATGAATCCATGGATCGCCGTGGGTATGCTAGCACTCGTTGGCATCCTCATACCGCTCGCGATGGTAGCGGTATCGTGGCTGCTCCGACCTAGCGTGCCCGAACAAGGAAAACGGACCACGTACGAAAGCGGTGAGGTGCCGACGGGCAACACCCATGTCCGCTTCAACATCCAGTATTACATGGTCGCACTGTTGTTCGTCGTATTCGACATCGAAACCGTCCTCATCTTCCCGTGGACCGTCATCTACCGAGACGCCGTCGCGTCGGTGGGCATCGTCCGGGCCCTCGCACCGATGCTTGCGTTCATCCTCGTCCTGCTCGTCGCATTGGCGTGGGCGTGGCGCAACGGCGCCGTCCGGTGGGTGCGGACCGAGGGATACCGCAGGGGGAAGAAGAGCCATGAGCAGTGACACACCACGAAACGACATCGTCGAACCAGACGACCCGAGTACCAAGACCCAGGACGCGAGATTGGGGTCGGGTATGGACGCGCGCTTCAACTCCAACCTCCGCGAAGCGCTCGGGTCCACGCCCTTCCTCCTGACGAAACTGGACCAGTTCATGAACTGGGCCCGGGGCTCCTCGATGTTCATGCTCCAGTTCGGCATCGCGTGTTGCAGCATCGAGATGATGCACACGTACTCGGTGAAACACGACCTCGACCGCTTCCACGCGGGCGTCCCACGCGCGTCGCCACGCCAGGCCGACGTGATGATCGTTCCCGGGACCATCGTCTCGAAGTTCGCCCCGCGGATGAAGCGAGTCTACGACCAGATGCCAGAACCCAAGTTCGTCGTGAACATGGGGAACTGTTCGGCCTCCGGTGGGCCGTTCCAGGAGGGGTACAACGTCGTGAAGGGGGCCGAGGAGGTCATCCCGGTCGATATCCACGTCCCCGGCTGCCCACCGCGACCCGAGGCGCTGGTCTATGGCGTCGCGAAACTCCAGGAACGAATCGCCAATGGCGAATCCTCCCCCGTCACGGTCAAGCCCTACGAACTCGAGGAGTTTGGCGACCTCGAGCGGGACGAGATCGTCGAGAAACTCTCCAAGGAGATCGACCCGGAGACGCTCGTCATGCGCTACAACTGGGCTGATTCACCATGAGTTCCCAGGAAGAGGAGGACGCCGCGGCGGTCGAACCCGTCGACGACGGCGTGGATTACGACTACCTCGAATCACTCGTCTCCGAGCACGTGACGGGTCGGGAGTCTCACCTTAACGCCGAGGCGTTCCGGATCGACGCGAATTCGGTACAGGACGTCCTCTCGACGTTCAAACAAGAGGCCGGGTTCGACCACCTCTCGATGCTCACGGCACAGGAGTACGAGGACCGCTTCGAATCTATCTACCACCTCAAGAAGTTCGACGACCCGACCCAGGAGGTCTCGGTCGTCGTCCCGATGCCGCGGGACAACCCGGTCCAGCAGTCCGCCGAACCCGTCTTCAGGACCGCCGACTGGCACGAACGCGAGGCCTACGACCTGGTAGGCGTCGAGTACGAGGGGCATCCGGATCTCCGCCGTATTCTTCTCCCGGAGACCTGGCAAGGCCATCCGCTCCGTCTGGACTACAACCAGGACAAACCGCAGATCGTGACCTTCGAGGAGCACGAGAACCCCCTCGAAGAACACTACAAGGAGACCGAGGGCGAGGAGGACCTGGACACGATGTTCCTGAACATCGGTCCACACCACCCGGCCACCCACGGTGTCCTCCACGTCAAGACGGTCCTCGACGGCGAGCAGGTCGCCGACCTCGACCCGGACATCGGCTACCTGCACCGCTGTCAGGAGCAGATGTGCCAGAACGGCACCTACCGCCACCAGATCATGCCGTATCCGGACCGGTGGGACTACGCCCCGTCCGGATTGGCGAACGAGTGGGCCTACGCCCGCGCCATCGAGGACCTCGCGGAGGTAGAGGTTCCGGAGTACGCCCAGGTCATCCGGACCATGGGTACCGAACTGACCCGGATCGCCTCGCACATGCTCGCGCTCGCGACGTTCGGTCTGGACATCGTGGGCGACTTCTCCGCGGTGTTCATGTACGCGATGCGCGATCGGGAGATCGTCCAGAACATCCTCGAGGACCTCACCGGTCAGCGGATGATGTTCAACTACTTCCGCATCGGCGGGGTCGTCTGGGACCTCCCCGAACCGCGTGATGAGTTCTTCGACAACATCCGCAACTTCCTCGAGGGGCTCCCCGAGCGCATCGACGAGTACCACAACCTGCTGACACAGAACGAACTGTTCCAGATGCGGACGGTGGACACCGGCTACATCGGCCCCGAGATGGCCAAGGACTACGGTGTCACCGGTCCCATCCTCCGGGCGTCCGGCGTGGACTACGACCTCCGCCGGGACGACCCCTATGGCTACTACGACAAACTTGACTGGAACGTCCGCACGCGCGAGGAAGGCGACAATCTCGCGCGACTGCTCGTCCGGATGGAAGAGGTGGAGGAGTCCGCCAAGATCATCGAGCAGTGTGTCGACATCCTCGAGGACTGGCCCGAGGACGACCGCGAGATCCAGTCGAACGTCCCCCGGACACTCAAGCCGGACGCGGGCAAAGAGATATACCGCGCCGTCGAGGCGCCGAAGGGAGAACTCGGCATCTACATCCGCTCCGACGGCACGGCGAAACCGGCCCGCTTCAAGATCCGTGGCCCGAGTTTCAACAACCTCTCCGCGCTCCAGGTGATGTCCGAAGGTGAACTCATCTCGGACCTCATCGCCACGCTCGGCAGTCTCGACATCATTCTCGCGGAGGTGGACCGCTGATGGCCACCGCGCCACTCGCCGATTCCATCTCCCGACTGCTGGGCCTCGAAGGGCTCGTCGGCGATCTCGTCGGTGGGCTCCTCGGCGCCGTCGTGGTCGCCGTTTTGATGCTGGCCATGGCCGCTGTCGCCGGCCCGTACATGAAACGGAAGATCACCGCCTCGTTCACCGATCGCATCGCGGTCGACCGGGTGGGCCCGTACGGGATCCTCACCATCGCCGTCGACGCACTCAGGCTCCTCGGGAAGGAGCAGATCATCCCCGAGAACGTCGACCGTCCGGCCTGGGACCTCGCTCCGTTCCTCGTGGTCCTCTCCGCGACGCTCGGCTTCGCGGTCATCCCGATGGGGAACGGCATCCACCTGGCGGACCCACAGAACGGGCTCGTCTACGTGTTCGCCGTCTCCTCCATCGCGACGCTGGGTCTCGTGACCGGTGGCTACGCCTCGAATAACAAGTTCTCGATGCTCGGCGGACTCCGTGCCGTCGCACAGAACATCGCCTACGAGATCCCGCTCATCGTGACCGCGGCGTCCGTCGTCATCTTCGCGGGGACGCTGCAGATGTCCGAGATCGTCGCGGCCCAACAGGAGACGCTGTTCTCCATCGGCGCCATCGCGATCCCGTCGTGGTACGGGTTCGTCAACCCGTTCGCGTTCGGGCTGTTCATGCTGGCAAACCTGGCCGAGATCGGTCGGAACCCGTTCGACCTGCCGGAGGCACCGAACGACCTGGTCGCCGGGTACCAGACCGAATACTCGAGCGCCTACTTCGTCCTGTTCTACCTGGGCGAGTTCCTCCACATCTTCCTGGGCGCCGGTATCATAACGACGCTGTTCCTCGGCGGACCGGCGGGGCCGGTCCTCCCGGGAATCGTGTGGTTCATCCTGAAGATCTGGGGCGTGTTCTTCTTCACCCAGTGGTCCCGCTCGGCCGTGGCCCGCATCCGCCCCGACCAACTTCTCGACGTTGGCTGGAAGGGAATGTTGGTTCTCGCCTTCGCCAACCTGCTACTCACGGCAGTCATCGTGGGGGTGATCGCATGATCGGCGTACTCCAATCGCTCGCGACGACGATGAAACACGCACTCGACGGCAAGACGTTCACCGTCGAGTATCCCGAACAGGCGCCGGAGGTCAGCCCCCGGTTCCGTGGCGTCCACAAGTGGAGCCAGGAGCGCTGTATCTGGTGTCGCCAGTGTGAATCGGTCTGTCCCAACGACACCATCCACATCGTCATGGACGAAGAGCGCAACGGCGAGCAGTACAACCTCCACATCGGTCAGTGCATCTACTGCCGACTCTGCGAGGAGGTCTGCCCGACCGACGCCATTCTGCTGACGCAGAACTTCGAGTTCACTGGCGATACGAAACACGACCTGGCGTACAACAAAGAACAACTCAAGAACGTCCCGTGGTACAAGGATATCGACCCACTCGAGGCACGCGAACCGGACCGCGACGCGTGGGTCGGTGAGGGCGAAGGGGAGGTCGATTATCAATGAACAGCGGTTCCGATCGACTCGAGGAGGTGACGGGCGATGGTCGCTGAAACCATCGCGTTCGCGCTGTTCGCCTTCCTCACGTTGGCGAGCAGTCTCGGCGTCGTCGTCGTGGACGACGTCTGGCACTCGGCACTGTTCCTCGGGGCCGCTCTCCTGAGCGTGGCGATTCACTTCGTCATGCTCCAGGCAGAGTTCCTCGCGGCGATACAGATTCTCGTGTACGTCGGCGGGGTGTTGATCCTCATCTCCTTCGCCGTGATGCTGACACGGGATCCGGAGGTGACCCCTCGATGACGACGAGACCAGAACTCGCGAAAGACATCGATTTGTTCCCGGGACTGCTGGCTGCAGCGCTGTTCGGCTTCCTGGCCGTGGTCGTCCTGGGTGCATCGTTCGCCGGGGCTGCCGGTTTCGAGACGGACGCGCCGATCACGGCGAGTATTGGGTACGCTCTCATCGACCTCGAGGGCGTCGCCGCCACCGTCGCGAGCGAGGGCTTCCTCGCCGCGCTGGTCACCATCGCGTTCCTCCTGGACGCCGCACTGGGCGGAGCCGTGATGCTCGCTCGCCGCGATGGAGGTGAGCACTGATGGCGGTCCCCGTCGAGTGGTACGTGTTGCTATCCGCCGGCATGTTCGCCATCGGATTGTTGGGGATCCTGACGCGCAAGAATGCGCTGTTGTTCCTCATGTCCGTCGAGTTGCTGCTCAACGCGGCCAACATCAACCTGGTCGCCTTCTCCCACTACTGGGGGAACCTGACCGGACAGACGTTCAGTCTGTTCACCATTGGCATCGCTGCTGCCGAGGTCGCAGTCGGCCTGGGCATCATCCTGGTACTGTATCGTAACTTCAAGGACGTGGACGTGACCACGCCGACATCGTTGAGGTGGTAAGATGGCTGAGGTATTCCAATACGCAGTCGCGATACCGCTCCTGCCGCTGGCCTCGTTCCTGATCGCGTTGCTCGTGGGGCATTTCGCCCCACGGCTGCTGCCGAAAGGCGGTGCGATTCCGGGAATCCTGGCCACGGGTGGGTCGTTGCTGCTTTCGGCATGGCTGTTCGTTGCAGTGAGTGGGACGACCGAGTACTACAATCAGGAGCTGTACACGTGGGTAACTGGACTCGACACGTTCAGCCTCAACCTGGGGATGCTGTTCGACCCGCTGGCGGCGATGATGTTGCTCATCGTCTCGCTCATCAGCTTCCTCGTGCACGTGTTCAGCCTCGGATACATGAACGACGAGGGCGAGACGGGCCTCCCCCGGTACTACGCCGGCCTCGGCCTGTTCACGTTCTCGATGCTCATGTTCGTGGCATCGTCGAACCTCCTGATGGCGTTCATGTTCTTCGAACTCGTGGGACTGAACTCCTGGCTGCTCATCGGCTTCTGGTTCCGCGAGGACGGGCCACCGAGCGCCGCGAAGAAGGCGTTCCTGGTCACCCGGTTCGGTGACTACTTCTTCCTGATCGGCGTCGTCGGTGTCTTCGCTACCTTCGGAACGTCGCTGTTCGCGCCGCGCGGCGGGGAACTCGGCTTCCCGCAGATCGCCGAGCAGGTGCTCGTCGATGGCGAGATACCGACCGTCGTCGGGGACTTCCTCGGCGTCGTCGGTCTGGACCCCCAGACGTGGTTCGCCATCCTGGGACTGCTGGTCCTGGGTGGCGTCATCGGCAAGTCGGCGCAGTTCCCGCTGCACACCTGGTTGCCCGACGCGATGGAGGGCCCGACACCGGTCTCGGCGCTCATCCACGCGGCGACCATGGTCGCGGCCGGTGTCTACCTGGTCGCCCGGATGTTCGGGTTCTACGCCCTCCTGCCGGAGGTGCTGGCGTTCATCGCCCTCGTCGGTGGATTCACCGCGCTGTTCGCGGCGACGATGGGCGTGGTCAAACGCGAGATCAAGCAGGTACTCGCGTACTCGACCATCTCGCAGTACGGGTACATGATGCTCGCGCTAGGCGCAGGTGGCTACGTCGCGGCGACCTTCCACCTGATGACACACGCCATCTTCAAGGCGCTGTTGTTCCTTGGGGCCGGTTCAGTCATCATCGCCATGCACCACAACGAGAACATGTGGGATATGGGCGGTCTGAAGGAGAAGATGCCAGTGACCTACTGGACGTTCCTCTCCGGGTCGCTCGCCCTGGCCGGCATCGTTCCGTTCGCCGGCTTCTGGTCGAAAGACGAGGTCCTCCACGCAGCGCTCGTCCACGGGATGGACAACACGATGATCCTCATCGCGTTCGCGATGGGGCTCCTCGCGGTCTTCTTCACGGGCTTTTACACCTTCCGGATGGTCTTCTTGACCTTCCACGGTGAGCCCCGGACGGAGACGGCCGAGGATCCCCACGGCGTGCGGTGGAACGTCAAATTCCCCCTCGTCGTGCTCGGTATCCTCGCGGCGACGGTCGGGTTCGTCAACATGACGCCCGTCGCAGAGGTGACCGGGCTCCACATCGAGTTCCTCCACGACTGGTTCGGTGGGGGGCTCGAGGGCGTGACCGTCCACCACTACGACGAACTGCTCGCCAGTCAGGCGGGCTACACCACGGACGCCATCCTGGGTCTCTCGGCGACCGCGACGACGCTCGCTGCCGGCGCGGTCTCGCTCGGCCTGGCACTTGCTGGTGCCGGACTCGCCTGGGTGCTCTACAACGTGCCCGAACCGAAAGAGCACACGGCGAAACTGGGGCCGATCAAGGATATCCTGTACAACAACTACTACCAAGACGAGTATCAGGTCTGGCTCGCCGAAGGGTTCACCTACCCAATCGCGAAGGTCGCCGATCGGTTCGACCAGGGCGTCATCGACGGTGCCGTCGACGGCATCTCGAGCGTGAGCCTCTCGAGTGGATCGCGCATCCAGCGCGTCCAGACCGGGGTCGTGACGAACTATGCGGCGCTGCTCACCCTGGGGCTGGTCGTCATCCTCGTGGCGTTCGGCGTCGCAGGGGGGTGGTTCTAGATGATGATCGAAGCACTCATCGGCGTAACACTCCTGAGCGCGGTGGTCGTCCTCGCGGCACCCGAACGATGGGCCGCGAAACTGGCCTTCGCGTTGAGTCTCCTCCCGCTAGTCGGGAGTCTCTGGATGTATCGGGTCTTCGATGGCACGGGGAACGCCCTGCTGGGCGGTTCGCTGGCCTTCGAAACGCAGATACCGTGGATAACGCTCGGTCAGTACGACCTCACCTGGCACGTCGGCATGGACGGGATCAGCATGGCGCTGGTCACGCTGACCACCGTCCTGATGTCACTCGCACTGCTGAGCGCCTGGACGCCCATCGACGAGCGCCGCTCGCAGTTCTACGGCATGATGCTCTTCATGGAGGCGAGCCTCCTGGGCGTCTTCACGGCGCTCGACTTCTTCGTCTGGTTCGTCTTCTGGGAGTTCGTACTGGTCCCGATGTACTTCCTGATCGCCATCTGGGGCGGTCCGCGACGGAAGTACGCGGCGATCAAGTTCTTCGTGTACACCAACGTCGCCAGTCTGGTGATGTTCATCGGATTCATGGCGCTGGTGTTCGCGACGCCCGTGCAGTCGCTGGGGATGCCAGCCATCGCACAGGCACTGCTCGCCGACGAAGTCACCGCGTTCGCCGGCATCGCGCCGGAGACGCTCAAACTCGTCGCGTTCATCGCCATGTTCGCGGGCTTCGCGGTCAAGGTCCCGATGGTTCCATTCCACACGTGGCTTCCGGACGCCCACGTCGAGGCGCCGACGCCGGTGTCGGTCATCCTGGCCGGCGTCCTCCTGAAGATGGGGACCTACGCGTTGCTCCGGTTCAACTTCACCATGTTGCCGGACGTCGCCAACGCGCTGGCTGTCCCCATCGCCATATTGGCCGTCATCAGCGTCATCTACGGCGCGATGTTGGCACTCGCACAGCAGGACCTCAAGCGCATCGTGGCGTACTCCTCCATCTCGTCGATGGGGTACGTCATCCTCGGGCTGATCGCCTGGAACATGTACGGGGTCGGCGGCGCGACCTTCCAGATGGTCGCTCACGGCCTCATCTCGGGGTTGATGTTCATGAGCGTCGGCGTCATCTACAACGTCGCCCACACGCGCATGGTCGGAGACCTCTCCGGAATCGCCGACCGGATGCCGGTGACGAGTGCGGTCTTCGTCGGCGCGGCATTCGGGTACATGGGGCTGCCGCTGATGGCCGGCTTCGCCGGTGAACTGTTCATCTTCCTCGGTGGGATGCAGTCGACGGCCCTGCCGGGTGCCCAGCTGTTCACCGCGCTGGCGATGTTCGGTATCGTCATCGTGGCCGGCTACCTGCTGTTCGCGATGCAGCGGGTCCTGTTCGGTCCGTTCCGGGCCGACACCGAGCACGAGATCGTGCCCGCCGCGTTCCACGACGCGGCCGCCATCGTCGTGCTCATCCTCCTGGTCATCCTGCTCGGCACCGCACCGGACCTCTTCTACGGGATGATCCAGGACGCGGTTCGCCCGATCCTCGCCGCAGGAGGTGGATTGTAGATGGTCGAACTTCCCTATCTGACGCCGCAGTACCTGCTCGGTCTCACCGCGCTCGTGCTGTTGCTCTACGACACGATCGCACCGAACACCCGTCGAAACGAGGTGCTCGCGGGCATCGCCACGGTCGGTGGGCTCCTGACCGCCGGGACGAGCGCCTGGTTCCTCTCGGCTGGAACCGGGCTCACGCCGACGGAGGCCTTCAGTAACACGCTCGTCGTCGACCAGATGAGTCTGTTCTTCACGTTCATCGTGGGGAGCGTCACGACGCTGGTCGTCGTCGCGAGTTACGACTACGTGGCCGACGAGCCACACATCGGCGAGTACTACTCGCTCGTCGCGCTCGCGGCGACCGGGATGGCGCTGATGGCGGCGGCGAACAGTCTCGTCACCGTGTTCATCAGCATCGAACTGGCCTCCCTTCCGTCGTACGCGCTGGTCGCGTACCTCAAGACCAACAAGGGGAGCGTCGAGGCGGCGCTGAAGTACTTCCTCGTCGGCGCGCTCTCCTCGGCGATCATGGTCTACGGGATCAGTCTCATCTACGGCGCGACCGGGACGCTGCTCCTCGGACCGATCGGTGACGCGGTCGCCGACCTCGACGCCGGACTGTTCGGCGTCCTCGGACTCGGCGTCGTGATGATGGTTGGCGGCTTCCTGTTCAAGACCGCCGCCGTGCCGTTCCACTTCTGGGCGCCGGACGCATACGAGGGCGCGCCGGCCCCCATCAGTGGTTTCATCTCGTCGGCCTCCAAGGCGGCAGGGTTCGCGGTCGCGTTCCGCGTCCTGCTCGAGGCCTTCCCGATCGACGTCGTCGGAGCGACCATCCCGTGGACCTGGCTGTTCGTCGTCGTCGCGGCGGTCACGATGACGCTCGGTAACTTCGCCGCGGCCGTCCAGGACAACGTCAAACGGATGCTCGCGTACTCCTCGGTGGGCCACGCGGGCTACGTGCTCATCGGTCTCGCCGCCATCGGCGGTGGAACGACGCAAGCCGATACCCTCGTGCTCGGCGCTGCGATGATGCACCTGCTGGTCTACGGCTTCATGAACACGGGCGCATTCCTGTACATCGCACTCGCGGAGTACTGGGGTGTGGGCCGTACCTTCGAGGACTACAACGGTCTCGCGACGGCGGCTCCCTTCGCCTCGGTTGCGATGACGGTGTTCATGTTCAGCCTGGCCGGGCTACCGGTCGGTGCTGGCTTCCTCTCGAAGTACTTCCTGTTCGCCGGCGCCATCGAGTCCGGCTTCTGGTGGCTCGCCGCCATCGCCGCGGTCAACAGCGCACTGTCGCTGTACTACTACTCGCGCGTGGTCAAGGCGATCTGGATCGAGGAACCGGCCAGCGACTTCAGCATCGACGGGACCCCCACCGGCCTGTATCTGGCGGTCATCGGCGCCGGTGTGGTGACGGTCGCGTTGCTGTTCGTGTTCGACCCGGTGGCCCAGTGGGCCATCGACGCGGCCGCGATCTTGCTCTAAGCGGAATCGCACCGCCCTTTTTATCGCATCACGACAACATCTACTCACATGGTGACCTGGTTGATGCTCGGTGCCGCCGGGGTTGGTCATACCCTCGTCGAGAGCATCGATCATCGAAGTGGCGCTCTCCAGGTCGTCGAACCCGACGAGGCACACGTCGAACAGTTGCGGACCGAGAAGATAGACGCGGTCCGTGGTGACATTACTGACGAGGAGCGGATCGCGAGTCTCGGCGTCGACCCGGCCATCGTCATCGTGGCGGGTGCCGACGTCGGTCGAA
Organism: Halobacteriota archaeon; assembly: GCA_051744605.1. Lineage (GTDB taxonomy): Archaea > Halobacteriota > Halobacteria > Halobacteriales > Halobacteriaceae > Halanaeroarchaeum. The sequence continues at coordinate 18,137 of JBNJDE010000024.1, forward strand.
ACAGGGTCGCCGCGACCGTGGCCAGATCGGTCTACCCCGACAGTTACATCATCGCGTTCGCGGGCGAGGAACCGACGCGGGCGGACGTCGCCGCCATCGAGGCGGTCGCCGATCGAGTCTTCGACCCGGGGGAGGCATTCCTCGATCACCTCTCAACGGTCGTCAGAGACGGACAGGCGAGGCGGCTTCGTGATCTCCACGCGACGCTGGCTGGTATCGACGGTCGACTCGGCATCTTCACGCACGACAATCCGGACCCCGACGCGATCGCGTCGGCCGTCGCCCTGGCCGAGATCGCCGATTATCACGGCGTCGACGCCCAGCCAGCGTACTTCGGCCGCATCTCCCACCAGGAGAATCGCGCGTTCGTCAATCTGCTCGACCTCCGCCTCGAGCAGTTCGAGACGGGCGACTCCCTGGATTTCGATGCTATCGCCCTCGTGGACCACTCGACCCCTGGCGTCAACGATCAGTTGCCGGCCGACGTCGCCGTCGACATCGTCTTCGACCATCATCCCTCGAAACGGACGGTGACGGCCGACTTCGTCGACGTCCGCGAGTCGGTCGGGGCGACGAGCACGCTCCTCGTGGATTACCTCAGGGGATTCCACATCGACATCGACGTCGCGGTCGCGACCGCCCTGCTCTACGGCATTCGGGTGGATACGAACGACTTCGCTCGTGGCATCACGGCGGCGGATTTCGACGCGGCGGCTTTCCTGATACCCTACGCCGACATCGACGTCCTCAAACGCATCGAGAGTCCGTCCATCTCCGCGGATACCTTCGAGATCATTGCCCGCGCCATTCGGAATCGCGATCGACGTGGTAACGTCTTGACGTCGTGTGTCGGTTCGATATCGGATCGGGATGCCCTCGCGCAGGCCGCCGACCGGTTACTCAATATGGAGAACATCGGCGTGACGCTCGTGTATGGCTACATGAATGGGACGATATTGGCATCCGGGCGTGCCCGTGGGGTAGACATCGATCTCGGTGAGACGCTCAGAATCGCGTTCGACGACCTGGGCAGTGCCGGCGGGCATCCGGATATGGCCGGTATGCAGATTCCACTGGGCCTCTTCGAGGACATCGACGCCGAGGAGGAGCTGACGGCGATGGTCGAGGACGTCGTCACCACGAACTTCTTCGACGTCGTCGATCCCGACGAACTCGAAGAGTGACGGGTTTTTGAGGGGGGCGCGCCTACACGAGACCGATGGACGAGGCCCTCGATCACGACGGTGGGAAACCCAGGGTCAAAGACTACATGACCCGGGAGGTGTCGACGGTCTCACCTGATCAGACCGTGCGTGAGGTATCGACCCGTATCGTCGAGAGCGACAATCACAATGGATTTCCGGTAACGGAAGGCCGGAGGGTGCGCGGGTTCGTCAGCGCTCGCGACCTGCTGCTCGAGGACGAACACGAGCCGATATTCAAGGTGATGAGCGACAAACTCATCGTGGCCCACCCGGAGATGAAGGTGACCGACGCGGCCCGCGTCATCCTGCGGTCGGGCATCCAGAAACTTCCAGTGGTCGACGACGCCGGGAATCTGGTCGGAATCATCTCCAATGCCGACGTCATCCGGAGTCAGATCGAACGAGCGACCCCGGAGAAGGTCGGAAAACTCAAGCGGACGCTCGAGTCGATTCACGGCATCGAGGCCCGGGAGGAGCGACGGACGGTCGACCTGTCGAGGTTGACGCCGACACAGGGAAAGGTCTACGCGGACGAACTGGAGGGGCGAAGCTACGAACTCGATCGCGGGTTGACCGAACCACTCGTCGTCATCGACAACGCGGGCCAGTTGCTGCTGGCGGACGGTCACCATCGCGTCATGGCAGCCCAGAAGGCCGGTATCGACGAGATGGACGCCTACGTCATCGTCCTCGACCGCCGGGTGGACCTCGGGATGGCCAAGACGGCCAAGAAGGAGGGCCTGGAGCACCTCGATGACATCTCGGTCGTCGACTACGCCAGACACCCGCTCATGGAGACGATCGAACGACTGAACGAGTGACCGCCCTTTGCGAGGGCGGGTCCGAAGCGATCCGATACGAACCTTAATAGATTGTCAGGCAGAATTAGTCGACTATGTTCGACGAGGACGACCTCGAAGCGATTCGCGAGGCGCGAGAGTCGTGGACCGAGGAGACGCTCGACCCGTTCCTCGACGACCACGGCGAGCGTGCCGACCGCTTCGCGACGGTCTCCAACCTCGAGGTGGACCGCCTCTACACGCCCGCGGACATCGCCGACCTCGATTACGACGCAGATATCGGATTCCCCGGGGAGTTTCCGTACACACGCGGCGTCTACCCGACGATGTACCGCGGGCGCCCCTGGACGATGCGTCAGTTCGCCGGGTACGGTACCGCCGAAGCGACGAACGACCGGTTTCACTACCTCATCGACGAGGGACAGACCGGTCTCTCGACCGCGTTCGACATGCCGACGTTGATGGGCATCGATTCCGACGACCCGATGTCCCTCGGGGAGGTCGGGATGGAAGGCGTCGCCGTGGACACGCTCGCCGATATGGAGGTCCTCTTCGACGGTATCGACCTCGGAGAGGTATCCACATCCTTTACCATCAACCCCTCGGCGCCCGTGATCTACGCGATGTACGTCGCGCTCGCCGACGAGAAGGGTGTCTCCCGCGACGAAATCCGGGGCACCTTGCAAAACGACATGCTCAAGGAGTTCATCGCACAGAAGGAGTGGGTCGTCCCCCCGGAACCCTCGCTGGACCTCGTCACGGACGTCGTCGAGTTCTGTGCCGCGGAGACGCCGCGGTTCCATCCGATCTCTATCTCCGGGTATCACATCCGCGAGGCCGGATCCACCGCCATCCAGGAACTCGCGTTCACGCTCGCCGACGGGTTCGCGTACGTCGAAGACGCGGTGGATCGTGGCCTCGACGTCGACGAGTTCGCCCCGCAGCTCTCCTTTTTCTTCAACTCGCACAACTCGCTGTTCGAGGAGGTCGCCAAGTTCCGGGCCGCCCGACGCATCTACGCCCACGTGATGGACGAGTGGTACGGGGCCGAAACGGCGGCGTCGAAACGACTGAAGTTCCACACCCAGACCGCCGGCCAGTCGCTGACGGCTCAGCAACCCCTGAACAACGTCGTCCGGGTGACCATCCAGGCACTCGCGGCGGTGCTCGGTGGGACCCAGAGTCTCCACACGAACAGCTACGACGAAGCCCACGCCCTCCCCTCCGAGCAGGCCGTCAGAGTCGCCTTGCGCACCCAGCAGATCGTCGCCGACGAGTCCGGGGCGGCGGATATCGTCGACCCCCTCGGCGGATCGTTCGCGGTGGAAGCGCTGACTGACGAGGTCGAGGAGAAGGCGATGGCGTACATCGAGGAGATACGGGAGATGGGTGACGGGTCGGTCCGCGATGGCGTCCTGACCGGTATCGAGGATGGATTCTTCCAGCGCGAGATCCAGGAGTCGGCCTACGAGTACCAGGAGCGCGTCGACGAGGGCGAGGAAACGGTCGTGGGTGTCAACGCCTACGAACAGGCGGACGACGAGGCCGACGACGTCGAGTTACTATCGGTCGACGAGGCCGCCACCCGCGAACGCCAACTCGACCGCCTCGAGTCGGTCAAGGAGGACCGCGACGACGAAGCGGTCGACGCAGCACTCGAGTCGCTCCGGGAGGCCATCCGGTCGGACGAGAACACGATGCCGTATATCGTCGACGCGGTGAAGGCCTACGCGACCATGGGTGAGATCATGACGGTGTTCGAGACCGAATACGGCAGTTATCAGGAGACCCTCGGCGTCGCCTGATCG
>JBNJDE010000025.1:0-21735 GCA_051744605.1 Halobacteriota archaeon
CGGTTCAAGCTTCGATTTGTGCGTACTCGCGTATCAGAGAACCGCCCCATTCGCGCGGATCGCCGTGGTCACCCCTTCGCCAATATCCAAAGCGTGCGTCCGAGACGATCACCCGGGACTGTAAACAGCAGACAACCGATACGGTGTTTACTTACCTTTATTATTAATCGAATGGTTTATTTTTTGAACTATGGTAGATCCACCCATCGACTATGGAGCGTTCGACGACGGACGACACGTCAATTACTGGGACCTAAACCCCGTTCTACAGGAGGAAGCAAAGCGACTCTACCCGGACGACGAATTCGAGTGGGCAGAAGAGAAACTCCAGGAATTCGGTCGGCTCGTCGGACATACCATCGCAGACAACGCAGACCGCATCGACAGGCACGGGCCGACACTCCAAACACACGACAAATACGGGGAGTTGCTGAACCGGGTGGAATACCACCCCGACCAGTTCGAGAACGAACGGCTCATCTACGAGCATGGAATCGTCGCCGATGCGTTCGAAGCGCCGGACGGACGAGACGAACCGGTTGGACTGCTCCACACGCTGACCGAGCAACTCATCCTGTCGTACGCCGATACGGGACTCGTCTGCGCTCAGTCAATGACGTCTGGAGCCGCGCTGACGTTGCGAAATCACGACCACACGGGAGAGTACACCGAGTATCTGCACCGGCTTACGTCCAGAGACTACGAGTCCGCTATCGAAGGGGCGATGTTCCTCACCGAGGAGCAGGGCGGGAGCGACGTCGGGGCAGCCGAAACGGTCGCCGAGCCCGCGATGGCGCCGCGCCAGGCAACTGAATCGTCAGCTCCCCAGGCCAAAGCCACCCAGGACGGTGGTGAGTTGCAAACGCGTGAGTACGAGTTGACTGGAGAGAAGTGGTTCTGTTCGAATATCGACGCCCAGGGGACCCTCGCCCTGGGTCGACGTCCCGGAGCACCGGACGGTACGGAGGGGCTTTCGCTGTTTCTCGTGCCACACGAGTTGCCGTCAGGGGAGTTGAACGACCAGCGGTATCGACGGCTCAAAGACAAACTTGGCACAGAGAGCGTTCCGACGGGTGAAGTCGAATTCGACGGCACCACGGGCTATCTCGTCGGCGAGCCCGAGCGCGGGTTCAAGTACATGACGACGATGTTGAACTGGGAACGCGTGACGAACGCCGTCGGCGCCGTCGGAATAATTGGCCGACTATTGCTCGAAAGTAAGGTCAAAGCGGCGAATAGAGACGCGTTCGGACAAGCGATTCAGGACTTCCCGCTGATGCAGCGCGACCTGGTGGAGATGGCGGTCGACCACGAAGCCACACTGACATTCGCCATGGAGGCTGCTCATTGGCTGGACCGATACGAGCGTGATCACGATGACGACGAAGCATTCCAGTTGATGCGACTGCTGGTCCCGGTCTCCAAGCACGTCACGACGCGGACGGCCGTCGATACCGCGTCATATGCCATGGAAATTCAAGGCGGAAACGGGTACGTCGAGGATTTCGTCACCCACCGCCTGTACCGCGATGCCCAGGCCCTTCCAATCTGGGAGGGGACCGCGAACATCCTCTCACTCGATGTGCTACGAGCCATGGAGAAAGAGGCCGCACACGAGGCATTGCTCCCGCTCGTCTCGGGATATCTGGACGACGTCGAACATCCGTTTCTCGAACCGCTCGCAGCAACGGTGCAAGCGGAGTTCGAACGATTGCAAGAAGCCCTGTTAGGCCTGGCCGCAGCGGACGACGCGTCTGCACAATACGCTGCAAAGGAAGTCACCGAGTACATCTACGACGTGACTACGGCCAGCATCCTCCTGCGTCGGGCACAGGACCACCTGGACGACGGTGACGCTCGCAAAGCGATCGTTGCGAACCTGTTCGTCGAGCGTGAGCTCGCGTCCGATTCGGCTGGAGTACGAACCGATGAGACGCCCGCGATGGAGTACTTCGACGCGATCGTCCGGTACGCCAGTCTCGACGAAGCGGAACTTCCCGATCAACCAGTGACGACGTAACCATGCACACGATACCCTCAGTGCTCGACAGAGCGCGCACGCTGTTCCCCAACGGTACTGTCTCCGACGGGGCCACCGTGACGACGTACGAACAAGCATACGAGAACGCTCAAAAACTGGCAGGTGGGCTCGCAGATCATGGGGTGGGCGCCGGGACAGTCGTCGCAGTCGCCGACTGGAATACGCCCAAATTCTTCGAACTGCTGTACGCTATCACCGGGATGGACGCGATTATCTACCCGGTGAACCTGAATCTCCCGCCCGAACAAATCGGCGACACGCTGGAGAAATCAAATTCGACCCAGCTGCTCTACTCCGATGACTTCGAAGCGCTCGCCCAGCAATTCCCTGGGGAGACGCTACATGTCGATAACCTCGAAGACGGCGATCCGGTATCACTCGACGTCGAGGAAGATAGCCCGGCAGTGATGCTATTCACCTCGGGTACGACTGGAAAACCCAAGCCGGTCAGATACACGCACGAGCAGTTCGTCCACGGCGGATTGAGTATCGCCCACCAACTGGCCGAATACGACACACCAGCCTCGTTGTCGGGAGAGGACACCCTGTTGCCCAGTATTCCCATGTTCCATCTGCTGGCCTGGGGATCCCCGGTCATCGCCCCCTATCTCGGCGCAGATCTCATGATGACCGGCCAGTACGACCCGGAAACAGTCGGGTCGCTGGTCGAAGACGGCGAGGCAACCTGGACGAACATGGTGCCGACGATGGCGCGCCAGTTGCTGGAAACGGATCACTCACTCGACGGCCTCAAAGTGTTGACCGGCGGCAGCACGATTCAGCGTGATCTGGTCGCCCAGTTCCGCGACCACGATGTCGAATTCTCGACGATCTACGGCGGGACGGACATGCTCGCCGCCTCGATTTCGATCTGGACTGACGAGGCTCGCAAAGAAGGCGGGGACGAGTACCTGCGTCGGGTGACTCACCCCGTGCCATTTGGCGAATTCCAACTGGTACACCGAGAGGGCATGGACGAGGATATGGGTGAAATCCAATTCCGAGCCCCGTGGCTTCCCGACGGGTACTACGAACTCCCAGAGAAAAGTGCAGCGGCCTTCGTCGACGGCTGGTTCAATACGGGAGATATCGGGAGACGGATGCCGGATGGGGGAATTCGGATTCTCGATCGCATCGACGACACGATAAAGAGCGGTGGCGAATGGATCCCGTCGAGCGTACTCGAATCGATCATCGTGGAGACACCAGCAGTCGCCAATGCGGCCGTGCTCGGCAAACCCGACGAGGAATGGGGAGAGCGGCCAGTTGGGGCTGTAACACCTGTCGACGAGGACTTCGAGACGGAAGCAGTATACGACCAATTAGCGGAGGCAGTCGAAAACGGACAGATCAACGACTGGTGGATCCCCGACGAGATCTACACAGTCGAGGAGCTCCCATTGACGAGCACGGGGAAGATCCAGAAGGGAGAGCTTCGAGAACGATTGGATTTAAAACACTCCTGACGCTCTCAGGCGGACAACCGTAGCGCCCGACGCCCTTCGCTGTGAAACGGTCGACGCCCTCCGAGCTATCACTGCCGGTATCGACATGCGGTAAAGGTAGTTCGGACGGAACCGACACGTCCGATTGCCGCGTCGAATCAGTACCCGCCACACTTCCACACCCGCACGGGATCGAGATTACTCCCGTGAGAACACTCGGCTCAACCCAGGGATTCGAGGGACAGCGACGTTCGTTCGAACTGCGTTCAGGCCATCTCGGACGAACGGACCGGGGTCGTCGAGACTGAGGTAGTCGAAGTGGGGGTGCGCGGCCACGGAGGTCAGGATATCCCAGACGGTGTCCGGTACCGAGGGCCGTTCGACGAGCGGGTAGTCTTCGGTGAGGACGCTGTGGAGGTGGACGAGTTCCCCGCGGAGCAGGTGAGAGGTGGTGCCGACACGGTACTCCGGGTCGACTCGCTCACCCACTCCCGTCGCCAGCGCCCAGTAATAGTACGGATGGTCGACGCCGGCGTGGATGTCCATCGGAAGGCTGGCCCAGAAGCGCGGGTTCACCTCCATGAGTTTCGCCTCGCCGGTCTCTTCGTCACGGATGAACCCGACGGAGGCGAGCCCGTGCCAGTCGAGATGGTCGAGCAGTTTCAGGCCGTAGGCCTCGAGGGCGGGCTCGGAGGCCGCCCGGTGACAGATGCTCGGGCCGCGGGGATACTTGATACCGCGGACGAGTTCCTTGAGGGTCGTCGCCACCGGTTCGCCGTGGTCGAAGACGCCCCTGAACGTGTACTCGGTGCCTCGAACGTACTCCTGGACGATGGGGTCGTGATGCATCGACTCGCGGATCGCGTCCAGCTCCGGCCGCTCACCCGATTCGAGAAATATGGTCTTCGGGAGGGAGACCGTTCCCGCCGTCGACACCGAATCCTCGTGATCCCCCGTGAGGATCGCGTACCGCGACTTGACGATGCGCTCGCGATCCCAGTCGGTGACCGCCTCGAGGAGTGCCGTCTCGGGCATCGGGACGCCGATCTCGTCGGCGATAGCGAACAGGCGCTTCCGGTCCTGGACGGCCGTCAACTGGTCGAGCGTCGGCCAGAGTGGCGTCACGTGCTCGGCGAAACGTTCGCGGTACTTCGCCAGGGCGTAGACGTCCGCCTCCCGCATGGGGATGATCGCCTTGACCGACTCGCGCTGGGCGAGCGACAGCAGTGCGTCCCGGTACGCGGACACGTCTTCGGTCGGCGAAGGGGCGCGAACCGACTCGTCGCAGTACTTCGAAGCGAACGCTGGCGGATTCCGGTGTTCGGAGACGGCGATGGTGTGTATGCCGCGCTGACCGAGCGACCGGAGGACAGTCGTGGAACTCGCCGCGCCGACCGCCGGGACCACTACCGCCGGCGTTTCCCTGGAAGCCATGGAAGAACACCGCAAGGGGTCGGATAAAGTAACAGTGGCGTTACTACCGGGTAACGTTGACATGTCGAGCGGTGACTCCGCGTAACTGGCAGACGCCGGCCCGTTTCGGTGCGTCAGCGTCGGACGAAACGGACGGCAGCCTAGACGACGTGAAACGACAACCGTCCCACAACTTAATACGGAGCCGGGAGGACTCATACACAGATGGTCGTCCCCGTCACCGATCCGCTACTCTCCATCGCCGTTCAACTGTTCATCGCGGTCGGTATCGGGGCACTCGTCGGCCTCGAACGCGAACAGGCCGAGTCTGGCGGTTTGTTCGCCGGAAGCCGAACCTTTCCCCTGTTCGCACTGTACGGAGCGGTGGTTCAGGCGTTCTTCCCGGCGATACTCCCTATCGCACTGGCCGCCATCTCGCTGCCACTGACGGTCGCGTACGCGGGAAAGATCTGGATCGAAGGCGACATCGGCCTGACCACGCTGACCGCCGCCCTGTTGACCGTCCTGCTCGGTGCCCTGACGACCTACTCGTCGCTGGGGACCGTCGTCGCGATCATCGTCGCGGGAGTCGTGACCGTCCTCCTCTCCGCGAAGGGGGAGATCCACGGGTTCGTCGACCAGATCGAACCGGAGGAGCGGCGGGCGACGATCAAGTTCGTCCTCGTCGCGATGGTCGTCTTCCCACTGCTGCCGAATCGCGAGCTGGAGGGACTGCTGGGGCTCAACCCGCAGTTCGTCTGGCTGATGGTCGTCTTCGTCACCGGTCTGAGTTTCGTCGCGTACGTGCTGAGTCGGGCCGTCGGCGCAGAGCGCGGCATCGCCCTGACGGGCCTCCTCGGCGGATTCGTCTCCTCGACGGCGACGACGGTCTCGATGGCCAATCGGACGTCGGGAACGCCCGCGCTCTACCAGATCTGTGCCTTCTCGACGGTCCTGGCAGCGATCGTGATGTTCCCGCGGGCGTTGATAGAAGTCGCGGTGGTCAATTCCGCACTGCTCCCCCACGTCCTCGTTCCGCTCGGAGCGATGACCGTGGTCGGGCTGCTCGTCGCCGGGGTTGTCTACTGGCGATCCACCGTCGAACGGGGGATCGAGTCCGACATCGAGAATCCGTTTCGCCTCCGCCCGGCGCTGGTGTTCGGGGCACTGTTCGCACTGGTGTTACTCGTCTCGGAGTACGCGAACGACTGGCTGGGATCGTCGGGCGTCTACGCGACGGCGTTCGTCTCGGGGCTGGCCGACGTCGACGCGATCACCATCACGTTGAGCAAACTCGCTGCCGACGGGACGATCACGCCCGAGGTCGCGACGACGGGTATCGTCCTGGCCGCCATCGCGAACACCGTCGTGAAGGCCGGACTGGCGTGGATCCTCGGGACGCGAGCGCTCGGGCGGCTGGTGACCGCCGTCCTCGGCGTCGTGGCCCTCGCTGGCGTCGTACTGCTGTTCGTGTAGGGGACGGCGACCGGATGGCGACAGCGGCTCACCCGAGAGAGATGTCGAGGTAGAGCATGACGATGATCCCGATGATGGTCCCGAGGGTTGCGATCCGTTCGTTGCCGTGGGTGTGCGTCTCGGGGACGATCTCGTCGCTGATGACGAACAGCATCGCCCCCGCGGCGAAGCCCATGGCGTACGGTAGCAGCATGGTCATCGTCAGGACGGCGTACGCGCCGATCACGGCGACCGGTATCTCGACGATACCGGAACGGATGCCCGCGAAGACGGCGTAGAACCGTCGATTCAGGCCGGCGTTGATCGCGGCGACCGAGACGGCGAGTCCCTCCGGGACGTTCTGGATGCCGATGGCGAGCATCAGGGGGATGGCATTCGAGACGTCGCCGGCGCCGAAGGCGACCCCGACGGCCAGTCCCTCGGGCATGTTGTGGATCGTGATGGCCAGGACGAACAGGACCACCCCGGCGAACCGTTCGTCGCTCACCGGAAGGGATTCGCTCGGTTTCGCCGCATCGGTTCGTTTCCGACCGGTGACCAGGTAGTGTGCGTGCGGGACCAGGACGTCCGAACGGTCGAGAAAGAGCGCGCCGATGGCCACCCCCACGAGGACCGGGACGGGATTTCCACCCGAATACGTCTCGATACCCGGGATGATGAGACTGGTGAAACTCGCGGCGAGCATGATCCCGGCCGCGAACCCCAGCGCCCCGTCGAGGGCCCGTTCAGAGGGGTCTCGCCAGACGAAGACGAGGCTGGCACCGATGAGGTTGAACGTCGCGATGACGATGCCGCCGATGAGCGCATTTCGCACCGGATCGTCACCGAATAGCCGGACGAGTGGATCCCCAATGGCGGCGAGGGTCATTCCGGCAAACACATCACTATCCCTGAACGACGTCCTCCCCGGTTAAAAAGGTACAGTCCGCACGGTCCGCCCGACTGCTTCCAGACGACTGGTCTAGGACCGGTCCGTATCACTCGATATCGTCCAGGACTGTCCGCCCTCCGCGACGGACGACGATTCGACCGCATCGGCCGCCGCCGTCAGGGCAGCCGCGAGATCCCGGGCGTCTTCGCTCGACAGGTTACCGAGAAATACGTCGACGGACCCGTCGCGAGCGTCGATCCCCAGATTGATCTTGTCCTTGAACGCACCGACGACGATGTCGGGTTCGAGGCCGTCGGCGACGAACTTCGAGTACTGGTCTTCCAGGAGGACGTCGAGGTGCATTCCCGCCCCGGTGTGCTCGTCGCTCATGTCCGCCCCTGCGGGCACCAGGAGCGTCAACGTTGCGGTGATTACCGTTCGGCGTCCGGGTGTCGCCCGAGCGAGATGAAGATGACACCCACGGCACCGTACAGGACCATCCAGAGGGCCGTTGCCAGGTAGCCGACGCTCGTGGCGAGCCACCAGCCGACGACGAGAGACGCGAGGATGAGCGTCACCCCCATGATGGTGTACGAACGATTCGAGTCCGCGACCGCCTCGGTGGAACGGGTCGAGTTCATTTAAAGACCCTCAATATCGTGGACATACCGTACCCAATGTCACCAACCCTCATGATTGTTTCCCCTAGTTATCGGATGGAGACACACTACGGTCGGACGTCCGTACAGGCCGCCGGTACCGTTCGGTTCCCGCCACCATCGAGTAATTCTCAGAAATCGATATCTGAACCGAACGTTTATGGTAGGATGCACGGACGGGATAAGTGGAGGGTCGCACCCCTCCGTGGGTAAACGGCGGGCCTTCCATCTTCCCCTTCCCCCCATCCCCCTCCCGTTGATGGCCCGCGTTTACCCCGTTTTCCGCCCCAGAGCACGTGTTCCGTCGGTTCGTCCCCTCCCCTTTCCAGCAGTCTGGGCACCGGAATACTAATCGTTAATATCGAATGGGCAGTGAGTTAATACATGACCGTCGTCAGCGTCTCGATGCCGGAAGAACTCGTCGAACGCATCGACGCGTTCGCCGAGGAGCACGGCTACACCGGTCGCAGCGAAGTCATCCGCGAAGCGAGTCGCAATCTCATGGGCGAGTTCGACGACCCACGACTCGAAGATCACGAACTGATGGCCGTCGTCACGGTCCTCTTCGACTATCACGGGACGACCGTCGAAGAGCGAATGATCGGCCTGCGACACGAGTACGAAGGAGTGGTCTCCTCGAACGTTCACAGTCACGTCGGCGACCACCACTGCATGGAACTGTTCGTCCTCGAGGGGTGTCTCGAGGAGATATCGGCCTTCGTCGGTCGGATTCGGGCGACCAACGATATCCTCTCGGTCGATTACTCGGTGCGGCCGGTCGACGAGATCGATCCGATCACCTGATCACCGGGGATCGAGGCGTTCGATCGGGTGTGTCGGTTTCCGATCGAGCAGGTGGTCGAGCTGGTCCCCGCAGGACGTGCCGCTCGCCAGGACGTCGCGATCCGCGGTCTCCTCGGTCGAGAACTGTTCGGCGAGCGTCTCGCCGACGTCGACGCTGAGCTCGTAATACTCCTGTTTGTAGCCAAAGGACCCTGCCAGCCCACAGCACTCCACGTCCGAGGTGACGATGTCGAAGCCCAGCGCCTCGAGGATGTCTTCGGTGTAGCCGTCGAAGCCGTACGAGCGCTGCTGGCAATGGCTGTGATAGGCGATCTCCTCGCCGTCGCCGTCCGGCAGCGCGTCGAGGTCGGCTCCGTTCTGGACGAGCCCGGAGACGTACTCGAAGACCTCGTAGCTGGCGTCATTGAGGCGACGATAGTCGTCCTCGGGGAGCAGTCGCCGGTAGTCGTCGCGGAACATCGCCAGGTCGCTGGGCTCGATGGCGACGACGTCTACGCCCTCCTCCATGTAGGATTTGAGTTCGTTGAACACGGCAGTCGCTTGCTGTTGGGCAGTCGCGACCATGCCCTGGGAAAGCGGTGCCCGACCGCTCTCGATGGGCTTTGGCACGCGCACGTGGACGTCCAACGCCTCGAGAACCCGGACCGCAGCCTTCCCGCGATCGGGATCGATGTAGTTGGTATAGACGTCCAGGTACAGCACGGCTTCGCGCTCTGCGTTCCCCGGATCGACGTGTGACCCGCCGCGGCCGTCGAACCACTTCTCGAAGGTGTGTCGAGTGAACTCCGGCATCGGGCGGCGACTGTCGACGCCCACGTACTCCTCGAGGAGATTGCGCGAGACGTCGGCGCCGGCGATCCAGTTCGAGAGGGGCGCGAACGCCGAGCCGAGTTTCGCGAGCGTCCCGAAGTTCCCGAACATCCGTTTGACCAGATCGAGACCCCCCGGTTCGGCGTCCGGCGTCAGCCCCTCGTATACCCAGTCGAGGTCGCTTTCCTTTCCACGGTTGATCCGGTCGCGCACGGCCGTATTGATCCATGGAATGTCGATTTTGACGGGGCAGGCCTCCGTACATCGCGAACAGCCGGTACAGAGGTCGTTGAACTCCCCGGCGGTGTCGTAGCCGTGTACACCGGCCTCCCAGCCGGTGGCAATACCGCCCGAGTACGTCTCACCGCCGAAGCCGTGGCCGCCGACGTGCTGGAAGTTCGCACAGACGTTCGAACAGGCCGAGCAACGAATGCAGTACAGCGTCTCCCGGAGGACTTCGTCCTCGCGCATTTCCATCCGACCGTTGTCGACGAGCACGAGGTGGAAGTCGCGGTCGGCGTCGCCGTCGAGCAGGGAGTCGCCGTCGAACGTCGGGTTGTCCGTCGGCGGCGTCAAAAGCGAGATGTACGAGGTGATGTCCTGACCGGTCCCGGAGCGGCCGATGAGTTCGATGAACGGTGCGAGGTCCTCGACGGTCGGGATGACCTTCTCCACCCCGGCCACGGCGATGTGGGTGTCCGTCGCCTGCATCGTCTTCCGGGCGTTGCCCTCGCTGGTCACGAGCGCCATGGTCCCGGTGTCGGCGGCCAGGAAGTTCGCCCCGGTCATGCCGATGTCGGCCCCCTTGATGCGTTCGCCCAGATACTCCCGGGCGAACATCGTCAACTCCTCGGCGGTCTCGAGCGGCGGGTCCGGCTCGAAGTGTTCGTTGAACAGGTCCGCGATGCCCTCGCGGGACTTGTGGATCGCCGGGGCGACGATGTGCGAGGGGGCCTCGTCGGCGACCTGCAGGACGAATTCGCCGAGGTCCGTCTCCCAGACGTCCACGCCGGCCGACTCGAGGGCGTCGTTGACCTCGAGTTCCTCGGAGGTCATGGACTTCGATTTCACGAGGCTGTCGGCGTCCGACTCCTCGGCCACCTCCCGGATGTACCGGTTCGCGTCGGCGGCATCCTCGGCGACGTAGACGGTCCCACCGTTCGCCTCGACGGACTCGGTCAGCTCGTCGATGAGTTCGGGGAGGCGGTCGATGGCGTCCTCTTTGATCTGGCGGGCCTCCTCGCGGAGCGCCTGGTAGTCGTCGAGTTCGCCCGTGGAGTCGTAGCGCCCCTGATTGAATCCCGTGACGTTCTCGAAGACGCTGTCGCCCTCCTCGTCGAGGAGGCGTCTAATCGCGGCCGCCTTCTGTTCGCGAGCGCTGCTCATCGGTCCGTCACCACCAGTACCTCGACGGCCTTCGGCCCGTGTGCCCCTTTCACGAGTTCGCCCATATCGGCGGTGGCACTCGGGCCCGTGGCGATGATGTGGCTGTGATTGCCGGCGCGGACCTGCTCGGCGATCCCGCCGATGGCAGAGGCCATATCCCGGTGGATGGTGCTCTCCGCGACGACCGCGACGTGGGTCTCTGGATAGAGACTGAGCGGTTCCTCACCGTCCTCGGTGCCCTGCAACACGACCGAGCCGTAATCGGCGATGCCCGAGACGGCGGGGGTGATGCCGGTGTTCGCAGCGAATAGTTCTTCGAGGGTCGGATCGGTGGTCACGTCGACGGGGAGTTCGGAGAGCGAGAGACCCACCACGTCCAGCGGCGCACCGACGACCGGTGGCTCGAGAACCGATTCGAGCACCGCGGGGGCGTCCGCGGCGGGCGCCTCCATGCAGTCGATGTCGTGGTCGGAAAGCGACGACGCGAAATCTGATACCACAGCGTCCATGGCATCAAGCTACGATGAACTCCGTTATGAATCTACATATCTACCGGCGAAGATTGCGACGATCTGGCAGTATCAGCGAAAGAGCGACCGGACGGTGTCGGCACCGGGGACCGTCCCGGCCGTTCCGCGTTTGCCGCGAATGCTGAAGATCATCGTCGCGGCCTGCGCGAGACCGAACACGCCCCAGAGCAACGCGCCACCGACGCCGATGCTGGCACCCTCGAGGCCCACCTGGAACGTCGATAGCCCGAAGCGGACGAGCGTATCACCGATGAGCAAGGTGCTGAAGAAGCCGAAGAAGGCGGTCGCCCACCACATAATGGCGACCCTGGCCCACCCGGGCGTCAGGTGTTCGGGGAGGCGGTTCGTGTTGATGACGAGCGTCAGGGCGATGTACGGCCACATCATGATCCCGGACATCGCCGCCGAGCGGACCAGCAGCCCGAACGGGTGGTTGAACGGCATCGCGATGATGACGATGCCCCACGCGATGAACGCGGTCAACAGCCACCAGAATATCTGCGGGAGACTCCAGCCGCGGTCGCGACCGACGAGTTCGAAGATGATATCCGAACTGTTGCGGACGAACGACTCGACGATGGCGTATTCGGTCGTGAACAGCGCCACGAAGAGGACGAGGTAGACGAGGATCCGCGCGCCGTCGCCGAGCAGCGGGACGATCTCCTGGAGCCACATCGCGACCGCCCCTGCGGTCGTGCCGGGAGCGTAGGCGGCCGAGACGGTCATCATCGCCGTGGCCACCACGAACAATCCGAGCGCGAACGTGACGAGGTGTTCGAGTTGGGCGAGCCGCCACCACGCCTTCCAGCGCTCGAGGTTTATCCGGGTGGGTGGGAAGGTGAAGCCGTTCCGATGGACCGGTTCGGGTTCGTCCCCGAGCAGTGGATTACGGATACGGCCCTGAAAGATGCTCATCGCGTACCCCTTCTCCCGGACCCAGAGGCTCTGGGAGAGGTTCAGATATCCGCCCGCGCCCGCGTATGCGAGGGCCCCGAGGAACACGGCGAGGTCCATGTGTTCGGGAAGGGTTCCGATACTGACCGCCCCCCGGGGGACGTTGACGAACTCGGTGTACGAGCCCACCACTGCGACGAGCAAGAGCGCGAGCACGACGGCGACCACGACCATGGCCGTCTGTGCGGTCTCGACCGCCCGATACATCACACTCGAGAGGTGATAGCTCAACCAGATCAGGAGGAGCAAGGAGATGGCGATGATCTTCCAGACGGGGACGGTGACCCCGGCGACCGACATCGCGCCCTCGCCGATACCCAGGCCGACGGCGCCGACCTGCGCGGCACTCGCCGCCCACCCGGGCCAGCCGAGGCTGACGAACCCGCCGACGAGGAACGCCCAGGTCCAGCGCTCGCTCACGCGCTCGAACGCGCGAAAGACGCTCTCGCCGGTGGCGAGCGTCCATCGCTGGATCTCCGTGTTCACGAAGTACTGGGTGACGACTCCCACGACGAACGCCCAGTAGAGCGCCCAGCCATTCCGAGCGATGATATACGGCCAGAACAGGGATTCGCCACTGCCCAGGGACGCGCCGAGCATGATGGCACTCGGCCCGACGACGTGACGAAGTTTGGGTGCCTTGGGGAGGTCGAGAACGCGATATCGCCCCCCGTCGCGACCACGGTCGGGATACTCGACGGACGCCGGAGCGATCTCGAGTTCGTCGTACGGACTGGGGATGAACGCCGTCGTCCGATATCGCTGGCCGTCGGCGTCCGAGGCGTAGACCTCCTCGTCTGGTGGCGAGCCGTCCTCGCGGTGGGTAGGTGGTGACATTGCACCGGATTCAGTACACGACCGAACGGGCCCGATCTCCGTCCATTCGGCCGTCGTGGAAGTGTTCGACTGGTTGCACTCCCGGCTCTTAATTGGACCGGTAGCGGTGTCCATCCCCCGAGAGCGGGCGTCTCACCCGCCCAGGAAGTGCCAGATGTGGCCGCGTTCTTTCGGCGGATCGACCTGCGGGAGTTCCTTGAGCGCCGGCTGGATGACGTTCCACCAGCCCTCGGCGGTCGAGAAGCCCGCCGGGTGGTCCGGATAGACGTCCTCGAGGAAGTCGGATTTTTTCGCCGATGGATGGGCCCGGAGATAGTCGTAGGCGGCCAGAATGGCCGCCTGACGGTCCAGCAAACGAGGACCACTACCCGGGAGTTCCATGTCGCGAACCCGCTGTTCCACCACGAGGGGTCGCTGGACCTCTTCTTCACCGCTACTCGTGGACTCGGAACCGCTCGACCCCCCGCCGATCGGTATCCACCAGACCCGACCGCGGGCCCCGATCTTCCGCGTCTCGAGGATCCCCTCCTCGACGAGTTCGTTGAGCTTGTCGTGGGCCGTCCGCCGGGAACAGTCCAGGGCTTCCATCAGGTCGTTCGCGGTGAGCGGACGCGCCCGGTCGTCTCGCTGCTCGAAGACCGACAGGACCCTCTCCGGGGGAATCCGATCGGCGTATTGGCCGTGCTGGTTGCGCTCGCGGTCGCCGGAGGCCATGGAGTAACCTCTTCACTCGACTGTATAAGCCTTTACACTCGTGTAGTGACCGATACAATTCGTGTGTGGAGGCCATTTCAGTTGAATGAATAGGCCACCACACACCACGGTATCCTGGACCTATACCCGTCTCCGTGGAAAAGTCATAACAGCCGTGTTCCGCGTTCTATCTCGAGTTGTAGCCATCACACACGAATATATTGGACGAAATACCGGGCCCTGAGGAGGGAACCGTACCGGCAGTCGAGCAGTGCATCCGGACCACACGTCCAGTGAGAACGACGACACGAACCGGCAGAATTCGCGATTACCACGATTTTTTAGCAACCTTTATGAGAGTAGACTGTCCTTAACCGGATGCCAGAATGGGCCTGGCATGATTTCAGTATGAACTACCGTTCGACACCGGACCGCTATTCGAGACCGTCTGAGGCGCACCGGCGTTCAAATCCAAGTAATCCAGCGGAGGTGACAGGCAACGATGGCGTATAGTGTCGCGTCGCTCGCGATCGCGGGGGCGATTCCGATCGCTGTCGCGTTCGCATTGATGGTCGGGCTTCGCTGGTCTGCCGTCAGGGCGATGGGAGTCGGTTGGGTCCTGGCGACCATCCTCGGCTTCGGGATCTGGCAGATGGAACCGACATGGTGGGCAGCATCGGCGATTTACGGCGGACTCGAAGCGATCAACATCACACTCATCGTCTTCGGCGCCATTCTCCTGATGAACTACCTCGACGGGAGTGGCGCAATTTCGACGATCAGGTGGCACTTCACTCAGATCGAGGGCGACAGGCGCGTGCAGTTGCTCCTCATCGGCCTCGGGTTCGAGACCATCATCGAGGGTGCGGCCGGCTTCGGTACCCCGGGTGCGCTCGCTGCACCGCTGTTCATCGGCCTCGGTTTCCCGCCGCTGGGTGCAGCGGTCTTCGGCCTGTTCTTCAACGCGCCGAACCCGCCGTTCGGTGCCGCCGGCACGCCGGTCATCGGCGGTATCGGTGCCGTCATGTCCGACGGCATGCTGCCTGGTGAGATGACCGTCTCCGCCTTCGAGGTCCTCACCGGTGCCTGGACCGGGCTCATCACCGGACTCACGTTCGTCTTCTGGGGCTTCCTCGGCGTCGTCCTGCTCGTCTACTGGTTCGGTAGCGAAGACGAGCGGTCGATCGGAACGGCCCTCCGTACCTCACTCCCAATTGCCCCCTTCGCCTTCACTCTTGGTATCATCGCCGGCGTCGTTCAATGGGGCGTCGCCTGGTTCCTCGGGCCGGCCCTGCCCGACATCGCTGCCGGGTTCGTCGTCCTCGGCGTCGGGATGTTCATGGCGAATCAGGACATTATGATTCCCTCTCAGACCTGGGACTTCCCCGACAGCTCGAAGTGGAACGACACCTGGCGTGGCGGCCTCGATCTCGACGAGATAGCGGGTGACAAGCCGAGCAAGGAGATGTCCGTGCTGATGGCGTGGACGCCGTACCTGCTCGTCGCAGTCGCACTGCTCGTCACGCGCTGGCCGACGCTGATCATCGACGGGCAGCAGATCGTCAGCATCGTCAGTTCGTACTCCTTCGGCTTCAACGTCCTCGGTTACGAGGACCTCGCCTGGTCGATCCGCTATCTCTACCTGCCGGGAACCTTCCCCTTCCTGCCCATCGCCATCCTCACCGGATTCCTCCACGGCATGGACACCGACGGCATGGTCACCGCCTGGAAGGATTCCGTCGAACAGACCATCCCCGCGGCACTGACCCTCATCGTGGCCGTCTCGATGACCCAGGTCATGATCCAGTCGCAGGTCAACACCGCCGACATCATCGGGATGATGGAAGCACTCTCGCAGGCCCTCGCCGCTATCGCCGGTGGCCTGCTTCCGATAGTCGCACCGTGGATCGGTGCCCTCGGGTCGTTCATGACCGGGTCGAACACCTCGTCGAACATCCTGTTCAGCGTGCTGCAGTTCAACGCTGCGGGTGACGTCGGTCTCTCCCAGACGGTCATGGTCGCCCTGCAGAACACCGGTGGCGGCCTCGGGAACATGATCTCCGTCCTGAACCTCGCCGCGATCGGTGGGGTCGCCGGCATCGCCGGCCGTGAGGGAGACATGCTCCGCAAGACGGTCGTTCCGACCACCATCTTCGCCCTGTGGGCCGGCTTCCTCGGGATGATCATCGTCTACGTGCTGCCCAACGCGCCGTCCTAGATCGGGCACCACACCCCCCGTTTCGGCGTTCGCACCCGACTACCGGATACGCCGTTTTCACTGTTTTTGAGTGCTCTACTACGGTTTTTCAGGAGTTTTATGGTGGTGGCGATACTCCGAAGGAGTATGGCATCTCAGTTCGGCGACGTGCCCGAGCCGCACCTCGACACGCGAGCCGATTACGACCACGTGGGCGGAGAGACGGCCGACCCCGACCTCGCGGCCGCCATCGACGAGCGGATCGACGGGGACGTTCAGTTCGACGAGTACTCACGACAGCTGTTCGCGACGGACGCGAGCATCTACGAAAAGAAGCCGATCGGCGTCGCCCGTCCCAAGACGACAGCGGACGTGGCAGCGATCGTCTCGTACTGCAACGAACGCGACATCCCGGTCTTACCGCGGGGCGGCGGAACGAGCCTGGCGGGCCAGACCGTCAACGAGGCCGTCGTTCTCGATTTCAAGCGATTCATGGACGGCTTCGTCGACTTCGACCCCGAGGCGAAAACGGCGACGGCCCAGCCCGGAATCACCATCGCCGGGCTCAACGCCGAACTCGAATCGGAAGGGCTCAAGTACGCTCCGGAC
Source organism: Halobacteriota archaeon (assembly GCA_051744605.1). GTDB lineage: Archaea > Halobacteriota > Halobacteria > Halobacteriales > Halobacteriaceae > Halanaeroarchaeum. Next base: position 16,726 of record JBNJDE010000025.1, read on the forward strand.
CCCGCCTGGGGCGATAAATCCGTCCTCGGCGGCTGTATCGGCAACAACTCGACCGGGGCGCACTCGTTGAAATACGACAAGGCCGACGGGTACGTCGAATCGATAACGGCGGTCCTGGCCGACGGGACCGTCACCGAATTCGGCTGGATGGACCTCGAAGAGCTCTCGGCGGCCGCCGATCCCGACGGTGACCTCGAGGCGCAGATCTACGACGCCGTCGAGACGATCCTCGAGGAGGACGCCGAGGAGGTCCACGAGCGGTATCCCGACCTCAAGCGGAACGTCTCCGGGTACAACCTGGACGTCATCGTCGAGGACGCCGAAGAGCGCGGCGAGATCAACATGGGTCGACTGCTCGCCGGCAGCGAGGGGACGCTGGCGGTCATCACCGAGGCGACGGTCTCCCTGGAACCGATCCCGGAGACCACCGCGGTCGCGATGCTCACCTACGACGACGTGCTCGACGCGATGCGCGACGTCGCCCCCATCCTCGAACACGACCCCTCGGCCGTCGAGGTCATGGACGACGTCTTCCTCGACATGGCCCGAGACACTCCGGAGTTCTCGGACGTCGTCGCGATGCTCCCCGACGGCACCGATTCGACGTTGCTGGTGGAGTTCTACGCCGACTCCGAAGCCGAAGGCCAACAGAAGGTCGCCGATCTCATCGCCGATCGAGTCCCCGACGCTGAGTCGACCGTCGAACCCAGCGAGGGCGCCGACGGGTTCACGGAGGCCGACCGGAACGCCGTCGACGTCATGGAGGCCTACGACGAGGATCGCAAGGCGGACTTCTGGAAGATGCGCAAGGCCGGCCTGCCGATCCTGCTGTCGAACACCGGCGACGACAAACACTGGCCGTACATCGAGGACACCGCCATCCCCGCGGAGAACCTCGCCGAGTACGTCGCGGATTTCCAGGAGATCCTGGACGAACTCGACACCTTCGCCTCGTACTACGCCCACGCCGGCCCGGGCGTCCTACACATCCGGCCGCTGTTGAACCTCAAGACGGAGGCGGGCGTCGACAAGATGTTCGAAATCGCCGACGAGGTGACCGACCTCGTGATGAAATACGACGGGTCGGTCTCCGGTGAACACGGCGACGGTCGTGCCCGGACCCAGTGGAATCGCAAGTTCTACGGCGAGAATCTCTGGGAGACCTTCCGGGAGCTCAAGGGCACCTTCGATCCGAACTGGATTCTCAACCCGGGACAGGTCAGCGGGGACGAGGACGGCATCTCCGATATGACCCAGAACCTCCGGTACGACCCGGACTACGACTTCGAGGTCCCCTTCGAGCCCGAACTCAACTGGAACAACGAGAACGGGTTCCAGGGCATGACGGAGCTCTGTCACGGCTGTGCCGGCTGTACGGGGTACACCGACACGACCGGCGGCGTGATGTGTCCCACCTACCGGGCGGCCGACGAGGAGATCACGAGCACCCGCGGCCGGGCGAACATGCTCCGGTCGGCGATGAACGGCGAGCTCCCCGACGAGATCGTCTCCGAGGAGTTCGTCTCCGAGGTGCTGGACCTGTGTATCTCCTGTAAGGGCTGCAAGGTCGACTGCCCGAGCGGGGTCGACATGGCCAAGCTCAAAGCCGAGGTGGTCAACGAGTACCACAACCGCCACGGCTCGAGCCTGCGCGATAAACTCTTCAAGAACGTCGATTCGCTCGCCAGTCTGGCCTCCACGTTCGCGCCGCTGGCGAACAACGCGACGAAGATCCCGGGTACCCGGACGCTCCTGGAGAAGACCATCGGTATCGCCGAGGAGCGGTCGCTGCCGAAGTTCACCCGGAATACCCTCGAAGGGTGGTGGGAGAGCCGCGGCGGCGCTCAGGTCCCCGAATCGTCTGCCGAGCGGAAGGCCATCGTCTTCGCCGACACCTACACGAACTACAGCCGCGTCGACGTGGGCAAGGCGACCATCCGCGTGCTCGAGGCGGCGGGCGTCCACGTGGAACTGGCCGAGAACACCGACAGCGGCCGGCCGGCCTACTCGAAGTCCTTCATCGACGCCGCCCGCGAGACCGCGCGGGAGAACGTCCACACCCTCGCCCCGCGCGTGCGCAGGGGCTGGGACGTCGTGTTCGTCGAGCCGTCCGACGCGGTGATGGCGCAGTCGGACTACCTGGACCTCCTCGAGGGGTCGGACGTCCACGAACTCGCCGAGAACGCCTACGGTGTCACGGAGTACGTGAACGTCTTCGGTCTCGACGAGAACGTCGACTGGGACGCACCCGAGAAGACCCTGACCTATCACGGCCACTGCCACCAGAAGGGCACGAACAAGGACCACCACGCTGCGGAGGTCATGGAGCGGGTCGGCTACGAGGTCGACGAACTCGACTCCGGGTGCTGTGGGATGGCCGGCTCGTTCGGCTACGAGGCCGAACACCACTCCATGAGCAAGGCCGTCGGCCAGGAGGTCTTCGATCTCGTCGAGGAGAGCGACGGCGACGAAGTGTGCGCCCCCGGCGCCTCCTGTCGCACCCAGTTCGAGGACAGTGACGTGGCGGACGGGCAGCCGCCACACCCCGCCGAGGAACTCGAAGCCGCGCTTCCCTGACCGAGTCGAATCGCCACCATTTTTCCCGTTTTATCGGTTCGAACAGCGACGCAGCCGTGGCAGCCACCTGTCACACGAACGCACAAATACACCCGGGTCGTGACTGTGAACCATGGCCACGCGAAGGACTGGCACGACTGGCGACGGTCAGGGGAGCGACGCCTCGGGTGAAGACGGGCCAGAGAGCTATCCCGGACTCGCCGCTGCACTCGAGGACGCGGTCAGCGGCGCCGTCCGCTTCGACGAATACACGCAGATCCTGTACGCGACCGACGGAAGTATCTACCAGTCACGGCCGGCGGGGGTGGTCTATCCACGGGACGAAGCCGACGTCCGTGCGGTCCATCGGATCGCCGCCAGACACGACGTGCCCATCGTCCCGAGGGGTGCGGGGTCGTCGCTGGCCGGACAGACGGTCGGAAAGGGTGCGATAGTGCTCGATCTGAGCCGGCACATGGATTCGATACTGACCGTCGATGCCGACGAGCAACGCGTCACCGTCGAACCGGGTGTCGTGCTGGCCGACCTCAACGAGCGCCTCGAGGAGGACGGACTGAAGTACGCGCCCGATCCGGCCTCCGAGAACCGGGCCACGATCGGGGGCATCATCGGCAACAACTCCACGGGCGCCCACTCGGTCCGGTACGGGATCACCCAGGACTACGTGGAATCGGTCCGGGCCATCCTCGTGGACGGGTCGACCATCGAGGCGAGCGAAGTCGTCCTGGACAGCGACGAATGGACGCACCTCTCGACTGGCGACTCGCTCGAGGCCGCCCTCTATCGAACGGTTCGGGAGGTGGTCGAGTCGAACGAAGCGGCAATCGAAGACCGGTATCCGGACCTCAAACGCGTCGTCTCGGGGTACAACCTCGACGCGGTCGTCTACACCAACGAGGACGGCGACCGGTGTATCAACCTCGCGACCCTCTTCGTGGGAGCCGAAGGCAGTCTCGGGACGGTCGTCGCGGCGACGCTCGGCCTGGTGTCGCGACCCGAGCGGACCGCCCTCGCCCTCTACGCCTTCGACGACCTGCTCGCCGCGATGCGGGCGGTCCCGGTCGCCCTGGAGTACGACGTGAGCGCGGTCGAACTGATGGACGAGACGTTGTTCGACATGGCCGCCGACTCGAACGAGTTCGACCGGTACGTGGAACCGATCCCGGACGGCACCACTGCCGCCCTCATGGTCGAATTCGACGACGAACTGGTCTCGGACTTCGAGGCGGCCATCGAACTGGTCGACGACAGACTGCTCGACCGGGGTGAGGCCTTCGACCGCATCGTAGCCCTCGAACCGGCGGAACAGGAACCGCTATGGAAGCTCAGGAAGGCAGCCATCCCCCTGTTGATGAGCCTCCCGGGCGATCCGAAGCCCTACCCCTTCATCGAGGACGCCACCGTCCCGCCGGCCGAACTGGCGACGTACGTCGCCGAGTTCCAGGACGTCCTCACGGACCACGGGACGAGCGCGGCCTACTTCGCGCACGCCGGCGCCGGAACGCTCCACATCCGCCCGATATTGAACCTCAAGGAGGAAGCGGGCGTGGAGACGATGCGCGCCATCAGCCAGGACGTCACCGACCTGGTCCGGGAGCATCACGGCTCGTTCTCCGGCGAACACGGCGACGGCCTCGCTCGGACGGAGTTCAACCCGAAGATGTACGGCCCGGCCCTCTGGGAGGGGTTCAAGGCCATCAAATCGGCCGCCGACCCCGACTGGCGCATGAACCCGGGGGTCGTCGTGTTCCGGGACGACGACCCGGCGGACATGCGCGAGAACCTCCGATACGGCCCGACCTACGAGTCCATCGAACCAGCGACCGTCCAGTCCTTCGAAGCGGAGGGCGGCTTCGACCACCTCGTCGAGCTCTGCAACGGCTGTGGGACCTGCCGGCAGACGAACCAGGACGTGATGTGTCCCACCTACCGGGCGACCGAGGAGGAGATACAGTCGACGCGCGGGCGGGCAAACCTGCTCCGCGCCGCCATCAGCGGAGAGTTGCCACCCGAAGAGCTGTACTCCGAAGAGTTCTCCGGGGCGGTGCTCGACGTCTGTCTCGGCTGCAAGGGCTGTACGTCGGATTGCCCCACGGGCGTCGACCTGGCGAAGCTGAAGGTGGAGGTGAAACACGAGTACCACGAGCGAAACGGCATCACCCTGCGCGAGCGACTCTTCGGCAACATCGAGACCGTCTCCCGGATCGCGTCCCTGACCGCCCCGGTCAGCAACTGGGTGACGGAGATTCCGGGGGCTCGTAGCGTTCTCGAGGCGACCCTCGGTATCGCGGCGGAACGATCCCTGCCGGAGTTCAGAAGGGACACGCTCGAACGCTGGGACGCGGACCGAGTTCCCCGAACGAGTGGGGAGGCGGCAGAACGCCGGGTGCTGCTCGTGCCGGATCCGACGACGAACTACGTCGACCCTGGGCC
>JBNJDE010000026.1:0-21274 GCA_051744605.1 Halobacteriota archaeon
CGTCACACAATCCGCCGGGACGGAGCGGACGGTCTATCATACCACGACGGACTGTCCGGTCCTCCCGGGTGCGTACACCTCGATGGAACGGTCGCTCGCCCGTGAGCGTGGTCTGCGCGAATGCGATCGCTGTCGGAATCAACGGTACGACGTTCTGGAGTTGTGACGTGACCGACCCACCAGCGGTGCGTCTGAATCGGTCGGTGTTGGACGGTCGTAACCGGCTTACCTGCCCGCCGTGTAGCCTCCCTCGTGACACGGTCAGGATCGGCTAGCGACGTGGGTGACGCGGACCGCAGTGACGGCATCGAGTCGTTCCGGGATGCCCTCGAAGGTGTACAGCGGCCAGTCGTGACGGCGAGCGACGTCGCGTCCCAGTTAGGGATGACACAGTCGGACGCTGACGAATTGCTCGCTCGGCTCGTCGAGTCGGGTGACGTCTCGCGGGTCGGCGTCGAGAACGATCCAGTCGTGTTCTACGCGGAGCGCTGGGCGGATACGACGAAACGCGAACGGATCGTCCCCTTCCCGGATCGACACGAGATCGTCGTGGACCAACCCGACCAGTTCACCCGGGCCCAGCTATCGCAGTTCGCCCGACTCGCGGACACCAACGGCCGGGCGGGATACGTCTACGAGGTTCGCCGTGAGGACGTCTGGGCAGCCCCACACGACTCGTTCGCAGCCCTTCGATCGACGGTCCGTGACGTCCTCGGGGGCGAAGAACCCGCCTTCGAGGAGTGGATGGAATCGCAGTGGAAGCGAGCCAGACAGTTCACACTCCGAACCCACGAGGACGGCTACACGGTTCTCGAGGCCGCCAGTGACTCCTTGATGGGAAACGTCGCCCGCGAGGTATTGGACGACCAGCACCTCCACGCTCCGATCGACGACGATACGAGCTGGGTCGTCGAGGGGTCGGAGGCGGCGATCAAGCGCACGCTCTACGACGAGGGGTACCCCGTGAAGGACGAGCGGGACCTGGACGAGGGCGATTCGCTGGCGGTCACGATGCATCTGGAACTTCGCTCCTACCAGCGGGACTGGGTCGACCGGTTCCTCGAAGCCGGATCGGGCGTTCTCGTCGGCCCCGCCGGGAGTGGGAAGACGATCGCCGCGATCGGAATCCTCGCCGAACTGGAGGCCGAGGCACTTATCCTCGTGCCGAGTCGCGAACTCGCCGGCCAGTGGCGCGAGGAACTACTGCGACACACCGATCTCGACCCGGACGATGTCGGCGAATATCACGGCGGTGAGAAGTCGGTTCGGCCGATCACGATCGCGACCTACCAGATCGCGAGTATGGACCGGCATCGAGGACTCTTCGACAGTCGCCGGTGGGGACTCATCGTGTACGACGAGGCCCACCGCGTTCCCGCCCCAGTCCACCGATCCACGACCGATCTCCAGGGTCGACATCGGCTCGGATTGACCGCATCGCCCGTCCGGGAGGACGACCTCGAACGGGATATCTACACGCTCGTCGGTCCGCCCATCGGCACCGACTGGGACGCCCTCTTCGATGCCGGGTTCGTCGAGCAGCCGTCCGTCGAGATCCGGTACGTTCCGTGGCGAGACGACCGAGCGAAAGACGAGTACGGGAACGCGTCAGGACACCGACAGAGACAACTCGCCGCCACGAATCCAGCGAAGGTAGAAGCCGTCCGCGACGTGCTCGCCGAACGCCCCGAGACGAAGTCACTGGTCTTCGTCGAATACCTCGACCAGGGCGACGAACTGGCCGACGCACTGGCGGCGCCGTTCGTCAGTGGCGAGACACCCCACGCCGAACGTGCCCGATTGTTTCAGGCATTCCGCCGAGGCGACCACGACACCCTGATCGTCTCGAGGGTGGGCGACGAAGGGATCGACTTACCCAACGCGGAGCTCGGCATCGTGGCATCGGGCCTGGGTGGGTCTCGTCGCCAGGGAACCCAGCGCGCCGGTCGGACCATGCGGCCATCCGGGAACGCAGAGGTGATCGTGCTGGCGACCCAGGGGTCACGGGAGGCCGACTTCGCACTCCAGCAGATGCATCATCTCGCCAGCAAGGGCGTACCGGTGACCGAGCGGACCCTCGCTGACTGACTGGTCGGTCTATCACCGATGGGACTCCATCCACTCTACCGCGAAGTCGACGAGTGACCGTTGATCGATCAGTGTTGCATCGGCGGCGCCCACCGTCCCCGAAGCGACGTCGTGTTCGCGTTCGAACGCAGCGCCGATGTCGAGGAAGTCGTCGGTGGAGAGTTCGATGTCCTCGTATTCGGCGACGACCCGTTCGCCATCGCGTCGGATCGGTGCGGCGTTCCTGACCTTCGGTGGCGATATCCCGGCCCGATACTCGGCCAGATGCAGCGACGTGTTCGTATTGTGGTTGGTGCCGAGGAGCAGGATTGTGCCGCCCACTTCGTAGAGACGGGCGAGCGGTGATCGCTCACCGAGACCGAAATCGATGGCGTGTCCGGAGACGATGGTCTCGGCCTCGGCGCCCCAGGCGGCGAACGAGACCTCTGGATGCGAACTCCGCTGGACATTCGGATAGGTCCTGAAACACTCCGGGATGGCACCGACGTCACGCGTCGGAGTCACCCCCGGTCGAAACGCCGGCATCGACTCGCGGATGGTCTCGTGCCACGATTCCGGGACGGGCGGGTTCGACCACCCGGCCGGGTCCGTGTACTGCGACGTATGAGTAGGCATGACGAGCGTTCCCGATTCGGAGAGGGTCCGCTGGAGGGCGTCGACGACGGCCTGGACGCCACCGCTGACCCAACCGAGTGCACTCAACGAGGAGTGAACGATGAGCGTGTCACCGGTCTCGATTCCCAGGGAACGGAAGTCCGAAACCATCGAATCGACCGTGACTGGTTCGGCCACCCGGGCTATCGTGTCTCGCTCGCCCATTGGCCCACGATACGGGGGCGAGTGTAATCAACGTTCACGCAGTCGCGGGGATCGAGACCGCAACACTCCCGGTCGGAGTGCCGGATGCTGAACGTTTTTCACGCTCTTCGGCTAACCTCGAAGGGAATGACCTCTCTGGAATCGATGGACCTCGATTTCGTCCGACTCGGATCGACCGGGATCGAGACGAGCGAACTGCAGTTCGGCACCTGGCGGTTCGGCAAGGAAACCGAAGCGGGTAACGTCGAAATCGACGAACAGCGGGCTTACGAGTTGCTCGACGCGTACGAGGCGGCCGGCGGTCGGTACATCGACACGGCGGACGTCTACGGCGGTGGGAAAAGCGAAGAGTGGATCGGCAACTGGCTCGCCGACCGGGACAGGGAGCGATTCACCATCGCCTCGAAGATCTACTGGCAGATCCGGGATGGCGACCCGAACAGTGCCGGGAACAATCGGAAGAATCTCCGACACCGCATCGATGCCATCCTCGAGCGTCTGGACACCGATTACATCGACGTCCTCTACATCCACCGGTGGGACGACGAGACGCCCACGCGGGAACTGATGCGGACGCTCGACGGGTTCGTTCGCGATGGGAAGGTCCACTATCTGGGCGCCTCCACACTCCGACCGAACGCCTGGAAGGTGGCGAAGGCGAACGAGATCGCCGAGCGGGAGGGCTGGGAGCCGTTCTCCGTGGTACAGCCCCGATACAACCTGGTGGATCGCGAGATCGAGGGCGATTACCTGGAGATGAGTCGCCACTACGGCCTCGCGGTGTGTCCCTGGAGCCCACTGGGACAGGGATTCCTGACGGGGAAATACACCCGGGAAGACGGCCTCGTGGGCGAGTCCCGCGTCGCGGAGTCGACTCGCTTCGAACAGTCGTATCTCGTGGGGGAGAACTTCGACGTCCACGACGAGCTCGACGCAGTTGCCGAAGCAGTGGACGCGACGCCCGCCCAGACCGCTCTCGCATGGCTCATGCACCGGGACGGCGTCACTGCCCCTATCATCGGCGCCCGAACCGTCGAGCAACTCGAAGAGAACCTCGTGGCCGCGAACATCGACCTCGACGAGGAGCAGGTGCGACGGTTGACCGAGGCGAAGCCTGGTCCGTACGTCCGCCTCTGAAGTGGCCCCTGCGTGACGGACGTCCGGCGGGCTACAGTAACGCGTGCAAGGACGATTGACCGACAAAGGACGATGACGAGTCGGTGAGGGAACGCCAGACGCCGGTTGGCGAGCCTGTCGACTCGGGGACGATCATCGACGAGGCCATCGAGACGGAGACCGAATTCTACTCGCAGTACCGGTAGCCACGCTTCGATCAGTTCGCGTCGACGACGAGCCACGGCACTTCGATCAGTTCCGGTATCGGCGTCTCCACGTGGTGTTCCCAGATGCCCTGTTCCCCGAACGCTTCCCCGTGGTCCGAGGTGATGACGACTTTTCCGTCGAGGTCCGCTGCGAGGTCGGCCGCTGCTTCGAAGACGGCTCTGAGGTTCTCCTCGTAGTAGCGAAGCAGCGTCTCTTTCGTCCCGTCCGAGCCGACATCGAAGATACTGCTCGCGTCCAGTTCGACGAGCATCCCGACCTTCATGGCGAGTTCGCTCCGTTCCAGGTATCGTTCGACGCGGGGCCTGATGGGGTCGAGCACCGAGGCAAGGAGTCCGCCGTCGCTCGAATCGACGCCTTCCTGTTTGGCTTCCTCGAAGCTCTTCCGAATCGTGTTCACCTTTCGGCCCTTCCCGTGGGCGATGAACGGTGCATGCGGTTGCATGTAGTGGATGATCGTCCGCTCGCTGGCCTCCACTTCGTCCCAGTGCTCTCGGACGTACCGGTTCACGTCCTGGGGAAGGACCGTCCCGAGGTCGTCGTCCCAGGCTTCGTCCCAGACGTCGTGGATGGTCGAGATGTGGTCGGTCGAGGTCCAACCGGAGTCGAAACTCGCTCCCCAGTCCAGTTCGTTGAGGGGTATTCCGAGACCGTTGATGAACGGGTTCGCAGAGAAGTACGTGATGTCGTGGTTCCCCCTGAAGGTCTTGGCCGCCCATTCGGGGGTCGCCGATCCCCGACTCTCCCGTTTCTCCAGGTCGCCGTCCACGTACTCCCGGTAAACCGATTCGAAGGAGTCGAATCGACAGGCATCGAGGACGATCAGGTAGTCCCAGTCACCATCGATCACTTCTTGCTGTTTCATAGGAGCAGTTGCGTACGAGGTAGTTCTACCATCGGTGCCTAAAGCGTGTGTGGTATCAGACCGTCAGGAGAGTACTTTCACGCCGAATACCGTCGCAGACGTTCCGCCGATGATCACCGGCATCCAGTAGATGGCCAGACGAAAGAGCAACACGGCGGCGGTGACCACGGCTGCAGCTACCCCCGTCGTCGGAACGAGCAACGCGACGAACGCGGCTTCGATCCCACCGAGGCCACCGGGAAGGGGTGCCATCCCGGCCAGATTGGCGAGCGGGATGACGAACAGCGCGACGACGACGGGAATGTCGGCGCCGACCGCCAGGAAGGCCATAACGAGGGCTGCCGTCTGCAGCAACCACCCCAGCATCGAGAGAGAAAGGGCGTACACGAGTCCACGCCGATCGCCGGCGATCACCTCGACATTCCCGAAGAATCGGCGCATGCGATCCGCGACCCCGGCCCTGGTGATCGTTCGTGAGTTCAGTGGGCCCCACCGGAATGCATCGGCTGTCGTCGCAATCGGACCCGAGAGTCGGTCGACGAGTGGCTCCCGATAGCGCCAGGTCAACGTGAAAGACACGACGATGACGACGACCAGTATCACGACGGAACTGACCGCGGCGAAGAGATTCGTCCCGAGCGTGAACCGACTCGCGTAGATTCCGACCCCGAAGAAGACGAGCGCGATGGACGAGACCGCGTTCAGCACGTCGACGCTCGCGATGCTGACCAGCCCTGTTTCGTATCGGGTCTCCGTGACCTTCGAGACCAGTAACGCCGTGACGGGTTCGCCACCGGCCTGTCCGAACGGGGTCACGTTGTTCGCGAAGACGGCGGCATTGTAGACGAAAAACGAGGTGCCGACGGGCATGGAGACGTCCATCGAGGCGAGCACGGTTCGAAGCGTGACTGCCCAGGCGCCAAGCCAGAGCAGGGCAACCACGAACATCACCCCAAGGAATAGCGGATCGGCCCGCGACAGTGACGATCGCACCTGACCGACGTCGACGAGCCACAGGAGGCCGACGAAAAGCGCACCCGCCCCCGCGAAACCGAAGACGAGCGCACGTCTGTCGACCCCACTCATACGTCGGAACTGCGACGCCCTACTACGAAACGATTGGGTTTCGGACCGACTCGAGGGACCGGACCATTTATTGCTGGCAACCGGTGAGTCTGGGGTAATGACCGACCGGTCCCCAGACAACGTCCTGTTCGTCGTCCTGGACACGGTCCGGAAGGATCGACTCGGCCCCTACGGATACGAACGAGGGACGACGCCGTCGCTGTCGGCATTTGCCGAGGAGGCGACCGTCTTCGACGCTGCCGTCGCGCCCGCACCCTGGACCTTGCCGGTTCACGCGTCCATGTTCACCGGACTGTATCCGAGTCAGCACGGGGCCGACCAGGAGAGTCCGTATCTGGAGGGGACGCAGACGCTTGCGACGACGCTATCGCAGGCGGGCTACGACACCGCTGCGTACTCTTCGAATGCCTGGATAACCCCGTATACGAACCTCACGGACGGCTTCGACGAGGGTGATACCTTCTTCGAGGTCATGCCGGGTGAGTACCTGTCCGGCCCGCTCTCGAGGGTCTGGAAGGCGATGAACGACAACGACCGGCTCCGCGACCTCGCGTCGAGTGCCGTCCAGTTCGGGGCGAAGATCCACGAATACCTCGCCAGTGGTGATGGCGCGGATACCAAGACGCCGTCCGTCATCGACAAGACCATCTCCTTCATCGACGACAGCGGGAGCGAGACGGGCTGGTTCGCGTTCATCAATCTGATGGACGCCCACCTGCCGTACTATCCGCCGGCGGAATACCGCCAGGAGTTCGCTGCCGACGCTGACCCGGACGCAGTCTGCCAGAATTCGAAGGAGTACAACTCGGGCGCCCGAGATATCGACGACGACGAGTGGGACGACATCGGCGACCTCTACGATGCGGAGATCGCCCACATGGACGATCAACTGGGCCGACTCTTCGACTGGTTGAAAGAGACCGACCAGTGGGACGATACCACTGTCGTGGTCTGTGCTGACCACGGCGAACTACACGGCGAACACGACCTCTACGGCCACGAGTTCGCCCTCTACGAGCAGTTGATCAACGTACCGCTCATGATCAAACATCCAGCTCTCGATGACGACCGCACAGCGGCGGTCGTCGAATTGCTCGATCTCTATCACACCGTCCTCGATGCGACCGATGTTCGTCGAGAGGCGAGCACGACTGAGGCTCAATCGGGCGAAAACCGGGTCGTCGGCTTCGATCCGACGCGTTCGCTGTTCGACTCCCGCTACCGGCAGTTCGACTCGGCCGACGGGAACCGTGATCCGGGACAGCGAGCCAACGAGGAGGCGGCCGGGGATTACGCCTTCGTCGAGTACGCCCAACCGGTCATCGAACTCCACCATCTCGAGGAGAAAGCGAAGGCGGCCGGACTGGTGATCGAAGACGACCACCGTGCGCGGGCACGATTGCGGGCAGCCCGTAGTTCGGACGGCAAATTCATCCGTGCAGATCGAATTCCCGACGAGGGTTTCGTACTCGGGGACGATCCCGTCGAGTCTCGACCATTATCTCCCGACGATCACGACGCCGTCGAGGCTGCAGAACGGGCCCTCTCTCGGTTCGAATCGGCGACCGGTGGAGCGTGGACAGAAGCCACCGATGCTCGGGCCGACGCTCTCGAAGACGCCGACGAGAAGTTACAGGAGCGACTGAGCGACCTCGGATACATGGAGTAGTCATGGTAATATTGCAACTCTCGGAGACACCGGACTGGCTAGCCTCGATGCTCACCTCGGAGATCGCGCTCCTCGTGCTTCTCGGGATCAGCATCCTCGAGGGGACCATGATGCTCCGATTCATGCCGAGTGAACTCGTGGTCCCGAGCGCGCTGTTGCTCATCGGCTCATCGATCCCCGAGGTCGTGGCTATCGTCGCCATCGCCGTCGTCGGAACGACCATCGGCCAGACGTTCCTGTTCGTCCTTGCCCGCCGGGGCGGTCGGGAATATCTGATACAGAAGGGGTGGATACCGCTGAACGAGTCGCGCCTCGATCGTGTCGACGGCTGGTTCGACCGGTGGGGGCAGTTCGCCGTGCCGGTGACGAATACGATGCTCTTCGTCCGTGGGCTGCTGACCGTCCCCGCCGGCCTCTCGGACATGCCGGTTCGGCGGTTCGTCGTCCTCTCGGCAGTCGGTTCGCTCTCGTTTCAGACGATACTGGCACTCATCTACCTCCTCGCCGGCGAAGTTATCGCACTCTGATTAGCGATCGTCGACGGCCCGCCAGAGTGACTTCGCCTTTGCGGCGAGACGCTTGCGCGCGTAGATGAGCTCTGCAGTTCCCCAGGTCGTCGCGAGCAGCAGGGCACCCGCTGCCGAAGCGAGCGTCCAGCTGTCCATCCAGGCCGGGCGAATCCACGGCGTGAGGTGCCTCCACCGGGTCGTCACCGCATCGACGGGCCCCTCGACGACGGTCCCGGTGGCCTGGCGCGATACCCACTGATCGAAGGACTCGTTTCTCGACTCGCCGGGTTCGAGCTGTGCACTTCCCGTCAGCTCGTAGGTACCTTCCGCTTCCATGTCACTGATCGTCGGTCCATTCGAGCTCCCTCCATGGGCGACTCGATCCGCGTCGTATGGGCCCCACGTCACGTAGCTCTCCCAGACGACCTCGCCCTCCGGAGTGACCTCGACGACGCGATGGTTCATCGTATCGGTGATTAGCGTGTTGCCGTTCGGGAGCCTGTCTGCGTCGCGTGGCCAGGTGAACTGGCCGTTCCCGACCTCCCAGGTCCGTTCCCACTCGGCGGTCGGCAATCCTGCGTCGTTCGTTCCGGTACGCTCGACGAGTTCGTACTCCACGACGCGGTGGTTCTCGGAGTCGGCGACGAGGATCGTCGGCGTGCCGTCCTCGCTCTCGAGATAATCGGGATTGTGCTGTTCGGAGAGGATGTCGTGTTCGTCGTCCTCACCGAGGCGGAGATCGATCTCGTCGGTCGTCATGTTGACGAGGACGGCCTGATCGAAGTTACGCGGCGAGACGAGCAACTGGTCGTCACCCACGGGTTCGATGTCGTTCACGTGGGTCCAGTCCTCGTTCATTCCGCCGTCCGTTCCGTTCGGGTAGTGATCGCGGAAGTACCACTCCCACGTGATCTCCTCGCTGGTTCGGTTGTACACGAACAGCCGGTCGTCGCTCCTGTCGGCCGATTCGTTGTAGTTCCGCATGTTCGCGACGGCCAACCGGTCCTCGTCGAGCATCGTCACGTCGTGGGTGTCCTCGATATCGAACTCCTCCACCCAGACCCGTTCTTCGGTTTCGGGGTCGTATTCGTAGACGGTGGTCGTTCCCGGTTTCGTCGAGACGACGAGGATGTTTCCGTTCGGTAGTGGGTCGGGTTCGTAGAACCACGTCGATCCTTGTTCGGAGCCGTTGTGCTGCCACTCCATGTCACCCCGTTCGTCGATGGAGACGAGTCGCGCCGGTCGTTTCGGGTCCTCTTCGCCGCCGAAGTGGAACCCCTGGACGCCGACGACGGTCGACCCGTTCGCGGCTGTCTCTATCGTGCCCGGCTCGACGAACCCTGGATCCGGCGGTCCCCCGGTGACGGCTGCGTATCCAACGTTCGCCACCAGTGCGAAAAGTACGATCGCGAGGAGGGCGCGTATCAACCGACGCTTCGAGACGGGGACGTCCATAGGTAGACGTGTGGGACGGTCGGTTTCATCGTTTCGCTCTGGAGGAAAAACGGCACGTATCCCGCCACAGTTGGCCACTATCGTCGTAGCCTCTCACACGTACCGACAACGAGATCTGGCAGTGTGTGGTCTCGTGTCTGGTCACTCCATGTCCTTTCCGCCATTGACCGGTGTGTAGGTCCCGGTGACGAACTGTGCGTCGTCGCTGGCGAGGGCGGCAATCGCGTGGGCAACGTCCGACGGCCGTGCTACCCGGCCCAGGGGCGTCTGCTCGGAGATATACTCTCGCACCTCTTCGACCCGATCTGCGGTCGCGTCGGTCTCGACGAGGCCCGGGGCAACGACGTTCGCCGTTATCCCCGCTTGCCCGTACTCGTATGCGATGTACTTGACGAAGGTGTCGAGGGCAGCCTTCGCGGCCCCGTGAGCGATGAACCCGGGCGCGGGATGGTCGCCGAGTCCGCTCGAGACGTACACTGCACGCCCATATCCCTGCTCTACCATCAGGGGAAGGACGGCCTCGGACATCCTGAACGCCGCCTCGAGTTCGTCCGAGAGTTTCTGGTGGAACTCCTCCCAGGCCATATCGGCGAACGACTTCTTCGCAAAGGGCATGTTGGCGTTGTTCACGAGGACGTCGATGCGACCCCACTCGTCGGTGACCGCCTCGATCAGACGACCGACAGCCGCTTCATCGCGAACGTCAGCCTGGACGACGAGTGCATCGCCGCCATTCTCCTCGATCTCGGTGGCCGTCGCCCGTGCGGCGGCTTCGTTCGAGTGGTAATTCACGACCACCTTCGCTCCGCGATCGGCGAGGAGTGTGGCGGTTGCGGCACCGATGCCCCGGCTACTGCCCGTGATGAGAGCGACCCGGTCGGTGAACGAACTCATTGGCCGACCGTTTGCCGTCACGTGAGGAGAAGCTACCGATGTCCGTGTCGAATCGTACCAGGGTACCGAAAGACACTATGTGCGCAGTCGCCGCCACCCGAAGAGAAGGCCCTCACCGGTAAGCCACAGCGCACCGAGGGCGATACCGACGACATGCAGTAGCTGGGGAAGGTGCATCCACGTCGGGACCACGTACTTCGAGAGGGCCTCGATCTCCCGGACGGATTCGACGATCGGTCCGGCGGTTTCGTCGCTCTCGACGAGTTCACGGCCTGATGGAACGTCCGCTCCCTCGTCGGCACCGATCCGATCGGCCTCGTATGGGAGGGGGATCACCTCACCATCCGGATCTTCGAACCGCCAGACGACCGTCCCCTCGGGGTCGACCTCGAGGATGCGATTGTTGCGCGAGTCGGTGATCAACGTGTTACCGTTCGGGAGACGGTCGGCGTCACGAGGCCACTGCAGTGATCCGTCGGTTGGGCCGCGATACTGCCAGACGATTTCCTCGGTCTCCACGTCGAGTTCGACGATCCGGTTGTTCTCGCTGTCCGCGACGACCATCGTTCCCGCGTCTTCGATCCGGTGTGGGTTGTGCTGTTTTTCCAGGACGTCGTGGTCTCCAGGTTCGCCGACGACGTCCACGATCTCGTCGGTCGCTGGATCGACTTCGATGACGGTGTCGAAGTTACGGATGCTCATCTGGAAGTTCCCGTTCTCCAGACGATCGATGTCGTTCATATGCGTCCAGTCGTCGTGCTCACCATTCTTCTCCGGGCCTCCGTAGCGCTCGTAGAATGGGGTTCCGGGGGTCAGGTGGTCTTCGGCGTGCCACTCCCAGGTGACCTCCCCGTCGCGGTCGACGGTGAACGATCGGTCGTTCCCCATGTCGATGATCGCGGTCTCACCGTTGTCCAGTCGCTCGACGTCGTGTACCTCGTGCCAGTGGATAAACTCGTCCTGCCAGGAGTACTCCCAGACCACGTCACCGGATTCCTTGTCCACCTCGACCACGCGGTTGGTGACGCAGTGGTCGTCGTACTCCTCGTAGTCCACGTTCTCTCCGTCACAGTCTTCAGCTGGAGTCTTCACCGCCACCGCCGCGAGCACCGTCTCGTCGTCGAGTTGCTCGACTGCGAATACCCGGGAGTCAGGGACGGACCACTCCCAGGTGACGTTGCCGTCGGGTGTTATCTCGACGACCCGCCCGACGTTATTCCAGGAGTGGACGCCGACGAGCGTATTCCCTGGATGGGCGCCCGCTTCGTGTTCGACGGTCGTCCCCCGGTCGATGGTGACGGCCTGAACGCCGAGAGAGGCCGCCAGGAGGACGATGGCGACCGAGACGGCGACGACTCGTAACCGCTGGTCCATACGCTCTGTCCACGCCCCTGGCGCTAATAGGAACCGATTGATGACCGACGTTCGCCACCGGTGGTTCGGTATTACTGTGTTGGTCAATTTGGACAATACTAATGGCGCCCTGCGAACGGTCAGTGAGTGAACAATCGCGGTGTGATATGGAAAACCGGACAAATTAACCGCAATGAGATACCAGTGGGACGTCTCTACGTGTCCACTCACGTATGTTTTGCGTCAGCTATATTGTGAAGATGAGGAAATACATTGCAAACGTTTTTGTGGGAACACCCGTTATATTCGGGTGTAACATATGGACTCTGACGACTTTCCGGCTCCGGACGTCGACGTCGAGTCGATCGCTCCAGAAACGCTGAAAGATCGAATCGATGCGGGTCAAGCGACTGTACTCCTCGATACGCGGATGCGATCGGATTACGAGGAGTGGCACATCGACGGCGAGAACGTCGAGACCATCAACGTTCCATATTACGAGTTCCTCGAAGGCGATATCGACGAAGCGGTACTCGACGAGATTCCCGAAGACGGGGAGGTGACTGCCCTCTGTGCGGAGGGCAGCGCCAGCGAGTACGTCGCGGGCACGCTCGTCGAGCGTGGCTACGAGGTATCCCACCTCGAGGGGGGAATGGAAGGATGGGCACGCATCTACGAATCCGTAGAGGTCAGCGAGTACACCGGATCGGGCACCCTCCTCCAGTATCAGCGCCCCTCGTCAGGCTGTCTCGGTTACCTGCTCTACGACCAGGACGAAGCAGCAGTTATCGACCCACTCAAAGCGTTCACCGACCGATATCTACGGGATGCGGACCGACTCGGCGTCGACCTCGAGTACGCAATTGATACGCACGTACACGCGGACCATATTTCGGGGGTGCGTGATCTCGTCGCCGAGGGGGTCGAAGGTGTGATTCCCGAACCCGCAGTCGATCGCGGTGTCACCTACGCCGACGAACTCACCACTATCGAAGATGGGCAGACGTTGGACGTCGGGACTGCCACGATAGAGGCCATCTACACCCCCGGCCACACGACTGGCATGACTTCGTACCTCGTCGACGAGGGCTTCCTCGCAACCGGTGACGGGCTCTTCACCGAGTCAGTGGCTCGCCCCGACCTCGAAGAGGGCGATGAAGGCGCGCCCGAAGCGGCCCGGATGCTCTACGAATCGCTCCAGGAGCGAATCCTGACCCTCCCCGATGCTGTGGTGGTCGGTGGGGGACACACCAGCGACGCAGCCGAACCAGCTGCGGACGGCACGTACACCGAATCGATCGGCAGCCTGATGGAAGATATGACGGCTCTCACGATGGATGAAGAGTCGTTCGTCGAACTGACACTCGATGACATGCCGCCCCGGCCGGCGAACTACGAAGATATCATCGCCACGAACCTCGGGGTGAACGACGTCGACGAAGAAGAAGCGTTTACCCTCGAACTCGGCCCCAACAACTGCGCAGCGAGTCAGGAGTCTCTCGCGGGAGACTGATCCCGGCGATGATCGATCCAGTCGTGCTACAGGTCGGCGGTGAACTGTTTCCCAACGGCGTCAGTCGCTATGCCATCGGGGGGCTGTTCGTCGGCCTGGGAGTCGCCGTCATCTACCTGGGGACAGCCATCCCACCCGGAGCGAGCACGTTCCTCGAATCGACGCTCTCGTATTTCTCCGGGCAATCGCGGTTCCAGAAGTACGTGCCCTCGCGGGACTGGCGACTGGTGTTCACGCTCGGTATCGTCCTCGGTGCCGCGTCGTACGCGCTGATCTATCAGGGCGGAGCGTGGACGACGGCGGTGCATCCGTGGCGGTTACTGGTCGGTGGTATCTTCGTCGGCGTCGGAACCCGCGTCGGGAAAGGCTGTACCTCCGGTCACGGTGTGTGTGGCGTCGGATCGGCATCGAAGACTTCCATCACCGGTGTCGTTACGTTTCTCCTCGTCGCCATCGTGACCGCGCAGGTCGTCGCGTCCCTGGGGGTGACTCCCTGAATGAGCGACCGCCATCCACTCTTCATGCCGCTGATCCTCGTCGGGGGGATTCTCTTCGGGTTCGGGCTTGCCTACAGCCAGATGGCCCGTCCCGAGGTCGTCCTCGACTTTCTGCAGTTCGAGGACTTCGGACTCCTCTTCGTGATGTTCGGCGCGGCGATCGTCAGCGGTCTGGCGTTTTTCCTGGTCCCCCGACTGCGTGAAACCGCACCACTCACCGGCGATCGATACGAACGCCGATTGAAACCCTTCGACCGTAACGTCCTGATCGGCGGCTCGATATTCGGTGTCGGATGGGGGCTTTCGGGTATCTGCCCCGGAGCGGCATACGCTAGCTTCGGCATCGGAAACGTGACGATCCTCTGGTCGATCACGGGGATGTTCATCGGTGCATACGCACAGGGGTACTGGCGGAGCCGCGCCACCGAAGACGTCCCATCACCGACGAGCGCCGACTGACGGGGTATTCTTCACGCGTTTCGTGGTGGAGGGACGAGGAAGACGTTCCCCGCCGCCCTGGCGATGACCGCTTCGGAGACGCTGCCGAGCAACAGTCGTCGAAGCCGACTGCGTCCTCGAGACCCCAGGAGGACGGTCGACGGATTCGCCGCTGCCTCTGCAGCGAGTATCTCGTCTGCCGGATCGCCGCTGCGCACATCGATGCGTGTATCGATGTCCCATCGTTGGAGTGTCGTTTCGAGGTCCTCGAGCTGTTCGGTCGGATCCGGTTCCTCGTCCACGGTATCCTTTGGCGAGCGGACGTGCACGAGTGTCGCCTCTTCCGTCGCATGACGGAGGTACGAGAACGCGTCGAAGGCGCGTTCGGCGTTCTCCGAGAAGTCCGTCGCATACAGTACCCGCTCGAAGAGATGTTCGTGAATGACGTCCGGTTCCTCGGTTTCCCGCTCGACACGGTTGACGAGGAGGGGAACCACGGTCGTTCGAGCCAGATTCCGGGCGGTCGAGCCGATGACTCTGTTCTCGAGAGGGCTCTGTCCGCGCGAACCGACGATGGTCATATCCGCGTGAACGGCACCCGCGATACCGTTTATTCGCCGGTGAGGCGTCCCCCGGACGACGTGGGTCTCGACATCGAAGCCGGCAGCCTCCATCACCCTCCGATACCGATCGAGACCCCGTTTTCGTTGCTGCTCGAAGTCCATCCCGGGCATTCCCGAATGAACGTTCGATGGCACCACCGTTACGAGATGGAACGTATCGACACCCACCCGGTCGAGACACTCGAGACACGTCTGGTTCTCGATCGCGGCCTCGCTGGCTGCCGACAGGTCCGTTGCGTAGACGGCTTTCATGGACCATCGTAGATGGGACAGATATAATATTGTTTGGATTGGGCAATATAGCGGAGTGCGTGAACAGTCGTCGGTCGCGATTCAGAACACACATCGGATGCCCGTAGGTGTGATACGGCCGAAATGTTCCGGCAGGGGGGTGGAAGCCGCCGACCTCTGATAAGTTATGCATGGATTCGGATGGGATATGTAGGACCTCTGGCGAGGTAATATTGTATAATAAGTCCAAAACCATTATAACGTGGTGCCGATTAGGGGTATTCGAGTGCTTCAAGGATGATATCGACCACACTCCCACAGAATACTGGTGGGCCTCAATGGTAGGAATCGGGAACCTCTCCGCGACGGTCCAGGCGATGCAACTCATCGGCATCGTCCTGGTGGAAGCAATCGTACTCTACGTCGTGTACGGTGCGGCCGAAAACGCGTTCAGTTCAGCAGTCATCGATCGAATCAAACAGTTCTAATATGGAAGTACTGGGCCTTAGCATGGCGATGGTGTCGTTGTTTGTCAGCTTTGGACTCCTCATCGGCATCCTCTTCGGGTTCTTCGGAATGGGGGGTTCGTTCCTCGTGACGCCGGCCTTGCTCGTCATGGGCTATCCATCTCGGGTCGCGGTCGGGAGTGGTCTCGCGTTCGTCTTCGGTACCTCGGTCATCGCGACGCTGAAACACCGTGACCTCGGCCAGGTCGACTACAAACTCGGGGTGTTGATGATCGCCGGCACGACTGCGGGGATAGAAGTCGGCAAGGAGATCGTCTTGCACCTCGAGGAACTCGGCCTTGCCGGGAGCATCATCAGCGTCACCTACGTCTTCCTGCTCGGTGGGATCGGCCTCTTCGTCACCTACGAGGCACTGAAGGGGGACGACGACGGTGGCATCGATCATGACGTTGCGGACGATGAGGTCGACGCCGACGACATTCCCGACATCGCCAAGAAGATCCAGTCGTATCGTCTTCCCCCGATGATCGACCTCAGAGGCGGTGTCTCGGTATCGCTGTGGATGATCCTGGCCGTCGCCTTCGCGACGGGATTGTTATCCGGCTTCCTCGGTGTCGGTGGTGGGTTCATCCGAATGCCCGCACTGTTCTATCTGATCGGCGTCCCCGTTCCCATCG
Organism: Halobacteriota archaeon; assembly: GCA_051744605.1. Classification (GTDB taxonomy): domain Archaea; phylum Halobacteriota; class Halobacteria; order Halobacteriales; family Halobacteriaceae; genus Halanaeroarchaeum. The sequence continues at coordinate 16,526 of JBNJDE010000026.1, forward strand.
CCGTCGGAACCGACCTCTTCGAGATCGTCTTCTCCGGTGGTATCGGTAGTTTCCTCTACGCGATGGACGGCGGTGTCGATCTCTCCATCGTCCTGCCGCTACTGGCTGGAAGTGCCTTCGGTGCGCGACTCGGTTCTGCGGCGACGAGTATCGTCGACGAGGAGGAAATCAAGGTCTACTTCGGATTGATGCTTCTCGGGGGCTCCGTCGCAGTCGCCGTCCGCGAGGCCGGTAACGTCTACGGAATCGAGGTCCTCAACACGGTCAGCCTCGTCTTGATCCTCGGTTCTGCACTCCTCGTCAGTGGGGCTGTGATCTACAGTAGTATCACCGCTATTCGAGCAGAGTCGGGTGGACAGACCCAACCCGCCGACTAACTTCGACGACGGCAACGAGTGCTGGTTGGGGCCTCGATACAATCGAAGAGCGACGGCGGTTCGATCGCGGGCCGACGCTCCCGGCGGAATACGGCCCCGCCATTTTCTATCCGGGGAATCGTATACAGAGGCATGCAGGGGGATGCACCGGACGATCTGTTGCGTGAACGGGCCCAGCAGAGCAAGCTGAAACTATGGCTCCTCATGGAGGCCGATCGTGCTGTGGTGACGGGTCTACTGGTGGGATTCGTCTTCGTGGTACTCGTGGTGGCGGGATACCTGTATCCGAGTTCGGTGGCCGCTATCCAGAGCAGTGATTCGACGGACACGCTCTTCCAGGGATTGCTGACCGGAACCATCACCAGCGTCACGCTCGTCTTGACGTTGAACCAACTGGTGCTCTCCCAGGAACTCGGGGCGGTAGGAGACCAGCGAGAGCGAATGGAGGCGGCGATGCAGTTCAGGTCCGACGTGTCCGATGCCATCGGGTCTCCGGTGAGTCCAGCGCGGCCAGCCCAATTTCTCAGGGCACTCGTCCAGGTGTCCGGCGAAAAAGCGAAGACGCTCAGCGGAGAACGCTCCGATAAGGCCGACACGTCGCTCGAATCCTCCATCGAGGAACTCACAGAGAGCCTGATAGCGAATGCGGCGCAGGTATCGGCGGGTCTCGACGATGCGCGTTTCGGCAGTTTCGACGTCATTTCGTCGGCATTGAACTTCAACTACTCGTGGAAGCTGTTCACCGCCGAACGCATCCGCGAACGATATCATCAATCGCTGAACGAGACGCGCTTGGACGCCCTCGACGAGTTGATCGAGGTGTTAGGACTGTTCGGGCCGGCCCGCGAACATTTCAAGACGCTGTACTTCCAGTGGGACCTCATCAACCTCTCACGGCGAATACTCGCGGCCGCAGTCCCGGCACTCCTCGTCTCCAGCGGGATGATCATCTTCTTCAGCGACACCTCGTACAGCATCTCGGTCTTCGGTGTCGAGACGCTCGTCCTGGTGATCTCGGCTGCCGCCACGGTCTCGTTGCTTCCGTTCCTCGTCCTCCTCGCGTACATCATGCGCATCGCGACCGTCGCCAAACATACCCTCTCCATCGGTCCATTCATCCTTCGGGAGGCCGGGGACGTCGCAGACGTCGAGTGGGACCAGTGACCGACTCAGCGCAACACATCGACGTGCTCGAACAAATATTCGCCAGGAGTGCCCTGGCGTCGGGAGGATACGTCCAGCGGGTATTGTATCGTTCGGGTCGATATCGCTTCGATACGCCCGAGATAATGGCTGCTCGCTATCCCGTGGATCGGTCGAAATATTCGGTGCATCCGCGAACGACTCCTGGCAAGTGGAAGTCCCCCTCTCCAGGGGTGAGAGGATGTCAAGAGCACTTCGCCGTACTGGGCCGGTATGCTGATCACTCCCGGTTGATGGGTCCATCAGTTCGATGACCCTGCACGGATACTGAGTCCGTACGAATACCCCACCGCACCGATGGCCCCCGTCACGAGCGCCCACGGAACGTACAATGAGGGGAAGAACATCGTCGTATACGCCGAAAATGGCCCGAACCCGAGGGCGAGGAGGATGGGTGCAACGACTATCGTGGAACCGAGAACGACGCGGTGACGGCGCCGAGCGGTCTGGCCTAGCGGCAGAAACAAGAGAGGAGTGAGCACGGCGACGATCACTCCATACACCGCTGTCGCGCCAAAAGCTGTTCCCGCGGCCCAGACGCTGCCCAGGAGGATCAGCACCGAAGCGGCCACGCCCCCGTCGCGTATCCAGGTGGTCGGGACATCGATATCGATTCGCGGCGTCACCAGCACGAACTGGACCGCCCCGGCGAGTAGCACGGCAAGGAGGAGGCCACTCGTGAGCACCGCTCCGAACAACAGCGAGAATACCACCTCCTCCAGTCGATCGAGCAGTGGTCCGGAGGATCCACCAACCAGTCCGACCACCACACTGCCAACGGCGAGCGCTGCACCGAGAGCGACCCCGAATCGGAGGCGTTGCAGCAGGGTGCGCTCGGCCAGCGCCGATCCCCGTCGGTACAGGACGCCGAGAACGGCGATCAGGATGGCTGTCGGCAGCCAAATCGCACCGGCGAGGCCGTCGAGTTTCGCCGCTGCGATGTCGGTGCCGATGCCGATGGTCGTCCCGACGGCCGCAGCGACAGTGTCCTCGTCGGCGAACGCCAGATACCAACCGGTGGAGATGGTCCGATCGAAGACGTCACCATGTGTGCCGGTCAGGACGATTGCCGACTCGTTCGATCGTACTCCTTGCGGGGCGCTCGTCAGCGTCGTATCATTCGGCCCTCGGACGACGACGCGGTCGGCATTGACGCCGTACCAGTGACTCTCGTCCCCGTGGGAGTAGAAGTAATCGACCACCAGGACGTCACCGAGGGACCGATGTCCCATCCTGGGGATGTCGTAGGTCACCACTGCCGTCTCACCGGACACGTCGACCGAGAGGTTCCGTGGCACGGATTCCTCGTGATGACCGCGGAGGGATTCCCGAGCGTCCCGTTGCAGTTGTGCCTCGTTTGGCGTAGCCGCTTCGTGGAGGTCGAAGGTAACGACCCAGCGACCGGTGCCCGTATCGTCTATCTCGATGGAGACGGTCGATTCTTCGACCGCGCTCTCTGGCAACACGTCGTCAGAACACACCTCACAGAGTGGTTGTGGCGGTGGTCGCGCAGTAACACTGGCAGCGATGGCGACCAGTACCGCCAGTGCGAGGACGAGGAGAAGAATCCTCCGGTGTCGCTCTCGCATAACGGACATATGATGAGTATGCGACAAAATGATGCCGGTTCGAACGATGCACCCGTCGACCGTTCATTGCCGGTCGCGTCAGCGTGACCGACAGATCAGCTGTCGGTCGTCTCGGCCGCTTCGATGCGAGGCAGATGGCCATCGAAATCGATGCGATACGCCGATTCCAGTCGTCGTTCATCCCTGCCGGTGACGAGATCGGTGCACAGAGTGGCAATCTCGTCGTACGAACCGGATTCGGCAGTCTGATTGCCGGAGGCCATCTCGGGGATGGCAATGTGCGTGACCTCGAAGTCGTCGAGTTCCTCGTCGATGGCACTCGTCAATCCCCGGAATCCGGCCTGTGCCGTCCGCGCACCGACGTCCGCTTCCTGGTGTTCGAGCCCCGTGGATTCGCTGATATACAGCAACGTTCCGCCGCCGGAATCCGCCATCTTCGGGACGACGGCCCGGGTCGTACAGAAGCCACCGAGGAGGTCTCGGTCCAGGGCGTCGACGAACTGACTCCGCGTGCATTCGAACAGTCCGCCCGGTGGGGCCGAACCGGCGACGAACGCCACGACGTCGATGGTCCCGAAAGCGTCGAGGACGTCTGCGCACCCCTGCGCGATGTCCACGGGATTTCGCGGGTCGCATTCGATAGCCCGTACCGACTCCCCCGCCTCTCGAAGGTCGTCTGCAATGGGGTCGGTCTCCGTGGTTCGTGTGGTACAGATGGCGGTGTCCATGCCGGCGGTGGCGAACTGCTGGAACAACGCCGTTCCGATGCCCTCCCCGACCCCGACGACCACTGCAGTGGGTGCCATGATCATCTGATAGGCGCTAGACCGGAAAGTCAGTTGTGCTGGTCGAGATGTCCGTATCGACGTGTCGACGGTGCCGATGCGTTGATAGTCTCCACGACCCTTTTCGTTAGTAATGGTGCGAGAGGGCCTGGCACGAGCCCATCACCGTGTCCAGGCCGAACTCGAGTCCGCCCTCATCGAGAACCATTCATCCCACGAGGTTGCCCTCAGCTTCGGAATCGGCGTCTTCATCACCGCGCTCCCCACGCTCGGCACCGGTTTCCTAGCGATGGCCGTCCTCGTCCTCCTCTTTCGACAGTTGAGCAAGATCGCCATGTTGGCATCGGTCATCGTCCTCAACCCCGTGGTGAAGTGGGGTGTGTACGGGAGCAGTTACTGGCTCGGACAGCGGATTCTCGGACCTGGCCCAGGATTGACCGTCGAGGGGTCACTGCTCTCGGTGGGGTCGGATGTCCTCGTCCGACTCTGGCTCGGTAACGTCATCCTGGCAGTGGCGTTCGCGTTCCTCGGCTACTTCGTCGCCCTGCGGATCGTGGCCGACCTCCGACGCCGATTCGATCACGTGTAGTAGCGAGGGAGTGCACTCGATACGATCTTGTGACCGTCTCGGGGGACGAATCGAAATAGTCAGTCGATCGGTACCGTCCCTACATCTCCACCTCGTGGGCGTCTTTCGCGAGAATCTTCAGGTCGTTCTCCGTGTCGAAGGTCTGACCGCACTTTCCGCATTCGTGATCGTCGTGATCGTGTCCCATACACCGCCGAATGGCGGGC
>JBNJDE010000027.1:0-21214 GCA_051744605.1 Halobacteriota archaeon
CGTCCCCGTCTCCTCGCCGACGTTCTCGGCGACGTCCGCGACCGCCTGCACGAGTTCGTCGTGCCCGAGTGGCGACCGTTTCTCCAGGACGTGATCGAGTCGCTCCGCGAACGACCGTTTGTCCTGGGTGCGCTTGTTGGAGATGGCGGCCACGACCTCCCGTCGAAGGTCGACGTCCTCGTGATCGCCGGGGACCGGCCAGCGGAGTTCGCGGCCGAAGTGGCGGTCGCGGAACTCGGCCAGGATGTCGTCGGCCGTCTTGCGCCCTACCCGGGTGAACTCCTCCTGGAGGAAGCCACGAGCCGAATGTGAATCCGTCCCCTGGAGCATCTTGATGAGGGTCCCGAGTTCGACGCCGTGGGGGTGGGGGCGTATCTCCTCGGTCTCCGCCGGGAGCTCCGCGTCCTCGACGCGTTCGGACTTGAGGTGGGCGTCTGGCTCCCGGAGTTCGATGCGGGCGTGTGGATTGACGACCGCGGTGTGACGGATGTAGTCGTGGAGTTGCGAGCGGGCACGCATGTTGGCCTCCATCTCGAGTTCGATGCGCGTGCCGTGCCCGCGGTCCCAGGTGGTCGTCTCCTGTTTCCGGATCTCGGGTTCGTTCGTGTCGGTGTCGATGACCAGCTCGAAGTAGCGGGCCTCGGCCTGTCCCTGGGTCCGACTCGTGATCTTCGCCGGTTTCCCGCTGGTCAACTGTGAGTAGAGGACGGCCGCGGAGATACCGATGCCCTGCTGGCCGCGACTGTTCTTCACGGCCAGTGCACCTTCGTTGACGACGACGAAGTTCTCGTCTCTACCCGTCGCTCCTGGCACAGAGATGTCGTAGACGTACTCTGGTGGGTCAGTTTCCGTCACGTCGGTCACGGGAAGCAGGCTCATGTCCGACTCGGAGATCCCCTGCAGGTCGCGGATTGTAGAATAGAGGTCCCGAAGAGCCGCTGTGGGCTCCAAGTTTTCGTTTAACAGTCCCGACTCTACGAGATTGTGAGAATACCGTGGGACGTCAGCTCTCCCCTCATCCAAGGCGGTCTCGATGACTCGCTGGTACTCGGCTGCGAATTCGGGGGATGAACCGACACCGGCCCCATAGAGGAGTCCGGGGATAGTATCTGAGACCGTCGTCGCATCTACAGCGTCGACACGAACGTCGTCGAGGAGGGACACCGGAATGCGCTTGTAGCCCTGCACCCCCGATGGTTGCCGTTCACCATACGAGTCGAGGACATTCAGATCGTCCCCGTACACTTTCGTCCGATAGACCGTCGAACCATCATCGGCAAAGCCGCCATTGTGTTCCTGTCGTTCCGTACTCGCGAGGACTCCCTGCATGTTCCAGAGGATGGAGAGTTCCTGCGCGAGTCTCTGGCTGACCGTCGTATGCGAGAGTTCGTTACTCGGATGCGCGTCCGACCCGTCCCCCTGATAGACGGCCGTAAGGAATTGTCGCTGCGCGTCTGACGGCGCGTCGAAGACAAACGACGGAACGCGCTTTTCCTCAGCACCCGCCCCACAGACGTTCTTGAGGAACATGGCGATTGACGATCCGAACGCCTTGACGCGCGTCGAATTGCGCTTTCGGGCGACCGTCGTCGTCTCACACCCCAGTTCTCCCGCCGCGGACTCGGTCGCCGCGATGAGGTCGTCTTCGTGGGACCCGAACGTAAATCCGACCTGACGGGGACCGGCATGCCCCTCCGCAACGTAGTATCCCAGAAGGCGCATGAACGAGTCCGTGAGCGGAATGGTTACGGGTATCGTGGTCTCGTCACCGCCGACGCGATACGTTTTCAGGGTCCCGTCCGCGGCGACATCTTCCCACCCGAGTTCGATGACGGTCGAGGCGGGTAGATAGCCTTTTTCCAGGTAGTTGGTTTCGAGGCTATCTTTGAGGATGTTGACTCCTTCGTAGCGATAGTATGTGCGCTTGCGATCGCTGTCCGAAGACGGTTTTTTCCGAATCTTCTCACCGGTCTGGAGCTCCCCTAGTTGGTCCTCGTCGAAGCCATAGACGTAGAGCCGTCGGTCCTCGAGTTGCTCGGGACGAAGATGCTCGAGGAGATTTACCGACTCGACCGGGTCGGCCGCGGTCGGCAGCGACTGCGGCGAAAGAACGACGTCACCGGGTGACAACTCACCGGCCGCTACGTGTTCGACCGATCCATCACTCCTGAGCGTGAAGAGGCTATGATTACCCGTCACCTCGACGGTTCGGCCCTTCTCAGTAGTGATTTCGAACGTTCTCTCATCGGTCTCGTGACGGATCGCGTGGGTGACCGGCTGCCAGGACATTTCGAGTGTTTCCCTGTTGAACGAGGGAACCTCGATATCGGCTTGGAGCGGTGCTGTGCCAGCCCCCTCATTCGGCAGGAATGCGTCGCACAGTACGCCAATGGGAACAGTCTCCACGACGCCGTTTCGACGGACGAGAAGTTCCTGATCTGGCGTCAACGACTGCTCGCGCTTGTGGAACCGGGAGCCGTAGAGCAGTTTGCCGAAGACCTTCGGCACCTCCTTCTCGGTGATGCCCGGCCCATTGTCCTCGACGATGAGCCGGTAGTACTCCCCCGCTTCCTGGATCTCGACGTAGATGTCGGGGAGGTGGCCGGCCTCTTCGGCAGCGTCCAGGGCGTTGTCCACGGCCTCCTTGACGGCCGTGACCAGGCCCCTGGCACCGCTGTCGAAGCCCAGCATGTGCTTGTTCTTCTCGAAGAATTCGGCGATGGAGATCTCGCGCTGGCCCGCTGCCAGCTCCTCGGCGATGTCCTCCTCGCCAATCGTCGACTGGAAGGACGTCATTCGATACCGGCTCTACCGCAGTCCCGACTAAAAGACTCCCGGTAGCAGGGTGAAAGTGAAAGCAGGCGGGAGGGCGGTTCGGACGGTCGTCGCGCGCGCGTACGAATGTTTTTTAAGTAGTAGCCACCTACGGATTAGTAGCTCATTCATGGTAGAGGAATCCGAATACGGTGCCGGCCAGATCCAGGTGCTGGAAGGCCTCGAAGCGGTCCGAAAGCGACCCGCGATGTACATCGGGTCGACCGACGGGCGAGGGCTCCACCACCTGGTCTACGAGGTCGTGGACAACTCCATCGACGAGGCGCTGGCCGGCCACTGTTCGTCTATCGAGGTAGTCCTGCACGACGACGGCTCGGTGAGCGTCACCGACGACGGTCGTGGCATCCCGGTGGATACCCACGAGGAGTACGACCGCCCGGCGGTCGAGGTAATCCTGACCGTCCTCCACGCAGGGGGGAAATTCGACAACAAGTCCTACCAGGTCTCCGGCGGCCTCCACGGTGTCGGCGTCTCCGTCGTCAACGCCCTCTCCGAGCGGTTGGCCGTCGAGGTCGAACGCGATGGGACCAAGTACCAGCAGCGATTCGAGCGGGGCGAACCCGTTACGGACCTCGAGGAGGTCGGCGAGGTACCCGAAGACGAGACTGGGACGACGATCCGATTCCGTCCGGACGGCGAGATATTCGAGACCGACGAATTCGACTTCGGGACGCTCTCGACGCGACTCCGCGAACTGGCGTTTCTCAACTCTGGTGTCGAAATCACGCTCCGGGACGAGCGGGAGGCCGAAGACGGCGAGGAAGTCACGTTCCGGTACGACGGTGGTATCCGGGAGTTCGTCGAGTACCTCAACGACTCGCGTGCTCCGCTCCACGACGACATCGTCTACATCGACGACGAGGAGGAGGGGATCCACGTCGAGATCGCCCTCCAGGCGACCGGCGACCTCCAGTCCTCGACGCACGCCTTCGCCAACAACATCAACACGCGCGAGGGGGGGACACACCTCACGGGATTCAAGACGGCACTGACCCGCGTCGTCAACGATTACGCCAACGAACACGGGATGCTCGGCGACCTCGACGGCGAGAATCTCAAGGGCGAGGACATCCGCGAGGGGCTGACGGCCGTCATCTCCATCAAACACCCCGACCCGCAGTTCGAGGGACAAACGAAGACGAAACTCGGGAACTCCGACGTCCGTGGGGTCGTCGAATCGGCCCTTCACCAGGGACTCGGAACGTACTTCGAGGAGAATCCCGACACGGCCAGGGCCATCATCTCCAAGGCCGTCGAGGCGGCGAAGGCCCGCAAAGCCGCCAAGGAGGCGGAGGAACTGACCCGCCGGAAGAACGCCCTCGAGTCGACGGCCCTGCCCGGGAAACTGGCCGATTGTCAAACGAAGAGCCCGGCAGACGCGGAATTGTTCATCGTGGAAGGGGACAGCGCGGGGGGCTGTTTCGTCGGTGACACCGAAGTCGCACTCGCCTCCGGCGAGTCGATGACGTTCGAAGAACTCGTTGAGGCGTACGAATCGGGCGAGACCCACTACACCTATACGATCATGAACGACGGGTCGATCGGGATCGAAGAAATTGCGAATCCGCGGGTGACGAGAGAAGATGCCCCGCTCGTGGAGGTGACACTGGACAATGGCGAGTCCATTCGATGTACGCCCGATCACGAATTTATGCTTCGCGATGGAACGTACTGCCAAGCCCGTAATCTGGACGTAGACGATTCACTGATGCCGTTGTATAGAAAAGCCTCCGACACGTCGGAAGCAGAAATTACCATCGATGGCTACGAGATGGTCAAACAACCGAGCAGGGCCAATTACTGGGAATTTACCCACCTACTCGCCGACCGCTACAACCTCGACCAGGGAAAGTACGCCGAGGAAGACGGCGATCACAAACACCATATCGACTTCGATAAGCGAAACAATCGTCCGGACAATATCGAGCGCTTACCGAAAGAAACCCACCTCGAGTTACACCGGGCCCAAGCCGAGAAAACCCTCCACACAGAGGAAGTTTTCGAAGAACTCCGGGAGTTGAAACGCACCCCGGAATTTCGAGAGAAGATGAGCGAGCGGATGCAGGAAGAGGAGACCATCGAGATACTCCGGGAGCAGGCAAAAGAGCAGTGGGAGGACGAAGAATATGCCACGTTCATGCGTGATGCCTGGAAAGAATATTACGAGAACAACCCTGAATACCGGGCGGAAGTCGCTGAACGATTGGCAAGAGAAGCGAGAGAATTCTGGTCCGACGAAGACAATCGTGAAGCGCAATCCCGCCGAGTCGAACAATACTTCGAGGAGCATCCGGAAGCCGTCGAGCAGCGGCGGGCAGCTGCGAACGAGCAGTGGGACGACGAGGAACTCCGGGAGTGGCGCAGCGAGAAGACCAAAGAACAGTGGACGGAGGAGTTCCGGGAACAACGAAAAGAAGCCTACGACCAAACGTACTACGAGAACACGATTCCGTTCATGAGTGAGGTCTTAGAAGAACGAGGTGACCTCGATGAATACGACCAGCACAGGACGGAGCTTGGCGACCCGAACGTGTTGACCAAGGAGACGACGATCGAGAAGTTCTTCGAAGACGAAAGTGAGCTCGTCGAAACGGTTTCCTCACATAACCATCGCGTAGTTGCAGTGGAGGAACTGTCGGAGACGGCTGACGTGTACGATATCGAGATTCCGGGGACCCACAACTTCGCCCTCGAATCCGGTGTCTTCGTCCACAACAGCGCCAAACAGGCACGCAACCGCGAGTTCCAGGCCGTCCTGCCCATCCGCGGGAAGATCCTGAACGTCGAGAAACATCGCCTGGACCGAATCCTCCAGAACGACGAGATTCGAGCGATGATCCGGGCCATCGGTACCGGTGTCGGGGAGGAGTTCGACATCGACGGCCTCCGGTACGACAAGATCATCTTAGCCACGGACGCCGATGTCGACGGCGCGCACATCCGGACGCTCCTGTTGACGTTCTTCTACCGCCACATGCGCCCCCTCCTCGAGGGTGGCCACGTCTACGCCATCAAACCGCCCCTCTATCGGATCCGGTATCGCGGGGAAACGTACGACGCGATGACGGACGCGGAGCGCGACGAAATCGTCGAGGAGGTCTGCGACGGGAACCCGACCCAGGTCCAGCGGTTCAAGGGCCTCGGCGAGATGAACCCCGAACAGCTCTGGACCTCCGCCATGAACCCGGAAAACCGCATCCTCAAGAAGATCAACATCGAGGACGCCGCGGCGGCCGACCGGATGTTCTCGGTGCTGATGGGTGACGCGGTCGAACCGCGGAAACGATTCATTCAGGAACACGCCTCCGAAGCGGAGTGGGTCGACATATGAGTTCGGAACCAGACGTTCCGGACGAAGTCGCCGACCGTATCGAGAACGTCCGCGTCGAGGACGAGATGGAGCAGTCCTACATCGACTACGCGATGTCGGTCATCGCGGGTCGGGCGCTCCCCGACGTCCGCGACGGACTGAAACCGGTCCACCGGCGTATCCTCTACGCGATGCACGAGGCGGGTATCTCGAGTGGGTCCGGCCACCGCAAGTCCTCGTCCATCGTGGGCGAGACGATGGGTAACTTCCACCCGCACGGCGACTCGGCCATCTACGACACGCTCGTGCGAATGGCCCAGGACTTCTCGATGCGCCACCCGCTCGTCGACGGCCAGGGAAACTTCGGGTCGGTCGACGGCGACCCCGCGGCGGCCATGAGGTATACAGAGGCCAGGATGGCCCCCATCGCGGAGGAACTCCTCTCGGACATCGAGAAGGACACCGTCGACTTCCAGGCCAACTACGACGACCGCCTCCAGGAACCGACGGTCCTCCCGGCCGCGTTCCCCAACCTGCTGGTCAACGGGTCGTCGGGCATCGCCGTCGGGATGAGCACGAACGTCCCGCCGCACAACCTGGGGGAGGTCATCGACGCGACCATCCATCTCATCGATAATCCGGCCTGCACCATCCCCGACCTGATGGAGTACGTCGAGGGCCCCGACTTCCCGACCGGTGCGACCATCGTGGGCCGAAACTCGATCCGGAAGGCCTACCAGACCGGCCGGGCCCGACTGACCGTTCGCGCGGATTACCACGTCGAGCAGACGGACTCGGGGAGCGACCGCATCATCCTCGACGAGTTGCCCTACCAGCAGAACAAGTCGAAACTCGTCGAACGCATCGCCGAGATGGCCAACGAGGGCACCCTCGAGGGTATCCGCGACCTCCGCGACGAGTCCGACCGCGACGGCATCCGCGTCGTCGTCGAACTCAAGCGCGGGGCGAACACGGACGTCGTCGAGAACCGCCTGCTCGAGAGCGTCCTCGAGCAGACCTTCGGCGTGATCAACCTCGCGCTGGTCGACGGCGAACCGCGGGTGCTCTCCCTGAAGGAGATGTTGGAGGAGTACCTCGAGCACCGGAAGGAGGTCGTCCGGCGACGCTCCGAGTACGAACTCGCCGAGGCCGAAGAGCGCGAACACATCCTCGAGGGACGGTTGCTCGCCCTCGACCACATCGAGGAGGTCGTCGAGACCATCCGTCACTCCGAGGACCGCGACGCGGCGAAAGAGGCGCTGCGGGAGACCTTCGAGTTCACCCAGATGCAGGCCGAGCACATCGTCCGGATGCAACTGGGCAGTCTCACCTCCCTCGAGGCCGCCGAGATCGAGGCCGAGTACGAGGAGGTGCAGGCCACCATCGAACGACTCGAGACCATCCTCGCGAACGAATCCGAGCTGCTGGGCGTCATCAAAGAAGAACTGCGGGAGATCAGGGCGGAGTACGCGGACGAGCGCCGCACTTCCATCGTCGAGGACATGGGGGAGGTCACCGACGAGGACCTCATCCCGAACGAGGAGGTCGTCGTCACCCTCTCCGAACACGACTACATCAAGCGAGTGCCCGTCGAGACGTTCTCCTCGCAGCACCGCGGCGGCAAGGGGATCATCGGCGCCGACCTCAAAGAGGGCGACCGCATCGCGACGGTGTTCACCGCCCAGACCCACGACGACCTGCTCTGTTTCACCGACCAGGGGCAGGTCTATCGACTCAAGGTCTACCAGATACCGGAGATGTCCCGGACCGCGCGAGGAACCTCGGCGGTGAACCTCCTGAATCTGGACGACGACGAGGAGATCAACGCGGTCGTCGCGACCGACGACTTCGAGGACGGCGAGTACCTCACCATGGCGACCCGCGACGGCTACGTCAAGCGAACGGGCGTGGAGAACTTCGAGAACATCCTCTCGACCGGCATCATCGCCATCTCCCTCGAAGACGCCGACGAACTCGTCGACGTCGAGGTCACGAACGGCGCCTCCGACATCGTCCTCGGGACCGAGACCGGAATGGCCATCCGCTTCGACGAGACCGACGTTCGGCCGATGGGTCGGAACGCCCGAGGCGTCCGCGGCATCAAACTCGATGACGGGGACCGGGTCGCCGGCGTCAGCGCGATCAGAGAGACAGACGATCGCAACCTGTTGACCGTGACGAGACGGGGGTACGGCAAGCGGACGCCGCTCTCGGAATATCGTCCCCAGTCGCGCAACGGGAAGGGACTGGTCGACATCAAGACGGCGGAGCGCAACGGGCGCGTCGCGGCGATCGAGGCCGTCGAGGACAGCGATCACGTCATCGCGATGAGCGAAGGCGGGCAGTTGACCCGCATGCCGGTCGCCGAGATATCCTCGGTCGGTCGGAATACGAAGGGCGTCCACGTGATGGACATCGAGGCGGGCGACAGGCTGGCGGGGATCTCGGTCTTCCCGGAGCCAGAAGCGTAGCCGTTCTGCCGTCGGCCAGTTCTACGAGAGATGGGCGGCGACGTCGCTGGAGGAGACCATGCCGACGAAGTCGTCGTCCACTACGGGGAGGTGTTTGATACCGTACGTCGTCAACATCGCGGCGACCTCCTCCATGTAGAGGTCGGGAGTGACCGTCTCGACCTCCTTGGTCATCACGTCCTCGACGGTGAGTTCCGTCAGGTCCTTCCCGTCGGCGACGGCCGCGATGATGTCCGTACTCGTGATGATCCCGTGACGACTCGCCGTCACGACGAGGGCGGCGATGTCGTGTTCGCGCATGACCTCCGCTGCGGTCCGGACGGATTCGTCGGGGGCGATCATCTCCAGCGGTGTCGACATTACGTCTTCGACGCGTGTCGGTCCATCAGATGCCATAATGAGAACAGTGGGTCCGTGAACAATGGTGTTTCGACTTTTCCTCGCACGTTGATACGACGGCGCGATGGTGACACGACCACCCGTCTCAGAGGATCCGCTTGCCGAGAGCGCTGGCCGCGAGTTCCGCTGCCATCTCCGCCGTCTGGTTGCGTTCGTCGAGGATTGGATTGACCTCGACGAGTTCTAGCGACCGCAGGACGTCGTACCGGCGGTCGAGGTCGGCGAGCAGTTCCATCGACGCGTGGGCTTCCCGATAGGTGACCCCACCCCTGACCGGGGTGCCGACGCCCGGTGCTTCGTTGGGGTCGAGCCAGTCCAGGTCGAGGCTAACGTGGATCCCCTCGACACCGTCTGCGGCGACCGCGAGGGCGTCCTCCACGACGGTGGTGAGACCGCGTTCGTCGATGTCCGACATGGTGTAGGCGGTGACGTCGCTCGCCCGGATGGCTGCCCGTTCGCTCTCGTCCAGGTCGCGGAGGCCGACGAGTGCCACGTTCTCCTCGCTGAGCCCCGCTGCGGTGGCCCAGTCCATCTCCGCGAACTCGTCGAGGCCGAGGGCGGCCGCCAGCGGCATGCCGTGGACGTTGCCACTCGGCGACGTCGTGGGCGTATTGAAGTCGCCGTGAGCGTCGAACCACACGACGCCGGTAGGGTCGGTCCGGGCCGACCCCGCCATCGACCCGATGGCGACGGAGTGGTCGCCACCGAGGACCAGCGGCACCTCGCCGTCCTCGATAGCCGCCGCGACTTCGTCGGCCAGACGGACGTTCACCTCCCTGACGGCGTCGATGTGTCTGGCGTTCACGTCCGAGCCGTTCTCCCGTTCTTCCATGAGCGGCGCACGGACGTCGCCGATATCGGCACAGGCCGCTCCGGCCGCCCTGATCTGGCGGTCGAGACCGGCGTATCTGATGGCCGACGGACCCATATCGACACCTCGACGATTCGCGCCGTAATCGGTCGGCGCTCCGATGATTCGGACGGCATTCGTCATGGCCGACCCTAACGGATGGATCGTGAAATCGCTTCGTGTCTCGACCGACTACAGAAGTCGCGTCGTTACTGGTAGGGCGCACAGACCCGCCGGATGCCCTCCTCGAAGGAGATGGTGGGCGACCAGCCGGTCGCGTCCTCGATCTTCGTGGCGTCGGCCATGGTGTCGTGCACGTAGACGTCCTCGGGGATGGGGTTCTCGACGTAGGTCGGTTCGACGTCCGTGCCCAGTTCGTCGTTGATCATCTCGACGACCGTCTCGAAGTCGTACTGCTCGCCTGTTCCGACGTTGTAGATGCCGGTCAGTTCGTGCTCGGCGGCCTGGATGGTCGCTTCGACGACGTCTTCGACGTGGGTGAAATCCCGTGTCTGGGTACCGTCGCCGTAGATCTCCGGGGAGCGACCGTTCGCGACGTCGTCGGCGAACTGGGCGATGATGTTGGCGTACTCGCCCTTGTGTGCTTCCGCCCCGTTGTACCCCTGGTAGACCGAGAAGTAGCGTAGGCCGGCCATCGACATGTCGTAGTAGTTGGCGTAGTACTCCGCGTAGCGCTCGCGGGCGAGTTTCGACGCCTCGTAGCCGGTTCGCGCGTCGACGTCCATCGACTCCGGCGACGGTTCCGTCCGGTCGCCGTAGATGGAGGAGGTCGTCGCGTAGACGACGGTGTCGCCGCCCTGGCGTCGGAACTGCTCGACGGCGTTGACGAATCCCTCGACGTTCACCCGCGCACCCCGCTGGGGGTCGTCTTCGTGCATCGCCATCGACGACAGCGCGGCGAGATGAAAGAGCACGTCCACGTCAGCCGGGAGGTCCGCTTCCAGGACGCTTCGCTCGTGGAACTCGACGGCGTCGTCGAGGTTCTCCTCGGTGCCAAGGAACAGGTCGTCGACGACGATCACCTCGTTCTCGGTGGCGAGTGTATTGGCGAGATTCGACCCGATGAATCCGGCGCCCCCGGTGACGAGAACCCGTTGACCGTTCATATGTGGCCTTCTCCCTGACGGTATGATAACCGCTTCGAATAGCGGCAGGTCCGGCCTACAGGGCTCGTCGCGCCCATCTGAGCCCGTCAGTCGGGGGTTTTATCTGCGGGAGGAACCTATATTCGCGATATGTCGTCAATCGAATTAACGGCCAGCCAAAAAACCATTCTCCGCGCACTCGTCGATCTCTACACTCAGCGCGAGTCTGCCGTCAAGGGCGAGGACATCGCCGAGGAAGTAGACCGGAACCCGGGAACGATCCGCAACCAGATGCAGAGCCTGAAAGCCCTCCAGCTCGTCGAGGGCGTCCCGGGCCCGAAAGGCGGGTACAAACCGACGACCAACGCCTTCGAGGCGCTCGAGATCGAACAGATGGACCGTCCCGCGAACGTGGACGTCTACCTCAACGGAGAACTCATCGAGGAGGCAAATGTACAGGACATCGATCTCTCCAGCGTTCACCACCCCGAACTCTGCCGTGCCGAAATCCAGCTTCGCGGCTCTGTCAGGGATTTCCACGAGGGTGATACGGTCTCCGTCGGACCGACCCCCATCTCGAAACTCGTCGTCGAAGGGTCAGTCGACGGGAAGGACGACGCCCACAACATCGTCATCCTCAAGATAGACGACATGACTGCACCGGCCGAAGAGCCGGAGCACTAACCGGCACGACCCCCTCCAAACGGAGGGTTTGTAAGTAGTCCGACCCGACGGGCAGCCATGACCGACTCGGTCGTCGTCCTGGGTGGAGGCTACGCTGGAACCGCGGCCGTTACGCAATTGCAAGATCGGGGGATTGACGACATTTCTATCACCTGGATCGACGATACCGGGTATCACCTCGTGCGTCACGAACTCCACCGTGTCGTCCGAGAGCCCATGGTGCGCACCGACATCACGGTCCCTCTCGGGGCCATCGCTCGTGACGAGACAACCATCATACAGGGGGCCGTCGAGAACGTCGACGTGGACGAACGGACCGTCGGTCTGGCCGGTGGGACGAGCGTCGACTACGACTATCTCGTGGTTGCCATCGGATCCGAACCCGCCTACTACGGCATCGACGGCCTCGAGGACCACGCCTTCCCCTTGTCCACGCTCGATGACGCCCTGGCGATCAACGGGGCTATTCGACAGGCAGCCAAAAGCGCCACTCGAAGCGACCCCGTACAGGTCATCGTGGGTGGTGGCGGGCTTTCCGGCATCCAGACGGCCGGCGAGATAGCCCGATACCGCGACGAACGCGACGCCCCGATAGCGATCATACTCGTCGAGGCACTCGATCGGATCCTCCCGAATGGAGACCCCGAATTGCGGGATGCCATCGAGGCCGGGCTGTCGAGGGCCGGCGTCCGTATCCTGACGAAAGATCCCATCGTCGAAGCCACCGCGGAGGCGGTCCATTTCGATGCACGCGACCCGATTCCGGCAGACGTCCTCGTGTGGACGGGAGGTATCAGTGGCCAGGCAGCGGTCGGCGCGTCGAACGTGGACAGCGAACACGACCGACTCCTCACGGCAGGGGATTTTCGGACGAGCGACGACGCCGTCTTCGCCGTCGGGGACTCGGCCCTGGTCGATACGCCGAGCGGACGAGCCCCGCCGACCGCCCAGGCAGCCATCCAGTCCGGAACTGCCGTCGCGAACAACGTTTCACGAGCGATCCGGGGAGAACCCCTCACCGAATGGACATTCACCGATCGGGGGACGCTCGTGTCCGTTGGCGAGACGACGTTCGCCATCGACGTCCTCGGACTGCCCACCGGCGTCGTCGGCGGGACCGTCGCGTCGGTGCTGAAAAAGGGCGTCGCCGCCCGGTGGCTGGCCACGGTGACCTCCTGGCCACGGGCGATGCGGGCCTGGAACTCGCTTTGATTCAGTCCAGCGACAGCCCCGCGTGCCAGTGGTCGACGCCAGCAGCACGTTTCGTCTCGTCCATCGCCCTCAGCAGTTTGACGGCCAGACTCGCGACTTCGGCCGCCCGTTCGTCGCCCTCTTTGCGGAACTCCCCGGTCACGCGGTTGGCGTAGACCGAACAGACGGCACCCGCCCTGAGCCCGTAGACGTTCGCCAGGGTGAGGATAGCGCTGGCCTCCATCTCGACGTTCCTGACGTTCGCGTCCTGGAGGGCGTCGATCAAGTCTTCGCTACCGGCCGCCTCGAACCCGCCGAATCCGGGGCGGCCCTGTCCCGCGTAGAAACTGTCGGCGCTCATCGTGAGGCCGACGTGATACTCGTACCCGAGGCGTTCGGCCGCCGCGACGAGTGCGGAGACGACCTCCCGGTCGGCGACGGCCGGGTAGTCCTCCCGGACGTACTCCGCGCTGGTCCCCTCCTGCCGGACCGCCCCGCTGGTGATGACGAGGTCACCGACGTCCATTCCCGGCTGGATGGCACCACTCGATCCGACCCTGATGAAGGTGTCGGCACCGATCCGGGCCAGTTCCTCGACGGCGATGGCAGCGGATGGACTGCCGATGCCGGTCGAGGTGACCGAAATCGGGGCGTCGTCGTAGGTGCCGGTGACGGTCCGGTACTCGCGGTGGTAGCCGCGTTCCTCCGCATCGTCCCAGAACTGCGTGATGCGGTCGACGCGCTCGGGGTTGCCCGGTAACAGTACTGCGTCGGCCACGTCGTCCGGACCGACGTCGAGGTGGTACTGGACATCGTCGCTCGGGTCCTCGCTATTGGCGGGCATCGATGGCTCTTATTCGCCGGCTACCCGCAAAGAAGCTTCGGCACTCAATCGAGCAACTCGTTCGAAAAGGCGTGCGGGAGGAGGTCGCCCAGCGAGTACTCCGTTATTCCTTCGTCGTCCTCCGTCAGGACGACGAGTCCGGGGTCGGCGAACTCGGCCAGCGTCTGTCGACACATCCCACAGGGAGTGACCCCATCGCGTTTCTCGGCGGTGACGGCGATACGGGAGAACGTCTCGTGGCCGGCCATCCGCGCCCTGACCAGTGCCACCTCCTCGGCGTGGAGGCTGTTCGAGAAGTTCGAGACCTCCATGTTCGTCCCCGTGAACACGGAACCGTCGGCCGTCTCGATGGCCGCACCGACGGGATACTCCGAGTAGGGGACGTACGCCTGCGACGTGGCCTCCCGGGCCGCCGCCATGAGTTCGTCCATGGACGACGGTACGAAAGCGGGCGAAAAATACCTCCCGACTCGCGCTCACTCCTCGCCGGACTCGTAGTGTTCGCCGGCGGCCTTCGGGATGCGGGTCTTCCCGACGAGCGCGAGGACGACGATGACCGTCAGATAGGGGATGGTCCGCACGAGGGGTTTCGGAATGGCGAGCACGTCGCGGGCCTGGAGGGTCAACTGCACGGCGTCCAGGCCGGCGAACAGGAGCGTCGACAGCATCGCGCCGATCGGGTTGTAGTTCCCGAACAGGTAGGCGACGATGGCGATGAACCCCTTCCCGTTGACCATCGTCGGGCCGTTGCCCGTGAACTGGCCGAGACTCAACGCGAGGGCCGCCCCGCCGAATCCCGAGAGCACGCCCGACAGCATCACGGCGGCATATCTGACCTTCCGAACGCTCACACCGGCCGTGTCGAGGGCCTTCGGGTTCTCGCCGCTGGCGATGACCCACCGGCCGAAGGAAGTGCGATAGAGCGTGTACCAGGAGGCCCCCACGGCGACGAACATCAGGTAGACGACGGGACTGGCATCGAACAGCGCCCCGAAGAAGGGGATCTCCGAGAGATAGGGAATCGTGATACTGCTGAACGTCTCGACGCTGTCGGTGTTCGGCCCACCGTAGATGACCTGGGAGAGGAACGGCGCGAGACCGAGCGCGATGAGCCAGATGGCGAGGCCAGCGATGATCTGGTCCGCCCGAAACTCGATGGTCACGACGGCGAACAGGGCGGCGAGGACGGTGCTCGCGAGCACCCCTGCGGCCACGCCGATCCAGATACTCCCGGTGAGGTCGGTCGCGTAGACCCCACCGAAGGCACCGATGATGAGCAGACCCTCGAGCCCGATGTTGATGACGCCGCTCTTCTCCGCGAAGATGCCGCCAAGGGCCGCGAAGGCGATCGGGACCGAGAGGCGCAACGCGGACGCCAGCGTGCTCTTGTCCGTCAAGATGTCGAAGAGACGACCAGTCGTGGATTCGGGATGCAGTGCGCCGAAGAGGCCGATCACCGCCAGCACGATGAGGGTGGCGATGACGAACAGTCCACGATTGCCCAGGCCGGCGAGGCGGCCCGGGAGCCGACCGGAGACCGTGCCGGTCGCGTCGTCCGCATCGGATTCAGTCATCGTCGATCACCTCCCCGCCATCGGCCGCGGCCTGCGTCTCCGGTTCGGCGATATTCTCGGGGAGAATGCGGGCCCCGATGAGCCGGAAGAACTCCGGCATCGCGACGAACAGGATGATGAGGCCCCGGAGGACACCCACGAGCTGTGGCGGAACGTCGGAGCCGACGTCCACGACGATGGACCCGCTCTTCAACACGCCGAAGAGCAGCGCGGCGAACCCCACCCCCAGCGGACTGTTCCCCGCGAGGATGGAGACGGTGATGCCGTCGAATCCGTAACTCGGGACGCCCGTCTGGAAGTTTCCGAGCACCATCAACACGTAGACGGCGCCGCCGACGCCTGCCAGTGCCCCGGAGAGCACCATGCTCGTGACGATGGTCCGCTCCGCGTCGACCCCCGCGTACTCGGCGGCCGTGGGCTGGATGCCACTGGTGCGGATGTCGTAGCCCAGCGCCGTCCTGGCGAGGAGATACCAGATGGCGAAGACGAGCACGATAGCGAAGCCGAGTGCGAGCAGGGAGAAGTCGTCACGGGGCTGGAAGACTACGTTCGGGAAGCGGGCGACGTCGGGGAGGGGGACCGTCTGATTGGCGAAACTCTCCGGGTCCTTGAACCGGTTCGCGGCCAGGTACAGCGCGATGGCGGTCGCCACGAAGTTCAACATGATGGTGGTGATGACCTCGTTCGCCTCCGCGTACGCGAGCAGCACGCCCGGAATCGCGGCGAAGGCACCCCCGGCCGTCGCGCCGATGAGGATGCCGAGCGTGAGCAACACGAGGGTACCGAATGCACCGGAGACGAACGGCGCGACGTAGAGGAGGACGATTGCCGTAGCGAGCGCCCCCATCACGAGTTGTCCCTGTGCACCGATGTTGAAGATGCCAGCGCGGAAGGCGACGGCGACCGCCAACCCGGCGAATATCAGGATGGTCGTCTCGGAGAGCGTCGTGGCTAGTTGGCCGTTGAGGAGGTCGAACCCGGGTCGGATGATCGCACCGAACTCGCCCTGCAGCGGATTGAAATCCGGATTGATGGGATTGCCGAGTGCGCCGAGGAACAGTTTGTTGAAGACGAGGAACGGGTCGTAACAGAACCCGACGCCGAAGTACGAGACCGCGGCCGTCCCGCAACTGGTCATCCGGCCGGCCATGAGGATGAGGACGAACCCCACCAGCACCGAGAGCAACAGCGAGGCCGAACTGATCAGGATGCGTTCGGTCGCCGATGCACGGACGAGACGGGCGAGGACGGCCTCCAATCGGTCGCGGAGGCTCATGGCGAGCCCCCCTCGTCCCGCGCCCGATGATCGGCGCCCCCGATCGAATCGGGGTATTCCCCGGCCATCAACAGCCCGAGTTCCTCCTCGGAGACGTCACTCGGGTCCACGACGGCCATGAGGTCACCCTCGTACATGACGGCGAGTCTGTCGGAGAGCCCCTGGACTTCGTCGAGTTTCGAGGAGACCAGGAGGACGGCCGTGTCCTGCTCGCGGAGACCGAGGATCCGTTCGTGGATGTACTCGGTCGAGCCGATGTCGACGCCACGCGTCGGGTGGGTCGCGATCATGATTCGGGGCTCGCGCTCGAACTCCCGCCCGACGATGAACTTCTGCTGGTTGCCACCCGACAACGAGACGGCATCCGCAGCGGTGTCACCGGGACGGACGTCGTATTCGTCGACGACCTGGGCCGCGTGGTCCCGGGCTTCCTCCCAGTCGATGCGCCCGCTGGACGCGAACGGCCTCGCGTGCTGGCTCCCCAGGATTCCGTTCTCGACGAGGTCGAAGTCCATGACGAGACCGCGTGACTGTCGGTCCTCGGGGATGTACGCCATCCCCTCTTCGATCCGTTCGCGACGATGGCGGTCGGTGACGACCTCGTCGTCCAGCGTTATCGACCCGTCCGTCGGCGACCGAAGGCCGGTGATGGCCTCCACCAGTTCGGTCTGGCCGTTCCCGTCGACCCCGGCGATGCCGAACACCTCGCCTTCCTTGATGGAAAAGGACACGTCGGAGACCGCCTCGACGCCACGTTCGTCGTCCACGGACAGCGAATCGACCTCGAGGACCACGTCGCCGACGGCCGCCGGTCGTTTGTCGACCGCGAGCAACACCTCCCGGCCCACCATCATCTCGGCGAGCGACTCCCGGTCCGTCTCGGCCGCGTCGACGGTCCCCACGTTCCGCCCATCACGGAGGACCGTGATCTCGTCGGCCGCAGTCATCGCTTCGCCGAGTTTGTGGGTGATGAAGATGATCGTCTTCCCCTGGTCGGTCAGTTCGTCGATGACGGAGAACAGATCCTCGACCTCCTGGGGAGTCAACACGGCGGTCGGTTCGTCGAGGATGAGGACCTCGGCGCCGCGGTAGAGCGCCTTCAGGATCTCGACCCGCTGGCGAACGCCGACGCTCACGTCCGCGATGGTGGCGTCCGGATCCACGTCGAACCCGTACCGGTGACTGAGTTCGACGACCGCTTCCCTGGCGGCCTCCCGATCGATAGCCAGACCGCCCCACTTCCGTGGCTCGTTTCCCAGGACGATGTTCTCGGCGACGGTCATCGGTTCGACCAGCATGAAGTGCTGGTGGATCATCCCCACTCCAGCGTCGATGGCGTCCCGAGGCGAGTCGAACGCCCGTCGAGTGCCGTGAACGTGGACCGCCCCTTCCGTGGGCTGGTACAGCCCGTAGAGGACGTTCATCAGGGTCGTCTTGCCCGCCCCGTTCTCGCCGAGTAGTGCATGAACCGTTCCTTCGGCTACTGTCAGGTCGACGTCGTCGTTGGCCAGCACCCCCGGGAACCGTTTCGTAATCCCCGCCAGGCGAACGGCTGTTTCCATTGTGTCAAAGGCGACCGTTTCCGTGTCGTACGCTTCAGACGTCGTCCGGGCTATCCGGGACCGAGATGTCGCCGTCGATGATGCGCTGGCGAGCCGTTTCGACGGTGTCGACGACATCGCCGGGAACGTCGGAGCCGATCTCGTCTCCGTAGACGAGTGCCACGCCGTCGTCCTGCAGACCGAGCGGGGTGACGTTTCCGCCCTCGAACGTCCCCTCGACGACGCTGTCGATGGCGGTGTATACGGCCGTGTCTACCCGTTTGACCATGCTCGCGAGGATGACGTCGGCGTAACTGTCCTTCGTCAGCGACTGATCGCGGTCGACGCCGATTGCGAAGCGGCCCTCTTCCTGTGCGGCCTGGAAGACGCCGGTCCCCGTGTTGCCCGCGGCGTGATAGACGAAGTCTGCCCCGTCACCGTACATCGACAGTGCCGCCTCCTTCCCACCGCTCGGGTCGTTGAAATCACCCACGTAGGAGGACTGGATCGATATCTCGTCGTCGATGTCGGCCACACCCGCACGGAAACCGGCCTCGAACTTCTCGATCAGTTCGGACTGGACGCCACCGACGAATCCGACCGTCTTCTCGTCGGCGACTGTCTCGGCCGCACCAGCACTGAACTCCGTCGAGGTGAGCATCGCCACGAGCTGACCGGCGAGGTACGAGCCCTCGTGCTCGGCGAAGACGTACGAGTTGACGTTCGGTTCCTCGACGACGCTGTCGACGATCATGAAGTTCTGGTCCGGATAGTCCGGAGCCGTCTCCGAGAGGGCGTCCGCCTGGAGGAAGCCGATGGAGGAGACGAGGTCGAAATCGGGATCCGTCGCCCCCGCGAACTGCTCCTGATAGTTCGCGAAGTCGGAGACTTCCTCGGGCTGGGCCTCCTCGTACGCGAGGTCCCATTCTTCGTTTGCGTCTTCCAGGCCGGACTGCGCCTGGTCGTTGAACGACCCGTCGCCGAGTCCACCCGTGGCGTACACCATGCCGATGGTGGCGTCCGTGTCGTCGGTCGCCTGCGTCGTCGCCTCGTCGTCTCCAGAGCCACCGTCGGAGTCGTCAGTCGTCTCCTCTCCACCCGACGGACCCCCGGAACAGCCTGCGAGTCCGCTGAGTGCCACGACGCTACTACCACCCGTCAGTTTGAGAAATTGCCGCCGGTCGAAGCCGGACATGTCTGTCCCGAAAACACGGTGTTTATACAATAAAGGCGTCGATAATCGCCGCTATCGGTCCGTGGTAACTAGTCTATCGAACCGACGACATCGGCGACGAGCGACCGGGCCGTCTCGGCGAGTTCGTCGACCGCGTCGCTCTCCGTGTAGACTCTGATGTAGGGTTCGGTCCCACTTGGACGAACCAGGACCCACGACCCGTCGTCGAAGTCGAGTCTGACGCCATAATCGGTGTCGACGGCTGCCGCTGGGAACTGGTCGGGAAGCGCGTCCTCGAGCGCATCCATCGCCGCCACTTTGCGATCGTCGGGACAGTCGACGCTGATCTTTCGGTACGGTCGCTCCGTGATCGATTCGCGGAGCGCCTCGAGGCCTCCCGCCGTTGCGAGAAGTGTCGAGATGACCGCAGCACTCGTCACACCGTCGATCCAGGTTCCGAAGCCCGGATGAATATGTTTCCAGGGCTCGGCCGCGAACGCGACCGTAGCACCACCCGCCCGGACCCGTTCGATACCCTCGTGAAGCGCCCCGAGCCGGACCCGCTCTGTCCGACCGCCAGCCGCCGCCACCCGTTCGTCGATCCGTCCGGAGGCGTTCGGTGTGGTCACCATCACCGGGTTCGGCGCCGTTGCGGTCCGAACGTAGTGCTCCGCGAGCATGGCGACGACGGTATCCTCGTGGACCACGTCGCCGTCCGGCGCCACGATGACGATGCGGTCGGCATCTCCATCGTGGGCGATGCCCAGAGCGAACTCGCCGTCGGCGACGAAGGCCCGGAGGTCGCGCACCGTCTCCGGCGTCGGCTTGCTCGGGCGCCCGGGGAAGTGCCCGTCGACGGAGCAATTGAGCGTGACGACGTGAGCGCCGAGGGCTCGAAGGACCTGCGGTGTCGCGAGACTCGCCATTCCGTTGCCGCAATCGACCGCGATGGAGACGCCCTCGAGTGGCGTCTCGAGCCGATTCGACCCCTGCGAGGCGGCCGGGTGCGACGGGGCGATGCGCTGCTCGACCGCGTAGTCGACGATGGCCTCGCGATAGGCGGGGAGGACGTCGACTGACTCGCTGTTCCCCCATTGGTTCCAGTCGGTCGGGTCGGTGTCGGCGTCGACTCGGTCTCCGATCCGTCGCTCGGCGGTCGCGTCGTATTCCACGCCGTCCACGAACAGTTTGATTCCATTGTCGGTGGGCGGGTTGTGAGATGCGGTTATCATGACTCCCCGTCGGCCTTGCGAGGCGTATGCGACGGCCGGCGTGGGGACCACGCCGAGCGTCCGCACCTCGGCGCCGGCACTCTCGAGACCCGCCTCCATGGCGGCAGCGAGAGCCGGTCCGGTCACACGCCCGTCTCGACCCAGAACGAACTCGTCGCCGTCTTCACCGGCGGCCCGACCCACGGCGAGTGCCAGCGATGGCGTCACCTTCGTCGTGGCGTCGCCACGGATACCGGCCGTTCCGAAGAGTTCCATAGCAGGAGGGTCGCCGGGGGAGTACTTAGAGGCTGTCGATGCTGTCACCGGTCCCCGAATGACCTACAGTTCGACGCCGCTGGGAATGAGGCTGTTCGAGCGAAGCAGGTCGCCGTCCCTGTTGTATACCAGAAATGTCGACTTCTCGTAAGTGAGGAAGTGTTCGCCACCGAAGGCTATCTCGACGCGATACCGCGCGTCTCCGTCTGTCGCGTCTGCGTAGCGACGGGCGGCCGTAATGAACTCCAGGACGGCTTCGGCCTCGACGTTCATCTCGAGGATGAAATCTCCGGTGAGCCGGTTCGTAACGGCGACGACGCCCTCGGCTTCGGGCTCGTCGACGGAATCTTGGAGACGGAATGCGACGTCGGTGTCCGCAGCATCGAGGACGGTTCCGGCGTCGTCGGCGAATCGTGAACGAAGGGTCGATTCCGGTCCCTGGAAATCGATCTCGACAGTCGGTAAACGAGGG
>JBNJDE010000028.1:0-20997 GCA_051744605.1 Halobacteriota archaeon
GACGGAGCGATCGGCGACGACGGTTCGGACGAGCACACGACCGGACCCTGCGCGACCGGAGTCACGGGTTCGGGTCACGACCATCGGTACGACGGTCTTCTCGTCGAAGACGAAGTTGGGTTCGCTCCGCATGACGGCCCCGTCACCGTCCTGTCTGAAGATGGCGCCGTTCGCAGCGACGATGCGTGACCCATCGCGGCTTCCAGCAAAGTAGATCGGTCTGACCGACGCTTCGTACGACCCCTCGTCCTCGACGGTGACGTTCAACGACACTGGGTCACCGAACCCTAGCGTGCCATCTTGCAGTTTTATCTCGGTACCCCTGGACTGGGCGGTCCCCCGGGTCAGGTCGTCGACGTTGGCGTCGAGGACATCGAACGCCCGTTCCGCGTTCGATAGCTTCTCCGTTTCCCGGACGTCGTTCAACCCTCCGACGCCCATCGTGTACACCAGTCCGACCATACTGACGATGAGTGCGAAGACCAGGGCGTATCCGAGCACGTCGCTGACGCCCCTATCTGTCATCGCTGACCTCCAGTGGCCCGGTATCAGTGGCGTTGATCGTGACGGGCCCGCCGGGATGGCGGGACTCCACGATCGCCGTCTCGTTCTTGATCGGGACGGTGATCCGTTCATCAGTGTCGTCGAGCGTGACGACGGCTTCCGCCTCGTCTCCATCGGTGACGATTGCGACCTCGTACGTCGACCCGGCGATGCGCGTCGGCAACGTTGTGTCGACGGCGATCTGGCCGTCTTCGGTGGCGCGGGTGAGTCGATCCGCCGTCTCGAGGTTCGCGACGAGTCGCTCGCCGACGACGTTCGCTTCGGCCCTCGCGGCCTGGTCCCGCTGCGAGTCGACGAGCGATCCCGCGGCGACGAGGACCCCGGTTACCAGGAGCGTCGCGACGACCAGATTCAACGAGTACCCCAGAACCGTCGAGAGGCCCCGATCTACATCCGCCATATCGTCACCTCCACGACGACCACGTTGTACAGATGGCCATCGTACGCGTCGGGGGCGAAGTAATTGGCCTCCTCGAGGGTCGTGCCCGTGGGCGCCCCGTTCGAATCGAGTATCCGGTCAGTGTCGTAGAGGACGACGGTCCTGGTTGCCGTCACGGCGGTGTCGCTAGGTTGTCCGTAGTGGACCACCCTCCTGTCCTCCAGAGAGCCGTCTTCGGTCACGAACGTTACGTCGACGTTGTACGCGACCCCCGCCGAATCGAAGGCCTGTGCCAGGTCGTCACCGAAAGCGGTCGGTGGCGCCCGACTGATGTAGTATCCGTCCGGGGACGACCCGTGGAAGACGCCCTTCGATTCGTTCCAGAATCGCAACGTCGGGCCGATATGCCCGTCTGCCGCTGCCGTGGCCAACACCCCTGTGGCGCCACTTTCGTACTGGGTTTCCACGTGCTGGCTCGCCGTACTCGCGGTGAGCGGGGTGACCGCGGTCACCTGCAGCGCGAACGCCACGCTCGTGATGATGAGGAGTGCGGCGACGATCCCCTCCAAAGTGTGACCTTGTCCCCGGTCTGCGTTCACCATGTTCTCACCCGGAGCGTCGCTTGGTCGCCCTCGTACGAGACGACCCGCCAGGCACTCGTGATGGCTCGGTCGTCTGGCGTTTCGGTCCCGACGGTCTCGATGGTTCCAGTCTCGTTCTCGAGGGTGACGTTAATGTGCACGCCATCGCCGAGACGCAACCGTTCTCGGACTTCCTCTTCGTCGAGAGCGAAGAACGTATCGACTGATTCGCTGTCGAGTGCGTACGGTGAACCGTCGACGACGAGTTCGTCCGTCGCCAGGCTCGTGGCGGCGCGGTTCGTCTCGACGGGCGCCGAACTGCGGTCGAGTGCGAACGGATCCAGGATCCCCGGCACCATCCCGATGACCATCGCGACGGTCAGGAGGAAGATCGTCGTGCCGATGAGGAAGTCCAGGGTAGTCTGTGCGCGCATTGTTAGATGAACGCGAATACCGCCAGCGCGATGGTTGGGAGCACGATGGCGAACTTGACGCCGGAGAGGATCCTGGCGTCGCGGATGTACCCGGCGATGAACCCGGCGAGGATGCCCTGGATGGTCACGGCGTGGAAGAACAACAAGGTGAGTAGCTGGATATCGATGGACCCCCCGAACGAGACGCCACCGGCTGCCGCCCCGCCGCCACCTCCTGTTTGCGTCGAGAGACCCGCCATCACGTCGAGGAAGCTGACCTTCAGGATGGCCATCACGGCCAGCAGCGTCAGGTAGGTCATGATGATGATGACGACCTGCATCCGGGTCCGCGACTTGCGTTCGCGGTCGATATCGTCCTGGTTTTCGGACGCCTGGGCGGCGGTCGTGAGGACGGCGGATATCTGACTCGACGCCTCCTGTGCCTTGCTCACGAGGTTGACCGTTCGAGAGAGCCGAGGGATGTGATACTTGTTGTTGAACTCGACGAGTGCCTCGTTGAGGCTCGTCCCGTAGTTCACCTTGGCGTGGATCTGGGCGAACTCCTCGCCGAGTTTGCCCCTGGACGTGTCGGCCACGGTCCGCATCGCTTCGAGAAGGGTCAATCCCGTGTCGTTCGCACTCGAGAGTTTCCTGAGGTTCTCGGACAGTTTGTCGATGACGAGGTGACGCGAGTAGACGTTCCACTCGTAGAAGATGGCAAGCGGGAGGCCGATAACGTAGAGCGGGAGGTACGCGTAGAGGACGGTGCTGTAGATTGGGTTGTCGACCATCCCCCCGAAGGACGTCGGTGCGACCCCTGCACGGAAGGCGGCGATGAGCAGGGCGATAGTGGTCGGCACGGTCAACCCGAGTGTGAACAGCGGGTTTTCCTTGAAGAAGTGCTGCGGGTTTCGGAGGAGTTGTGCCGTCTTGTAGGTCCCCTCCCGATTCTTGATTCGCGAAAAGATGGACCACTCGCCGACGAAGTCTTCGACGAGTCCCATGTCGAGCAATCCCGGTTCCTTGTCACCTGGGTTGCGTTCGTTCGCCAACCGAAGGTATCCGTCACCAGGTTCGTCCTGTTTGACCGTGGACACCAGGACGAGGAAGCCGACGCCGACGCCGGGGATCAAGCCGTAAATGGTTGCGTACAGGATCATCTGATCCGCCTGTCCCAGCATGCTCATGATGACGATGACGATGATGAGCAACAGTGGAAACAGCGAGAGGGTCATGTACATCTCGCCGAACAACTCGAGGGTCTCCAGGGTGGTCTCCTGTTCCTGTTTCGCGGTCCGCATGTGACGGTTCTTCTTGTCTTCGAGGAAGTTCGTCATGTCACCGCCGGAGTTGATGATCGAGAGCATGTCCGTGAGGAACTGGCTCAGTTCGTCACTCGGCGTCTCGAGGGCGCGATTGCGGACGGCGGTTCGGTAGTCCACGTCGAAGTACTTCGTCTCCTGGACGATAGAACGGAACTCGAGGGCGACCTCCCCATAGACGTCGTCCGCCTTCGCCATGGATTCGAGAATCTCGAGTTGATTGAGGCCACCCGTCGAGAGCGCGAACATGAACGAGATGGCGTCGGGGAGGAGCATGTTGATCTCCCGCTTTCGACTCGAGGCCCGGGTGTACGGAATCGCGACGAGGCCACCGAAACCGATGGCGAATCCGATGGCACCGAAGAGGATGCCAGTGACCACGACGAGGGCCGGTATCTTCAGGAATTCGAGTGCCGCGAACAACGCCTCGTTGGGAACGGGGAGTCCGATGAGCGAACCGACGTGGACGATTCCCGTGGCGAAGAGCAGGTAGCCGAGCAGGGTTCCGAGGAGCCAGAGGACGAGACCACTCACGGCCCCGTACCCGATGGCACGGGAGAGGAAGAGCTCGACCGTCTCGGTCATTCGCGCCTCGGCCAGTTTTCGGTCCATATCCGAGACGAAGTCGCTCTTGCCGGAGAAGGCCCACTCGTAGAGCGGGTAGAACAGGTCCGCGATCTGGTCTGTCCCCCGGTCGATGCTCTCCGACGTCGAACTCATTCGTCGAATTCCTCCGGCCCGGAGACGTCGCTATCCGTCGGCGATTCCGAGTCCGATGTCGATCCATCATCCGGTTCGGAGGCGCTCTCGGAATCGATCCACTCCATTTCCCCCGCGGGCTCAGGCTCCGGCACTTCGTCGGATTCTACGAAGATGTCGCCGTCGTCTTCGAACTCGAGCGCCTGACTGATATCCGGTGCGTCCGCACCACGATAGGCGTCGAAGATGGACTCGTCTGCTTGCTCGAGGATCTCCTGTGCGTGAGTACGCGTCTGCTCGTCGGGGTCGGGCCGCGGAACCATCTCCTCCTTCTCGGCCTCGACGTCGATGAGGACGCTCTCCATCTGGCGAAGGTCCTCGAGGGCCGACTCGAGTTCGCCGTTGGCGATGAGCGTGAGTATCGTCGGGGGGTCGTTGATGTACGCCTGGACCGTGGCGGCGACTTCGGCGTAGGTGTTGAGGCCGTTCACGATGAGGTAGGCGAGCACCGCCTCTCGCTCCTGGATCTGCGTGTCGATCTCCTCGTCGGACCAGCCTCTGTCGAACTGTATCTCCTCGAGCGTCGTCGATTCGGCAGTGTGGCGGTAGGTGTCGGTCTCGGGTCGCCACTGGAAGACGTCGTTGACGTTGATCTCGTCGTTCTCCGGATCGTACCGCCGTATCTCGGTCAGTTCGCGACTGCGTCTGACCTTCTGGCCACGGACGCGGGTCGAGGTCTGGATCGAGATGAGATCGAGGGCGGTGAACAACGTCTTCGAGACGTTGATCGGGTCGGTGGTGAACCGTTTGATGACCTCGCTGACGTTGTCGGCGTGGAAGGTGGTATAGGTGGTGTGGCCGGTCGACATGACCTGGAAGAGGGTCCGCCCCTCCTCGCCTCTGACCTCACCCATGATGATGTAGTCGGGACGCTGTCGGAGTGCGGCCTCCAGGAGGTCGAACTCGTCGATGTCGCCCCTGTCGTCCTCGCCGAAGGAGGGTCGGGTCACCGATGCGATCCAGTTGCGCTGGGGTAACTCGACCTCCCGGGTGTCCTCGATGGAGACGATCTTGGCGTTCGACGGGACGAACAGGGAGACCGCATTCAGACTCGTCGTCTTTCCGGACGCCGTCCCCCCGGCGAACATCAGCGACTTGTTGTTCTCGATGCACAGCCAGAGGAACGCCATCTCCCGGAGGGAGAACGTCTTCCAGTTGATGAGGTCGACCGGGGTGAACGGAATCTCCTTGAACTGGCGGATGGTGTAGTTCGTCCCGTGGTCGGAGACCTCCTTGCCGAGCGTGAGCTGTGCCCGTGAGCCGTCCGGCAGTGTGGCGTCGACCTGGGGTTGCCGTTTACTGATGCCTTTGCCCGAACGCTGGGCCAGCTTCACCACGAAGTCGTCGAGTTGACGCTTCCCGTGTTCGACGTTCGTGATGAGTTGCTCGTAGTCGGTGTGGTAGACGAACACCGGACTGTTGTAGCCGTCGACGGAGATGTCCTCGACGTTGATGTCGTGTTTGATCCCGTCGATTCGCTCGTAGCCGATGAAATTTCGCTTGAGGACGTAGAGGAGTTTCTCGACCTGGAACTGGGTGAGCGTGTCGGCATCCTCTTCGACGAGGACTGGTTCGGGTCGGATCGACATCCCCTCGATCGAGGTGTCGTCCGTGACGGTCGACGGCCGAGAGAGGCCCCGGGATTCGAGGTACGAAACGGCTCGATCACCGTATTCACCGCCCGCGTCCTCGACGAGTTCGAGGAGGCGCTCGACCGTTCCACGTTGCTCGGTTACCGGTCCGGAGTAGAGGTCGTACCGTCGCAGGAGTTTCCGCGTTTCGCGCTCGATGACCGCTCGACGGTCCTCCTCGCTACCCTCGACGGCGACGTCGGATTCGGCGTATTTGATCGCCATTCGGAGTTTCTCGGTCAAGAACTCCTGCAGTTCGGTCTCTATCGGTGTGAGGTGTGGTTCGATGACGTAGTACTTCTTCTCGTTCTCCTTCTCGGAGTGGAAGACCACCACGAAGGCGTACGGTTTGTTTACCCAGTACCGCTCGACCTCGCGGAAATGCTGCTTTTTCTCTATCGAGACGGCCTTCTCGAGGGAGTATCGGGAGACGATGGTTGACTCCCCGTCCACCGTACTGAAGAAGGCGTCCTCGTCGAGGTCTGGATTGACGTCGACCGTGCGCTCGTCGATAACCTCGGCGAGTGCGTTCGCCCGTCTGTTCCCGGACGAGAGTCGGTTCGGTAGCTCCTCGGGCTCGAACCCGAGGTGGTCCGCCTTCACGAACCGGACGATATCGTCTTCGTCGTCACGTGGCCGTGAGCCGTCCGGTCTGTAGTAGTATTCTTGCTTGTAGTGTTCCCAAAGGTACGTCCCTTTTCGGACGGGCGTGGTAGACGGATCCAGAAATTCGTCGAAGAACGCTTGCATCGATCGTCCGTCCGATGCACACTCTCGTACCCGTTCGAACGCCTCGTCCGGATGGAACCCGAATTCGGCCCTCGGATCGAACGGTATGGCGGCCCAGTCGACGACCAGATTGTCGTCGTCTTCCCCCTCACCAGTCACTTTTTTGATATCAATGTCGTCTTCGTAGTCGGCCAGATAATCAGCCCAGGTGTACTCGCCGAGCCGCGCCCCCGAATCGGTGTCCGTAGCGGTCGTCGAGTCGTCCCCTTCCTGACTCGTCTCCACGTCCGCCCCCTCGGCGGCGTCGTCGATGGCCATCGTACCGCCTTTGCGTCACCACCGCATTAAGCCCTTGCGTCAATTCTCTGATACAAATGACACTGGGCTGACGCTATTGGAGATCGACACCGTTCCCACGCAGCGCTCGAATCTCACTGCGGACCGAGGCGCTGACGAGCTGCCGGAACCGGTCCGGATCACTATCGAGAATCGCTCGTAGATCGGCGAAATCGACGCGAGCGATCCGATCGACCAACCGATCCGCGATGATGTCGACGTCGACGGTGTCGACAGTGGCATTGAGTCGGTCGAGTTCGGTCCGCAGGTTACATGACACCGCATCGTCAACGATGGTGGCGACGTCGGTCGTTGTCGCGGCGGAGGATGGCTCGTCGTCCGGGGGGAACAGTACCGCTCTCCCCCCAGCCTTGTTTCGAACGATGATTCCGGCCGCGGCCCCATCCCGCCAGTGCGAGTTCGGCATCTCCTGTGCAGTGGCGTCGAACTCTCGGGCCGGTAGTTCCTTCCTGAACGCCGGAATCGGTGACAGTCCGATGGCGTCGAAGACCCGTTCGCTCACGTCCGGTGAAACGAACCGCCCCTCGTTTTCCGCCCAGATGTCCAGGCCGATGAACGGTGACAGCGCGTCCCAGTCGTACTCGACACCTTCGTAGCGAGTAGCGATTCCGTAGAACACGAACTGTGAGACGTCGTCCACGCCCGCGCGGAGTCCATCTCGATCGAGATGGTCCCTGACGAGTCCCACCGCCCGTCGGAGTGACGGCGGGGTCGTATCGAAGATCACTCCCTCGCGTCCGAAGGTCAGCAGTCCTGATTCGTCCATGGAGAACGCGATCACGGGCCCCGTGGCATATTCCAGGAGCCATAGATGACCGCTATCGAGGACGTCCCCGTCTTCATCGACGGGCGAGAGCGGAGGATATGGTCGCATCGAGAGTACCTGATTGGCGAAGAAGGGAGGGGGGAGTATGTAATGGTTTTGGGCGGCGGCGACCATTGGGACCATTGGAGGAAAACCGATGACGGTCCGCGAGTGTCAGGTGCCGTCAGTGCACGCTCGCTGGTCCAGGTCCCCGCACACCTGTCGGAAACAATTATTAAGCCAGCTGATGTATCTCTCGTGGGATGCCCAAAGCCTACGTTACCATCGTCACCTCGGCGAAGATGTCTCCTGAGGTCGTCGACCGTCTCGAGACGATCGATGCAGTCGTCGAGGCCCACATCGTCGCCGGCGATTTCGACATCATCGCCGAACTCGACGCAAGTGAAACGAACGACCTCCTCCCGATCGTGACGAGACGTATCCAGGGGATAGAGGGTGTGGGTCATACCCGGACGTACATCGTCCTCGATTGATGGAACTCGACACGGACCGTCGTGTTCGGCGACCGATATTTATTTACTGATTGCCCATGAGGCTACGTCAATGGGCGGGGCGCAAACGATAGCACACGTCACCGTGGACGGAGACGCCCTCGCGACATCGATCGAGGGACTCAGGGACGATGTGACGGTACGCCCGCTGGACTCGCCAGAAGCACTTTCGACGTCGGAGATATCGGACGTCGACTACGTTCTTCTCGAACATACCCCCTCCCACGACGCGTTCGATAACCTCGACAGACTCCGTGACTGGGTGGAAAAGTTGCCGGTCGTGCTTCTCTCACGTGATCACGATGCGGACGTCGCTGCACGGGCCGTCAACGCGGCGTTCGACGGGTACGTCCACTGGCGAGGAGGGCCGAGAGAGACGGCGACGGCCGTCCTCGACGTTTTGGATTCGGTGGATGAGACGAGTACCAAGATCGAACGGAAACGGAGACTGGAACGCTACGAGACCATCGTGGAGGTATCCGGTGACCCGGTGTACACTCTCGACGAGGACGGTATCGTCACCTTCGCGAACGAGGCACTGGCGACTGTCATTGATCGCGACCTGGATGGGATCATCGGTCGGCCCGTCACGGAGATGATGAAAGACGAGTACGTCGAACGCGGTAACGCCCTTATCAAAGAGCTACTCGATGCGGAAGAACTCACCTGGGGAACCTTCGAGATGGACGTAGAGACCGCGGGGGGCGAGACCCTGACGTTCGAGAATCACGTCGCCCTCCTGCCGTACGACGAGTCCTTCAGTGGGACGGTCGGCGTCCTTCGCGACGTTACCGATCGCAAGCGTCGAGAAGAGGCCCTCCAGGAGGAGCGGGATCGCCTGAACGCCGTCTTCGAGACCATTCCGGAACCAATCGCTCACGTTCGGTTCGAGGGCGACGAACCGATCGTCGTGGACGTCAACACGCCGTTCGTCGAGACGTTCGGGATGGCCGTCGAGGACCTGAACGAACGGTCGATCAACGACGTCATCGTTCCGGAATCAGTTCTCGACGAGGCCAGGGCCATCGATACGTCGGCCGATTCGACCGACTTTGTCGAGCGAACGGTGCAGCGGAAGACGGACGATGGAGTCCGGGACTTCGTCCTTCGGGCCACCAGATTCGACGTCAGCGACGGCGATCGGGAGTCGATCGTCGCGTATCTCGACATTACCGAGCAAAAGGAGCGACAGCGTGAACTGGAACGACAGAACGACCGACTGGACCAATTCGCCAGCCTCGTCTCGCACGACCTGCGAAACCCATTGAACGTGGCCTCGGGGCGGGTGGAACTGGCCCAGGAGGACTGTGACTCTCCCCACCTTTCACACGTCACGACCGCCCTGGACCGGATGGAGGAATTGATACAGAACCTCCTCAGGCTGGCGAAGTACGGGGATCCAGTCACCGACGAGGTGGAATTGGGCCTCGACTCTATCGCTCGAACGAGCTGGGAGAACGTCGACACCGGTGAGGGGGCGACACTCGACGTGACCGCTGACTGTGCGTTCGTCGGCAATCACGCCCGGGTACAGAGCCTCTTCGAGAACCTCTTTCGGAACGCGATCGATCACTGCGACGCCGACGTCTCCGTCCGGGTGACGCCGATCGATGGTGGGTTCGCGATCGAGGACGACGGACCGGGGTTACCGGACGACGATATCGACGTGTTCGAGGGCGGAGTGTCGACCGACCCCGAGGGGACTGGCTTCGGGTTGCACATCGTGGACGAGATCGTCGAGGCACATGGGTGGACTATCTCGACAGCGAGCGGGATCGACGGCGGCGCACGGTTCGAGATAACCGGTGTCGAAACCCCTTCGTAAGGAGCTCCGCTAGGGTGCGTATGGGAAACGACGCCGACGTCGATGGACTCCTCCACGTGACGGACGACGGGACCGTCCCGGCTCCCGAGTGGTACGCGGCGTACGAGGGACCCGTCGAGGTCGTAACGCCTGCGCTCTCGGTCGTGATCGAGAGCCGAGAGACGCTGGACGATTCGCCGCGGAAACTCGCCGGTGAGACCGCGCCGTTTCCAATGGATACCGACTCTTGGCACCGGTACGGTACCGTGGAAGGCAAGGGGCTCGACCGGGAGACCGCCGAGAAGACGGCACGGACGCAGCCCGACAAGATCCTCTTCGATCTGTCGGACGAGCAACGGCTGTATCGGATCGTGGGATTGACGTCCATCGAGGCGCGCCGAGACTGCTGACTTGGCGGGCCAGCTGTAGTCCGTGGATATCGGAGCGCTCAAGGTGGTCGAATCGACCTATAGAATTATGTCTGGTGATTTTGTCGATTCGATTGCGTGTCTGTACTCCGCGACCGTGACCAAATCGGACGGTTCGTACGTTGTTGAGGTCCCTGAACGGGAGATACATCTCGGCGATGTCGAAGCGGGAAGCACGGTTCGTGTAGCGATCATGCGAGACGATTCGGACGACGCTCCGACGCCACAGCCATCTCCCTCGGCGTCCCGAAAACCGGCCGAGCACCCGGAACCGCCGGTGGAAGAAGGAGACGTTCGTGAGGTGACCATCGAGAGCACCGGCGATCAGGGTGATGGCATCGCGAAGGTCGACCGAGGCTTCGTCGTCATCGTTCCCGGGGCGAGACCTGGTGACGACGTGACGGTGGAGATAGAGTCGGTTCAGCCGAACTACGCCGTTGCCAACGTGGTCGGAGACGAATCCGCCGCCACCTGGTGAAGCGGTTCTGTCCCGGCTTTCCGTACCACTCGTGAGTGGACACGACGCTGATGCGCTCCCGCTTTGGCTTCTCCTTCCGGTCTCCGTGTACTGTCAGTCTCCCAGCACCGTCTCGGCGGTTCGTTTCCCATCCACGATCCGACCGACGATTCCGGCTCGACTCGTGTAACTCGAACAGATCGCGATGCCGTCCGGAACCGAGAGCTCGTCCAGCGCCGCCCACGATCGGTCGTATGCAGGCATTCCGGGCCGGAGGACCTCGACGGAGAGCGGTCTCGCCGAGGAACCGGTGATGGACTCGAACTCTCGTGCCGCCCGCTCACCGATCGTCTTCTCGTCTCGTGCAAGGACGTCCGTGTCGCCGCTCCCGACGTAGGACGTGTAGACGTGCTCTCTGTCGAGCATACTGTGATTCCACGTACTCCCGTTGGTGATGAACCCGTCGTCGATGACGTGGAAGCCGTGGCCCTCGCGGTCGTACGCCGATTCGAGGTGGACCACCCCGATGGGATTGTAGGTGAACCGGTCGAGCGTCGTCGCGACCGATCCATCGATGGGCGCCAGCAACGAGGCAGCCGTCGGTGCCGGTGTGGTCACGACGACCGAATCGACCCTGTGGCTCCCCTCGTCGGTGAGGATGGTGAACCCGTCCCCGGCCCGTTCGAGCGCCGTGACGGGGGTTCCGAGATGGATGTCGTCTGCATGCGTCTCGTAGATGGCGTCCGGGAGTGTCTGCAGTCCGTCCTCGAAGGTAACGATCGGCGGTGTCTCCACACCTTCGAGGAGACGTTTGGCGACGTACAGTAGAATGCTCCCGTCGATGCCCACGTGCTCCAGGGCGCGACCGAGCGAGTACTCCACGTACATATCCGCCGGATCGGTCCCGTAGAGGCCGCTGTACAGGGGGGCCATGAACCGCTCTGCAGCCTCGGTTCCGAATTTCCGCCCGAGGAACTCGCTCACCGTCTCGTCGGGTTTCGCCGGTCCGGTCAGTGGCTCGGCGAGGATTCGGGCCTTCCCGCGCCACGACAGCAGATCGGTGCGCAGCGCCGTATCGACCGAAAGTGGCATCGGTCGGAGGTCGCCCTCGTAGTAGGCGAACAGGGGCTGGTCGTCGTGACCGAAGCGGAGAGCGTCGCGGAGATCGTACTCGTCGACGAGCGTTTCGACGGGTTTCGACATTCGCAACCGCTGTGGGCCGAACTCGACGACCCGGCCGTCGACCGTCGTCGATCTGACCACGCCGCCCGGGTGCGCCGATGTTTCGAACACCGTAACGTCGGCGCCGGCGTTTGTCAGGTAGTGTGTCGCGGCGAGTCCAGACATACCGGCGCCGATGACACCGACGGTCGGGCGACGCCTCCCGGATACTTCCGACGATTTCGTGGCACTGTGAGTGTCGGCGGGGTGCACATCTCGAACTACGCGACCAGGATATTAATTCACGTTGAATCCCAGCGCTCGAGTGCGACTCGTTGGATCGCTGGGTGGTAGAAAATCGGCGTCGATCGGCGATCGGGTGTGTCGACCGATCACCGGGTGGTGGATTGGGTGTCGAGTGGGTTGGTCTGTCGTCCGACTGGTTATTGCTCGTCGGAGACAGCCTGGCCGCACTCCGAGCACATCGTGCAGTCGTGAATCGATACCATCGTGGCGCCGCATCGTGGACAGGTCATGGACAGTTGATCCTCACCGACGCGACGGTAAATGTCTTTCTCCTTATTGGAAAGCAAAATAGGTGATAGACGGCCCAAGAATGATGATATTGAGGGATGAGATGGGTACGTCAGACGTCGAAAGTACACGGTTATCGACCCACGTTCTTCCGGACTCACTCGGATTCGATGGGGCGCCGAGTGACCAGTATCGGCCGGTTCGCGGTCCGGATCGACCGCTCGGAGACGCTACCGAGGAAGGTGCGTTCGAACGCCCCCTTTCCGTGCGATCCGAGGACGATGAGATCGATGTCGTGGTCCGTCGCGTACGCACCGATCTCTTCGTGAGGACTGCCTGGCCGGACCTCGGTGACGGTTGCAAGTCCAGTCCCCTCGACCGTCTCTTCGAGGTCCGCGA
The DNA here is from genome assembly GCA_051744605.1 of Halobacteriota archaeon. Taxonomy (GTDB): domain Archaea; phylum Halobacteriota; class Halobacteria; order Halobacteriales; family Halobacteriaceae; genus Halanaeroarchaeum. The sequence goes on from JBNJDE010000028.1 coordinate 12,836, forward strand.
GCGCCCGTTCTCCCGACCGGGTGAGCGACTCCTCGATGAGCTGATTGCGAGTGAACGCAACGTCGACGACGTAGAGTCCGTGGATCGTCGCGCCGAACTGCGTCGCGATATCGGCGGCAGTCTCGGTCGCGTGAGTCGCGTCGTCACTGCCGTCAGTGGCGACCAAGAGATCCGAATAGCGGTCCTCGACCGGGGGTGCGTCTTTGGGGACGGTGAGGACAGGCCGGTGTGACTGCCTGATCACCGTTTCGGTGACGCTACCGAGCAGGAGACGCGAGACGCCACTTCGGCCGTGAGTTCCCATGACCACCAGGTCGACGTCGTGTTCGTCCGCATAGGACGATATCCGGTGGGCAGGTCGCCCCTCGAGTAGTGCAGTCCTGACGGCGACCCCCTTCGTCTCGCAGTGGTCCTCGACGGTTTCGAGTGCTGTTTCGCCCTCTCGTTCGAGCGCCGACAAGACGGATTCGCTATCCACCCCGCCCTCGAAATCCGCGGCGTACGTGACGTTCAAGACGTACAGTCCGTGAACGGTCGCGTCGTACGCCCTGGCGAGTAACGTCGCGTGTTCGAGTGCCCGTTCGGCGTTCTCGCTCCCATCGGTCGGGACTAGAATGTCATCGAACATGTGCTTCAACTTAAACAACCCGTGGGACGGTAATAAACGTAGGTGGCGGTTCTCGAATTCCCTCGCCGTGACCCAGCAAGATTGGATACCACCCGAACACTCATGATGTCGTCAACGCTCGATTGTGATGGTTCGTGCACCATCGGTCGACGTGCCCAGTCGTCCGGGAGCGCGGACCGTCCGCGACGGGTCGCTGGCGGTCGTGCGCTTCGACCCGTCGTGATACTCGATATCTCCGTCGGCAGCGATACTATTAGATGGGTATCGACCGTCTGTCACAGTATGGGTGTGAAACGTCTCGTCAAAGCGTTCGTGGCGTTCACCGTCTTCGCGGTGGCCGCATCGACTACCTACCACTACTACGTCGGTGACAAGACACCGTCATCGGCCATGTTCCAGGCACTCGACGAGTACACGTCGGTGATGAACAGTCTCGTCACCAAGGCACTCGACCTCGCCGACCAGTACCGGAGCTAACCGACGATAACCAGGTCGGCTGGCTCCGCGAAGAATCCAGGTAAACGACCGGCCACGTCGTCTGCGGTCAGAACTTCAGACGTCTCGCCGTCGGAACCACTCCGCTGCGCCGATCAGGAGCACCGTCGCACCAGCGAGCAAGATGAGTGCGCCTGCGACGTCGTATTCGCTGTTGACGAGGATCTCCGTCGGATCGTAGTAATGGGTCGGACTGAACAGTCCCAGCCACTCGTAGTCCGAATTCGCCGTGACCGATTCGAGGGTGAACAGAGCGAAGATGATGCCGAGTCCCGCCCGCTGGGGAATCGTCGAACGATCGAACAGGACCGAGAGTACGAGCCCGATCGCTGCCGTCGACAACAGGTATGGCATGGAGAACGCGTGGAGGACGACGAGGTCGGCGAGTGACATCGCTTCGCCGATACTGATCACGGCTGCGAGGACCACGACCGGCATGACGAGATTGATCGCGACGATCGGGACCACCAGGGAGAGGTACTTCTCGACGATGAATCGCTTTCGAGAGACGGGTGCCGCGAGGATGAGGTCGATCCGCCCCGACGCTATCTCGCCAGCGACGAGGTCGCCGCCGAGGTACGCGAAATAGAGCCCCATCATCAGGACCCAGATGAACTGATACACCTCGACGGAGAGGAATCCCTCGATGGTCGTTATCGCCTCGACGCCGAAACTGGCGACGATGGCGTCCGGAAGTGCCTGGACGTACTCGTCGAAGGCGTCCCCGACGGAGGCGATGGTCGGGAACATGTAGACGAGGACGTAAAGGTAGAAACTCAACACCACGATGAGCGTGAGCGTCCCCCGGGACCGCTGGCGCGCCTCGTACTTCAGGATGTCAGTCATCGTCGTCACCGTAGTAGTGCATGAATACCTCCTCCAGCGGCGGTTCTTCGATCTCCATGTCGACGAGGGAGTACGCAGAGAGCGTCTCGAGGAGGCGATTGTAATCGCCAGTGAACGTAAAGCGGGTCACCCTGCCGACCTGTTCGACCTCGATGACGCCGTCGAGGTCGAGTGACTCGACGTGCACTGGCTCGTCCGTAGTGATCCGTACCCGTTTCCCACCCTTCCGAAGCAGCGATTCGATGTTCTCGAGGGCGACGAGTTGCCCCTCGCGGATGATTCCGACCCGGTCGCAGACACGGCGGACCTCGCCCAGGACGTGGGAGGAGAACAGGACCGTCGTCCCCGCTTCACGTTCCGCTCTGAGAAACGTGTTCAACCGCTCCTGCATGAGGGGATCCAGCCCCCGCGTGGGTTCGTCCATCACGACGAGGTCGGGGTCGTGCATGAAGGTCTGGATGATGCCAAGCATCTGCCGATTCCCGCTGGAGTACTCCCTGATCTTCCGGTCCAGTGGCGGCTGGAAGAGATCCGTCATCTCGTCGAGTCGGTCGTCCCCTTTGAGGCTCGCCTGGTACTCGAGGAACGAGTGACCCGTTACGGACTCGGTGAAGTTCAATTCGCCCGGGAGGTAGCCGATGTCGCGTTTCGCCGCTATCAGGGCGTCCTCATCCCGGATATCTGCCCCGAGGACGGTGGCGGTCCCCTCCGTGGGTGAGAGAAATCCGAGCAGCGTCCGCAACGTCGTCGTCTTCCCCGCTCCGTTCGGTCCGAGGTAGCCGAAGATCTCCCCCGCCTCGACGCTGAACGTGAGGTCGTCGTTCGCTATCGTCTCGCCGAACGCTTTGGTCAGTCCGGAGACGTCGATTACGGCCATGGTGATCTACTGGTTGAGCCACCACCAGCCCGCGATCAGAACGAGGACGACGACGAACGCCGCGATGACCAGGTTCGTCGTACTGCCGGCCGGGCTGTCGGGTGTCGCGATCTGTATCTCGACGAGCGTCGGGCCCGTGGATACGGACCGATCATCGGGATCACTCGCGTTGACGGTGAGGGGGAGGGCATCCGTCGTCTCTACTGCGTCCTCGGGAGTCGTCACTTCGAAGTAGAGCATGGCTGACTCCCCAGGATCGAGTGTCGCGACGTACGAGGTCTGTGTCGCGCTCTCGTACGGTGGACGCACCTCGAGGCTGGCGTGCACGTCCGTCAGCGGGACGTCACCAGTATTGGTGACTCGAACGGCGAACTGGTTCGATTCGTCGACGCCGAACGTGTTGTTCACCGGTTCGAATTCGAGCACGTCGGTCGCTGCAGGGATGTCTGCGGTGAAGGTCACGGGCTGTGACTCGTAGGAGCGATCATCGTCTCGTTCGTACTCGACGGTGGAGACGAACTGTCGTTCCCCAGCGGCCGTGTCGGGGCCGGTCTCCAGCTCGAACGTGACGTCGGTCGATTCGCCCGGTTCGAGGGTCCCGGCAGTCGCGGTGGCATCTGTCAACCGAACGGTTTCGCTCGCTGTCGAGACGGCAGACAGGACGGAATGGACCGTTTGGCCGCCCGTGTTCGTGAGCGATGCGTGGACCGTGATCGTGTCTCCGTAGCCGGTCGTTCGGACGTCGTCGAAGGAGAACGTCTGTCTCGGTTCGGGTGTGACACCGATCGACCGAGACGGTGCGGCCGTCTCGATACCGTTCTCGTCGTCGTAGGTCGGTGATATCGTCAGCGCGTACTCGCGCAGGGAGGCGTCCTCGGTGAGACCGACGTCGAACTCGAGGGTTCGGTTCTCTCCGGGTGCCCACTCGCCGACGTGCTGTATTCCGGTGGTCGCTCCCTCGACGGTGAGTGCGGGGTTCGTCGATTCGAAGACGAGCTGGGAATCGTCTGCGACCGCGGTTCCGTTATTCGACATCGTGACCTGGACCGAGCCCCGTTCGCCTATTCGGACCGAAGAGCTCACATTGCGGATCTCGAACAGCGGTCGTTCTGGGACGCGGACGTCGGCGAAGACCGTCGTCGTCTCACGTTCGTCACCGTCGAATTCGTACGTGACAGTGAGCGGGATGCGGTACTCTCCTGCGGGTGTATCGGTTGGAACGGCCAGTCGAACTGCGGCCGCTCTCGTCTCGCCATCGGCCATCGAGCCCAGCTTCTCTGGCCCTGATCGAACGTCGAAGGGCGTCTCCCCGGCCGCTGCCTCGACGCGAACGTTCGTCGCCGTCTCGACGCGGTCGTCGACGTCTTCTGCGTCGTTCTCGAGTTCGACCGTCAACACCTGTTCGGCGCCCGGAGTGAGCCTGGGTTCCGGAACGGTGGTGACGAATCGCGGGTCGTCGATGGCCGCCACGGGGGTGGGAACCATCGACAGCACCACCAGTGCCGCCACGAACCAGGGGAGGGCTCGACCGTTCACCTGCCTACCCTCCGTGGATGCTCGTTAAATCCGGGCGTCATGTATAGGTTCGATTATATATTCGCTCACCTGGGAGTTAGGTCTTTGCCCGATTCGCCTCCGAGAAATCGCGTCTCCCATCGACGATTCTGGATTCGGCGCGCTCGGGTATTTTCGAGTCCCAATAGTCGGGCGGGTGACAGTGGATAGTGGGCGTTCAGACGGACGAAAACCGTTCGTCGCCTCCTGTTGTGTCTACCGCTGTGACGAAACTGTTCGACCAACAGCCATATGCCACCGCTCCGACCACCACAGACATGCACAGTATCGGCACCGACCGGGGACGTAAAGACGCCTGGTCCGATACGAGGAGCCAGGATCAGTAGCATGTCGGAACAGCAGCCAAAAGACGCGGGCCTGCGCAGTGCCGAGGTGACGGAGGGTGCAGATAGGGCACCCCATCGCTCACTGTTCAGGGCGGCAGGACTCGAGGACGACGACATCCACAAGCCACTCATCGGCGTGGCGAACTCCTGGAACGAGATCGTTCCGGGCCACGTCCACCTCGACGAGCTGGCCGAGTACGTCAAGGAAGGGATCAGCGAGGCCGGGGGCACCCCGCTGGAGTTCAACACCATCGCCGTCGACGACGGCATCGCCATGGGGCACGACGGGATGCGATCGAGTCTCCCCTCACGGGAGACCATCGCGGACTCCGTGGAACTGATGACGAATGCCCACCGGTTCGACGGGATCGTCGCGCTCGCTTCCTGCGATAAGATCGTGCCGGGGATGTTGATGGCCATCGCCCGTCTCGACATCCCGGCCATCGTCGTCACGGGCGGGCATATGGCGGCCGGCGAGTTCGACGAAGAACCAGCCGACCTCGCCTCCGTCTTCGAAGGGGTCAGCAAGTACAACGAGGGAGAGATGACCGAGGACGAACTCTACGCCCTCGAGTGCAACGCTTGTCCCGGCGAGGGTTCCTGTGCCGGGATGTTCACCGCCAATACAATGGCCTGTGTCACGGAGACGCTGGGCCTCTCCTGGACTGGGTGTGCGACGGTCGGTGCGACCGATAGCCGGAAACAGACGATCGCGAAGCAAAGTGGCGGGGAAATCCTGCGACTCGTCGAGGAGGACGTCCGTCCGTCGGACCTGCTGACCCGCGAGTCCTTCGAGAACGCCCTCATGGTCGACCTGGCGCTCGGCGGCAGTACGAACACGATGTTGCACCTACCGGCCATCGCCCAGGAGGCGGGTGTCGACGTCACCCTGGAGGATTTCGACGAGGTGGCCGACAGGACCCCCCATCTCGCCCACATGAGCCCGTCCGGTCCGTGGCGGATGGAGCACCTCCGCGACGACGGTGGCGTCCCGGCTGTCCTGACCCAGTTGTCCGAGCAACTCCACCTCGACCGACCGACAGTGGATCGAAAGACCATCGGCGAGCGAATCGACGGTGCCGAGTGGGGCGGTACGGTCGTCCAGCCCCGAGACGATCCCGTACACGACGACGGTGGATTGGCCGTCCTCCGGGGGAACATTGCCCCCGACGGTGCCGTCGTGAAGGCCGCCGCGATGGACGACGAGATGCGCCAGTTCGAGGGACGTGCCCGCGTGTTCGAATCACAGGAGGCAACGCTCGAGGCACTCGACGGTGGCGATATCGATCCCGGCGACGTCATCGTCATCCGGTACGAGGGGCCTCGTGGTGGTCCTGGCATGCCGGAGATGCTCGAACCGACGTCGAAGGTGAGCGGTTCGCCACGCCTCTCCGGGAGGGTGGCGCTGATCACCGATGGCCGCTTCTCCGGAGCGACCCGGGGTGCGGCAATCGGCCACGCGAGCCCCGAGGCCGCCGCTGGGGGACCGATCGCCCTGGTCGAAGCGGGCGATACCATCGAGATCGACGTCGACGAGGGCCGACTGGATCTGGCTGTTTCCGACGACGAATTACGCGAGCGAGCCGAGGCCTGGACACCGCCGACGATCGAGGCGACGGGAGTCCTCGAACGGTACGCGGCGATGGCGACCAGTGCGGCGACGGGCGGGATATTGCAGGCTCCGGATCGAACGGCGTCGACAGAAATCCGCTTCGAGTAGCCCCGGGGACCGTTCGCTCTTTACCGGACGTACGAAGCGTATTCGCGCCAGTGGCGGACCGACCAGAACGCCAGTCCACTCCCGATGAGCGCGGCGGCTACCAGATAGAGGATGAGATTGGAGACTAGCACCTCGTCGGGGTTGGCCATCGCGTAGGTGAGCCCCTCGCCGGCGAGCGTCACGACGGCGAATATCGTCACCGTGAGTCCGAGGGTGGCGACTAGTATCTGGGTTCCTTCGAGATTCGGTCGCTCCAGCAAGAAGAGAGCGGCGACGAATCCGATGGCCATCAGGAGGACGTAGACTGGAAAGCGGTCGGCGAACCCATCCGCCTGGTTCGTCAACAACGCCAGGATACCGAGAAACGACGCCGTGAGCAATATCGTGGAACCGAGGATGGGAATCACGGCCCGGCCGACGGTTCCCACGTCGAAGGATTGCCCGGGAGAGTTCATTGTTCCCCGATTACCAGCGCGGGCCTAAAGTCTACTGGGCCGGGTGTCGCACAGCAAGTATTTACCGCCGGGACGGAAAATCAGGGTAGAAGATGTCGACGGAGGATGCCGAACAACTCGTCATCTCGGAGGACGGGATTTCGTTGCCAGCCATCGAGGTGCTGACTGGGCGTGGCGTGATCTTCGGCAAGAGTGGCTCCGGAAAGAGTAACTCGGCCAGTGTCATCATCGAGGAGCTGCTGGAACGGGGATTCCCCCTGCTCATCGTCGATATCGAGGGCGAGTACTACACCCTCAAGGAACGATACGAGGTCGTCCACATCGGCGCGACGGACAAGGCGGATATGCCCCTCCGCGAGACCGAACCCGAGGAGGTAGTGACCCTCTGTCTCGACCGGAACCGACCGGTCATCATCGACCTCTCGGAGGTCATGGATATGGATCCGGCGGAGTACTTCGTCGACCAGGTCATCACGATCCTGTTCAGTCGGGAGAAGGAGGCCCGGAAGCCGTTTCTCGTGGTCGTCGAGGAGATTCACGAATTCCTGCCACAGCAAGGGGGGTTGGACGACCTCGGAGAGACGCTCATCCGGATCGCGAAGCGGGGACGCAAACGCGGCCTCGGGTTGGCCGGTATGTCCCAGCGACCGGCGGCCGTCGACAAGGAGTTCATCACGCAGTGCGATTGGCTGGTCTGGCATCGCCTGACCTGGAAGAACGACACCCAGGTCGTCCAGTCCATCCTCGGCTCGGAGAAGGCCCAGGAGGTCCAGGAGCTCGCCACCGGTGAGGGCATCATGATGACCGACTGGGACGAGATGATCCGCACCGTCAAGTTCCGTCGGAAACGCACCTACGACGCGGCCGACACGCCGACGATATCACCGGAGAACCGACCGGATCTGACGACAGACGGTACGACATCGGCAGTCACGTCCCAACAGCGCCCCGATCGGACCGAACCGTCGGAACCATCGGAAGACGCCATCACGAATGGGGATGGGTCGGACTCCCCGGAAGAACCGGAGCCGTCTTCGACCGGGCAGTCGGCCGAATCGACGAATGGGGAGATGGACGACGGGCACGACCCCGAAGCCACTCCCGCCCCAGCAGAACGGACCCAACCGGCAGCGCGCAACGACGAACGCGACTCTGGCGATGGGGATGACGGATTGCACATCAAGAGCTTCGAACCGCCAGGCAGCCAGCAACGAACGACGAACGCGGAGTCGAGTGGCGG
>JBNJDE010000029.1:0-20610 GCA_051744605.1 Halobacteriota archaeon
GAGCGAGGGACGAGCGACCCACGACCCCCGAGACCCACTGCAGGCACGGCCCATCGCCCGAACACATTTAGCGTTCACCGCACAACTCCGAGTCGATGCTGTTGGTCCTCTGTGTGGACTTAGACGACGACCTCGGTCGCAAGACCGGCGTCCCGACGCCGGTCATCGGGCGGAACGAGGTCGAACACGCCGCGGTCTCGCTCGCCGAGGCCGACCCCGAGGACAGCGACGTGAACGTCCTCTTCGAGGGCGTCCGACTGCACGACACGCTCGGCGGCGAGGAGCGGGTCGAGGTGGCAGCGGTCACCGGTACCGATCGGGGGGACGTCGCAGCCAACCGGAAGGTCGGTCGGGAGGTCGACGAGGTGCTAGCGACCATCCAGTCGACCGACCAGGTGCGCATCGTGGTCGTCACCGACGGGGCACAGGACGAGAGCGTCGTTCCGGTCATCCGATCGCGAGCACCCATCGACTCGGTCCGTCGGGTGGTCGTCAGGCAGGCCCAGGACCTCGAGTCGATGTACTACACCCTCAAGCAGGTGATGAACGACCCGGAGACGCGGGGGACGATCCTGGTGCCGCTGGGCGTCCTGCTTCTCATCTATCCGCTGGCGGTGCTCGCCGAATTCCTGGGTCTCCCGGGTGCCGTCCTCGGCATCTCCTCCGCGATGGTGGGGCTGTACGCGCTCTTCCGTGGACTCGGCCTCGAGGACAGCGTGGACGACTTCGTCTCGCGCGTCCGGGACAGTCTCTACACCGGCCGGGTCACGCTCATCACCTACGTCGTGGCGGCGGCGTTGCTCGTCGTCGGCGGCGTTGAGGGGCTGTCTCATCTCCAGGCGCTACAGGCGAGCGGGGAGCCGGGCGCCGGCCAGGTGGTCTCGGCGCTCTTCTACGGCTCCGTGCGCTGGTTCGCCGCGGCAGCGCTCACCACGAGTCTCGGACAGATCACCGACGAGTACCTCTCGGGACGGTTCCGCTGGCGATACCTCAACGCCCCGTTCTACGTCGCGGCCATCGCCGCGGTGTTGCACACCGTCTCGGCGTTCTTCCTCGGCTACGTCACGCTCGCCGAACTGGCGGCGGTCCTCACGGTGGGCACGCTGGTGAGCGTGTTGAGCACCCTGGCGTTCGCCGTGGTGGAATCGCGTCGGGCCGAAGCGGCCTGATCAGCTATCGCGTTCGGCGACGAAGACGGCGAGGTCCTCGAGGTAGGCCTGTGCCTGCCCGTTGGCCGGATCGATGCTGTCGAGGGCGGCGAGTGCCTGCCGTGACTCCTCGCGAGCCTGCTCCGTCAGCGTCTCGGGCGACTGTCCGGTGACCCTGACGATAGAGGGGCGTTCCATCTGGTCGTCGTGGCCGACCGGCTTGCCGAGCGATTCGGCGTCGCTCGTCGCATCGAGGACGTCGTCTCTGATCTGGAAGGCGATACCGACCCGTTCGGCGTACTCGCCGAAGGCATCGATGGTGGGGCCGTTCGCGTCGGCGGCGATGGCGCCGAGTTCGGCGGCGGCCCTGAACAGGGCACCGGTCTTTCGGCGCGCGAGCTCCATGTACTCCCCTTCGGTCGTCGGCTGGTCGACCAGTTCGGTCGCCTCGCCCTCGCCGAGTTCGACCAGGGCCTTCGAGACCGCTTCGAGCGCGCGTGGATCGGCTGAGAACAGATGAAATGCCTCTCCGAGCAGCCCGTCGCTGGCCACGATGGCGGGGCCGTGACCGTACTGGGACCACGCGCTCTTCGTCCCGCGTCGGAGTGTCGACCGGTCGATGATGTCGTCCACGACGAGGGACGCGTTGTGGACGAGTTCGATACCGACCGCAAAGTCCAGCGCCAGGTCGCCATCCGGACCGACCTGCAGTGGGTTCTCGGGACCCGCATCCGTCGCCCAGACGTCACCGCCCGCTGTCTCGCAGGAGAGAATCGTCAACGTCGGGCGGACGCGCTTGCCGCCGGCGAGGACGACGTGCTCGAGCTCCTCCCGGAGTCGTGGCGGATCCACCGCCGCCACCACGTCCCGGAGGCGCCCTTCGACAGCGTCGCGACGGGCCTCCACGTACTCCATCGTGGACCAGTAGGTGACTGCCGCGGAAATACATAACGAAGCAGTGCGCCCGTCCGGACGCTGAACGCGTCCAGGCGGTCAGTTCAGCTCGTCGATGAGTTCGGGGACGACGTCGAAGAGGTCGCCGACGATCCCGTAATCGGCGATGTCGAAGATTGGCGCGTTGGGGTCCTTGTTGACGGCGATGATCGTCTCGGCGCCCTTCATCCCGGCGACGTGCTGGACGGCACCGGAGATACCGATGGCGAGGTAGACCGTGGGGGTGACGGTCTTGCCGGACTGGCCGACCTGGCGGTTCTTGGGCAGCCAGCCGTTGTCGACGATGGGACGCGAGGAGGAGATGGTCGCGCCCGTCGCCTCCGCGAGGTCCTCGATGAGCGAGAGGTTCTCCTCCTCCTCGATCCCGCGGCCGACGGAGACCAGGAAGTCCGCCTCGGAGATGTCGACGTCGCCGGCACCGACCTCCTCGTAGCCCGTGACCGTAGAGCCGAGGTCGCCGATGTCGAGGTCGTGGGCGGTGATCTCGGGTTCTGCCACTGCCTCGGCGGGCGGGAACTCGCCGCCGCGGACGGTCACGACGAAGGGCCCCTCGGCCACCTCGATGACCGTCTCGACCTTCGAGCCGTACATCTCGCGGTTGACGACGAGTCCCTCTCCGTCGACGTCGACGGCGACGGCGTCGGTCACCAGCGGGCGGTCGAGGCGGCCGGCGAGTGCCGGAGCGTAGTCGAGGCCGTTGACGCTGTTCGGCGCGATGACGAACTCGGGCTCGAGGTCGCCAGCAAGCGCCTCGAGGGCTGTCACGTAGCGGTCGTGGTTGAACTCCTCGCCATCCGCGACGGTGTGGATGGCGTCGACGCCCTCGCGGGAGAGGTCATCGGCGTACGCCTCGACGTCACCGCTGATGACGGCGACGTGGAGGTCGCCCTCGGCGGCGTCGGCGAGCCGTCGCCCGGCCGTGAGGAGTTCGTAGCTGACGTCGCGCAGTTCGCCCCGGCGGTGTTCGGCGACGACGAGCACGTCGCTCATTCGCCGAGCACCCCCACGTCAGCGAGGACGTCCGCAAGCTGTCCGGCCTGCTCACTGGCGTCACCTTCGAGCAATTCGGCTTCGCCCTCGGCTTCGGGCTCGAACATCTCGGCCACCTGGAGGACGGAGTCGGCGTCCGACTCGTCGAGGCCCAGATCTGCGAGGGTCTTCGGGGCGATCTCCTTGGACTGGGCCTGGCGAATCCCACGCAGACTGGCGTAGCGGGGCTCGTTGATACCCGTCTGGATGGTGAACACGGCGGGGACGTCGACGTCGGTGAGCTCCTCGAGCCCGCCCTCGAGTTCGCGGCGAACGTGCGCGACGCCCTCGTCGAGATCCAACTCGAGGCGGTTGACGACGGCGGCCCACTCGTAGTCGATGCGTTCGGCGAGCGCGACGCCGGTCGCGCCGAAGCTGTCGTCGTTGGCCTGGACGCCCGTCAGGACGATGTCCGGTTCCTCCTCCTCGACGATGGCGGCGAAGATATCGGCTTTGGTCTCGACGTCGATGAGGTCCTGGGCCTCGAGTGCGTCGTCCCAGACGCGGACGGCGCGGTCGGCTCCCTTCGCGAGGGCCATGCGGATCGTCTCTTCGGACCGTTCGGGGCCGATGGTCGCGGCGACGACCTCGTCGGCGAGGCCCTCCTCGACGAGCTGTACCCCCTCCTCGACGGCGTAGTCGTCCCACTCGTTGAGGTCGTACTCGAGGTACGTCTCCTCGATTTCGTTGTCGGCGATCTGGAAGTCGTCGGCGACTTCGGCGATCTCTTTGACGGTGACGAGGATCTTCATCATCGATTGGGTTGTGACGGCAGGACGTAAACGTTTGTGAAACCGCACACCGCGTGCTGGGGGTTGTCGGTACCGGGCGCGACCGGCCGGGTCGGTGACTGACTCAGGTGTCCTCGTCGGGCAGGGAGATGAGGTTCTCTCGACCGAGTCGAAGTTTCTCGACGCGGTCCTCCTCGGCCATCGAGGACAGCAACTGGGAGACCTTCGCGTTCGACCACCGGGTCTCCTCGACGATGCGTGCCTGTTTCATCCGGCCGCCGTGCTTTTCGAGCAATCGTTCGACCCGTTCCTCGTCGCTGAGGAGTTCCAGGTCCGCCGCTTCGTCGGCCTCCTCGGTGGTCGGTGGTGGCGCCACTTGCGTTTCTTCGGGTCCCGCTTCCGGACCCGTGTCGGCTGCCGGTTCGGGTTCCGTCGGGGCGTCGTCGGTCTCGGCCGAAGACCCATCACCCGCGACGGACTGCACCCAGCCCCGTCGCCAGCCCAGGAGGACGAGACCCCCGACGACCACGCCGGCGATCAGTGCCATGGAGGCGGCGACCGGGAGGGAGACCGGCAGGGGGCCTGGCGGTATCGGTTCGAACGTCACGACTGGCTGGCCCGGTCCGAACGCCTGGGGGCCGTCCCACTGGAGCGTTCCGTTCGTGATGGCCTGGAGCGGTTCGACCGTGTGGACCTTGTACCCCGCTGGCGGTTCGATGCTGAGGGTCTGGTTGGGACCCAGGTCGCCGAACCAGCCGCCAGCGAAGGCCGCTCCCACCTGCACCTCGTCCTCGCCGATTTCGGCGAAGTTGGTCCAGGTGAACGAGAGGGTGAGCTGACCGACTGGCGTGCCGTTTACGGTCCCGACGTCGGTGGTGCGTTCGATCCGGGTGATGGTCATCGACTGTCCCGTCCGCTCGGAGACGCGGGCGGCGGCTTCGCGGAAGGGGTCCACCGAGAGGGTGTCGTCGGCCGACCCCGATTCGAACTCGGTCCGGAGCGTCTCGAACGCGCGCTCGTCGGTCTCGTTCTCGAGGGGGATCCTGACCGTGACGTCCCAGCGTGCATCACCGTCTTCCTGGACCGTGATGTGGAACTGGGTATCGGGGGCGGGGGGCGCGGTCTGGGCCTGTGCGCTCCCGGCCATCGGGGCCACGAGAACGCTCAGGACCACCAGGAGGAGGGCTACCCGGCGCATTTGTAGGTGGTCACCGCCGCTGGGTGAAAGTAGTTTCTATTGTAACGGTTCTCCCATCTCCGCGGAGATGACGGGCCTCCGCATTCCTTTTATCAATCGCCGCGAAAGAGGCTCGCATGGATCGAGCGGTCCCTGCCCTCCTGGCCGCCCTGGTGGTGCTGGCGAGTGCCGGCGCCGTGGTCGGCGTCTCCCCGCCCGGGACGACCGACCAGCGTGCGGCCGGGACCGTCGACGGCATCTCGGCGAACACCACTGACGTGCTGGTCCTCGAGTCGATCGACGCCGCGACGTTCGACCGCGCGGACCTCGTCGTCACCCGGGCGGTCGACGCCCAGTCGGGTGGGCTCGTCGAGTCGTTCGAACAGCACCGCGTGACCGAGGCCGTAGCCCAGGCCGAGTCGGAGGACGAACAACGTGTGGCCATCCGGAACGCGACCGACGAGGTCGACCGTCGCACACAGGCCCTCGTGGAGGACGAACGGGCCGCGCGAGAGGCGTTCGTGGCGGGCGAGATGAGCGCCGAGTCGTACCTCGTAACCCTGGGGCAGATTCACGCCCGTGCGTCGTCGATCGAGGCGACCGTCCAGGCGATCGACGACCTCGATAGTGTGTCGGTCGGCGACGAACGTCGCGCCCAGATTCGGGCCGAACTATCGACGCTGCAGGGGCCGGTACGGGCCGAACTCGCGGCGGCGCTCCAGGGCGATGGTCCGTCGAAACGGACCTTCGTTGGGGTCTCCACCAACGGCGTGACGCTCGCGACCCTCGACGGGAACGAGTACGTGCGCGAGACGGTCAGGACCGACAACCGCGACGACGACATCGGCCGGCTGACCTTCGACGAGGCGGAAGGGCGCTTTGCCGAACTCTACCCGTGGGCCTCGGAGAACAAACAGCGGATCAGCATGGGGGCGCTCGGGTCGGACGTCTACGTGGTCGAGTACACCCACGGCCACGGGACGATCCACTCCTCGCTGGACGCCTCGACGGGTGAACCGTTCAGGGAAGAACAGACCAAGTCGCTCGCCGACACCCCGGCGACGGACTCGCAGTGGATCGAGACCGGTGACCTCGTCGTCGGGGTCTCGGACACGTATCCGGGCGGTCCAGTCCGCGTGAACGTGACGAACGCGACCGGCGCCCCCGTCGCAGCGGACGTCTCGGTCAACGGGACCGCAGTCGGGGAGAGTTCCGATCGGGACGGCGTGGTCTGGGCGATCAGTCCCGCCGAGGAGTACACCGTCACGGTGACCTCCGAGGATGCCAGCGTCGAGGTGCAGGTCGATCCCGCCAGTAACGACCTGGAACCCGTCGACGGGACGCTCACCCAGCGTTGAAATACCGGGACCGAGCAACCCGGCGCCATGACCGCATCACGGGCCACCGATCGGGGTATCTCGCCCGCCGTGGGCACCATCACGCTCGTTCTCCTGACGATACTGCTCGCGGCCGTTGGGACGTCGGTCGTGGGTTCGACACCGATGGCCACGTCCTCGCCGGCGCAGTCGGTCGCGATATCGGCGACGGCCGACGACACCGGCACGATAACCGTCTCCCATCGGGGCGGGCCGCCGATAGACGTCGAATCGACGACGCTTCACGTCTCGGTCGACGGCCGACCGCTGGCGACACAGCCTCCGGTCCCCTTCTTCTCGACGAGCGGCTTCGAGCCAGGACCGACCGGTGCGTTCAATTCCGCGAGCGACCCCCGGTTGCGGGTCGGCGACACGGCGAGTTTCACGGTCGCCGGAACGAACGCGCCAGCGATAGACGTGGGGTCCACGGTAGAAGTGCAGGTGCTCCAGGGCGACCGGGTCCTGGCGAGCGCGGAGACCTCAGTCGATCGGCGACCGGGCGACGGTGACGAGGGCTAGGTCCCCGAAGTGCGCGGGCCCCATCGCCCGGTGGCGGATGTCCTCGAGGCCCGCCTGCTCGAACATCCGCTGGGCCTCTTCCTCGTCGTAGAAGAGCATGATCGCGTCCATGAACTGCTGGATGACGGGCCAGGGCGGGTAGTTCGGTCCGACGACGAGGATCTGCCCGCCTGGCTCGACGACCCGGCGGAACTCCTGGAGGGCCCGGACCGGGTTCGGCCAGTATTCGATCGATCCCGAGGACCAGAGCACGTCGAAGGAGTCGTCCGCGAACGGCAGGCGCTCGGCGTCGCCGCGGGTGAACCTGACCGAGTCGCCGTCGAATTTGGCGCGGGCCTTCTCGAGCTGGTGGATGCTCTGGTCGAGACCGGTGACCTCGTCAGCGTACTCCAGCAGTCCCGCGGTCCCGAAGCCGGTCCCACAGCCCACGTCGAGGACGCGGTCGTCGTGGTCGATGTCGAGCATGTCGAGCGCCCGAGAGCGCATCTCCTCGTTCCAGATGTAGGGGTTGACCCGGTCGTATACCTTCGAGAGGTACTTGTAGAACCGGCGTGCCCGGGCCTTGTCTTCGAGGATGCCCATTGTAGAAACGGTGGGAGAACGGCCACATAGGGGTTGCGTTCCGCCGTGGGGTTTCGCAACTCCCATATACGCCGTCCTGCAAGGTTCGACCGGGAAACGCGTATGCCGAGTGCAGAGGTTCTACAAGCAATACGGGATGCGGAATCCGAGGCCGACGAGATGGTGGCCGAGGCGGAGAGCGCCCGCGACGAGCGCATCGCCGAGGCCCGAGAGCGGGCCGACGACATCATCGAAGCGGCCCGGGAGGACGCCGAAGCATTGAAAGAAGAGCGCATGGAGTCCGCGCTCGAAGATATCGAGGCTGAGCGAGAACGGATCCTCGAGGCCGGCAACGAGGAGCGGGAGGCCATCGTCGAGGACGCAGCGGAGCGCATCGACGACGCGGTCGCGTTCGCGCTCAGCCGGTTCGAGGAGGCGGTGCATGCTCAGACCTGAGCAAATGAGCAAGGTCTCGATGGCGGGGTCCCGCACGGTCATGCGGGACGTCATCGAGGCGATCCACGAACTCCGGCTGGTCCACTTCTCGGACTACGACGGAACGATCGAGGGGTTCGACACCGGGACGCCGCTGTCCGGTGCCGAAGACGCGGCCGACCGACTGGTCACGGTACGCTCGCTGAAGAATACGCTCGAGGTCACCGAGGAGGACGCGGGCCCGACACGGATCGTCACTGAGGCGGACATCGCCGAGGAACTGCCGACGGTCCGCGAAGCGGTGAACGAATTCGACGACCGCCGAGCGGAGATCCGCGAGGACCTCCGCTCCGTCGAGGACGCCATCGAGACGGCGGAACCCTTCGTCCACCTGGGTCTCGACCTCGAGTTGCTCGGCGGCTACGAGACGCTGGAGGTCGCGGTCGGCGAGGGCGACGCCGAGGAACTCTCGGCCGCACTCGCCGATCACGAAGAATGCGATGCCTACGGCCTGGAATCGTCGAACGGCATCGTCGCCGCGTTCGTGTACCCGGCGTCGGGTGCATCGGGCGTCCTGGACGACGCCATCGTCGGCGTCGAGTTCGAACGACTCGAGGTCCCGGACGCCACCGGCGATCCGGCGTCGTACGTGGCGGAACTCGAACACCGCCGGGAACAGCTGGAGTCGCGCCTCGACCGCGTGGAGAACGAACTCGACGAACTCCGGCTGGAGTACGCCGGATTTCTGCTCGCGGCGGAGGAGAAACTGAGCATCGAGGTCCAGCAGACGGAGATTCCCCTCCAGTTCGCGACCACGGACCACGCCTTCGTCGCGGAAGGGTGGATTCCGACCGACCGATACGAGGAACTCGAGACGACGGTCGAGGCGGCCGCCGACGAGAAGATCGAACTGGAAGAACTCGAGGTCGCCGAGTACCGCGAGTACGCCAACAGCCACCACGCCCCCGCCGAAGAGACGGAGGCGGCCGCGGACGGTGGCGTGGTGTTCGAGGCGGACGACGAACCACCGGTCATCCAGGACAACCCGGGTCTGGCCAAACCCTTCGAGGTCATCGTCGAAGCGATCAACCGCCCACGATACTCCGAGTACGACCCTACGCTGCTCGTCCTGTTCACGTTCCCGCTGTTCTTCGGGTTCATGATCGGCGACATCGGGTACGGACTCATCTACGTGGCAGCCGGGTACGCCATCGCCGCACGCACCGACAGCGAAGCGGTGCGGAGTCTCGGCGGCGTCGCCATCTGGTCCGGCGTCTTCACCATCCTGTTCGGCTTCCTCTACGGCGAGTTCTTCGGCTTGCACTTCGTCGCCGACCTGCTCTGGGGCGGCAGCGCACCGATGCACAAGGGCTTCCAGCCTCACTACATCGCCTACGCTCGGGCCTGGCTGCTCCTGACGCTCGCCGCCGGGCTGGTCCACGTCACCGGCGGGTACGTCCTGTCCTTCCTGAAGGACATGGAACACGGTCTGAAGGACGCCGTCTACGAATCCGGCTCCTGGGCGCTGTTGATGCTCGGCGTGTGGGCCTGGATCTTCAGCCGCCACGGCATGGAGGGAAAGCCGGCGTTCATCTACGAGGTCTTCAACCAGCCGACGGCCGAGATTCCGGCCGAGAACGTCGCCTACGCCCTCGGATTCGCGGGGCTGCCCGAGAGCGTCGGCGTCCTGGGACTGGCCGTCGCGGCCATCGGCCTCGGCCTCCTGTTGCTCGGTGAGGGCATCGTCGGCGCCCTCGAGAGCCTGAACGTACTCGTCAACATCCTATCGTACACGCGTATCGCGGCCGTTCTGCTGGCGAAGGCGGGGATGGCGCTCGTCGTCAACCTGCTCTTCTTCGGCGCATACACCCACGATGGGGAGTTCCACTTCCTCATCAACGAGACCCCCCAACACGCCATCGCCGAGTTCGGCGAAGCGGCGATCATGTTCCCCGGGCTGATCCACATGGGTGCCATCGGCATCCTGGGCGGCGTCGTGGTCCTGGTCGTCGGGCACATCATCGTGCTCGGCCTGGGCATCACGAGCGCCGGCTTACAGGCTGTACGCCTGGAATACGTGGAGTTCTTTGGGAAGTTTTATGATGGCGGTGGGGCGAAATACCACCCGTTCGGACACCAGCGAAACTACACGACAGAGGACTGATAACGCATGATTGGCACACTCACGAACCTCGGATTGATCGCACAGGCAGAAGCAGCAGCCATCCCCCCGTCGGCCGCCGCCGCACTCGCAGTCGGCCTCGCCGCCCTCGGTGCGGGTATCGCGGAGAGCAGCATCGGCGCCGCCTCGATGGGCGCCATCGCGGAGGACGAGTCCCTCTTCGGGACCGGGCTGATCTTCACCGTCCTGCCGGAAACGCTCGTCATTCTCGCGCTGGTGACCATCTTCCTGGTCTGATACCCTCTTTCTATCACAATGAGTCTGGATACGGTAGTTGAGGACATTCGAGAGGAAGCCCGTGCACGCGCAGAGGAGATAGACGCTGCCGCCGAGGAGCGCGCCGAGGCCATCGTCGCCGACGCCGAGCAGGAGGCCGTGGAGATCCGCGAAGCGGCAGAACGCGAGGTCGAACGGGAGATAGAGCGCAAGCGCGAACAGCGCATCGCGAGCGCGAACCTCGAGGCCAAACAGGAACGGCTCGAGGCCCGCCGCGAGGTGCTCTCGTCGGTCCGCGAGGAACTCGAAGGGCGTATCGAGGCGCTCCCGGACGAGGACCGCGAAGCACTCGTCCGCGTCCTGCTCGACGCCGCCGACGAGGAGTTCGACGAGGACGCGACGCTCGAGGTGTACACGCGAGCGGCGGACACAGACCTGCTCGAGAGCATCCTCGAGGACTACGATCGCTTCGAACTCGCCGGCGAGATCGACTGCCTCGGCGGCGTCGTGGTCGAGAGCGATCAGTCCCGTGTGCGCGTGAACAACACCTTCGATTCGCTGCTCGAGGAGGTCTGGGAGGACAACCTCAAGGCAGTCAGCGCACGAATCTTCGAGGAAAAATGAGGGCCATCGGCACGGCCAACTACGCGTACGTGGTCGCGAGGGTGCGACACCGCCGGTCGGCGCTCTTCGGCGAGGAGGAGTACCGAAAACTCCTCCGGATGGGCCCCGGCGGCATCGCCCGATTCATGGAGGACACCGAGTACGGCGCGGAGATAACCGACCTCGGTGCTCGCTACGACGGCGTCGACCTCATCGAGTACGCCCTGAACGCGAACATCGCGAAGCACTTCGACGACCTGCTCCGGTGGTCGAACGGTCGGCTGTACGACCTCGTCGCCAGGTACCTCCGCAAGTTCGACGCGTGGAACGCGAAGACCGTGCTCCGTGGTATCTACAGCGAGGCCACCGAGGAGGAGATCAGAGCCGACCTCATCGACGCCGGCGAGTTCGACGAAGCGTTTCTCGACTCGCTCGTCGCCGCCGACTCCATCGAGGCGGCCACCGACCTCCTCGCGGACACCACCATCGGTCACGGTATCGAGGACGCCTACGCCGAGTACGAGGAGACCGAACTGCTCGTCCCACTCGAGAACGCCATCGACCGGGCGTACTACGAACGACTGGCCGGCGAGACGCTGCACGGGGGCCGCGCGATTGAGCTCTACGAGCAGTTCCTCGAGGCGGAGATCGACTTCCGCAACATGCGCAACGCCTTGCGCATCGAGCGCTCCGGCGCGGACATCGATCCGGCGGAGTACTTCATCGAGGGCGGGTCGCTCTTCGATGCCGGGGAGATCCGGTCGCTCGCCGGAAATCGGGACGAACTGCTCGCCCGGATTCGCGAGAGCCGGTACGGCGAGGACCTCTCCGAGGCCATCGACGACCTCGAGTCCGCCGAGAGCCTGATCGACTTCGAACACGCACTCGACGGGGCCATCGTGTCCTATGCGGACTACCTCTCTCACGTCTATCCCCTCTCGGTGTGTCCGGTCCTCGCGTACGTGGTCGCGAAGGAGCGCGAGGTGAACAATATCCGCGCCATCGCCCGCGGTCTCGAGGCCGGTCTCGAGCGAGAACAGATCGAAGCGGAGCTGGTCAACCTATGAGTCAGGAGATAGCGGTCATCGGGAGTCCCGAGTTCACGACCGGGTTCCGGCTCGCCGGCGTCCGTCGCTTCGAGAACGTCGCGGTAGGGGACAAAGACGAGGACCTCGACGCCGCCGTCGAACGCGTCCTCGAGGACGAGGGGATCGGGATCGTCGTCATGCACGCCGACGACCTCGCACACCTCTCGCGCAGTACGAAGACGGCGGTCGACACCAGCGTCGAACCCGTCTTCGTCACGCTCGGCAGCGGCGCGGCCGGCGGCAGCGGACTCCGCGAACAGATCAAACGTGCCATCGGCATCGACCTGATGGCGGAGGAAGGAGACAGCGAATGAGTCAGACACAACGAGCAACACGCGGACAGATCGAAAGCGTGAGCGGTCCCGTCGTGACCGCCACGGACCTCGACGCCCAGATGAACGACGTCGTGTACGTCGGTGACGAAGGGCTCATGGGCGAGGTCATCGAGATAGAAGGCACGATCACCACCATCCAGGTGTACGAGGAGACCTCCGGGGTCCGACCGGGCGAACCAGTCGAGAACACCGGCGAACCGCTGACGGTCGACCTCGGTCCGGGCATCCTGGACTCCATCTACGACGGCGTCCAGCGCCCACTGGAGGTCCTCGAAGAGCAGATGGGCGCGTTCATCGACCGCGGGGTCGACGCTCCCGGTATCGACATGGACGCGACCTGGGAGTTCGAACCGTCCGTCGAGGAGGGCGACGAGGTCGCTCCCGGCGACGTGGTCGGGACCGTCCAGGAGACGGTGAGCATCGAGCACCGCGTCATGGTGCCCCCGGACTACGAGGGCGGTGCAGTCACCGCCGTCGAGTCGGGGACCCACGGCGTCACCGACCCCATCGTCGAACTCGACTCCGGCGAGACGGTCACCATGCACCAGGAGTGGCCGGTCCGCCAGGCACGACCGGCCGCGGACAAGCGCACCCCGCGCGAACCCCTCGTGACGGGCCAGCGCGTCCAGGACGGCCTGTTCCCCATCGCGAAGGGCGGGACGGCGGCCATCCCGGGCCCCTTCGGCTCCGGGAAGACCGTCACCCAGCAACAACTCGCGAAGTGGTCCGACGCGGACATCGTCGTCTACATCGGCTGTGGCGAGCGGGGCAACGAGATGACGGAGGTCATCGAGGACTTCCCCGAACTCGAGGACCCGAAGACGGGCCATCCGCTCATGTCCCGGACGTCGCTCATCGCGAACACGTCCAACATGCCGGTCGCGGCCCGCGAATCCTCCATCTACACGGGGATCACGCTCGCGGAGTACTACCGCGACATGGGCTACAACGTCGCGCTGATGGCCGACTCCACCTCGCGGTGGGCCGAGGCCATGCGCGAGATCTCCTCGCGACTCGAGGAGATGCCGGGCGAGGAGGGCTATCCGGCCTACCTCTCCGCGCGGCTCTCAGAGTTCTACGAGCGCGCCGGCCTGTTCGAGAACCTCAACGGGACCGAGGGGTCGGTCTCCGTCGTCGGCGCGGTCTCGCCGCCCGGCGGTGACTTCTCCGAACCGGTCACGCAGAACACGCTGCGCATCGTGAAGACGTTCTGGGCGCTGGACGCGGACCTCGCCGAACGGCGACACTTCCCGGCCATCAACTGGAACGAGTCCTACTCGCTGTACAAGGACCAGCTCGACCCGTGGTGGGAGGACAACGTCGCCGACGACTGGCCCGACATCCGCCAGTGGGCGGTCGACGTCCTCGACGAGGAGACCGAACTGCGGGAGATCGTCCAGCTGGTCGGCAAGGACGCCCTGCCGGAGGACCAGCAGCTCACGCTCGAGATCGCCCGCTACATCCGCGAGGCGTTCCTCCAGCAGAACGCCCTCCACGACGTCGACACCTACTGCGAACCGGCGAAGACCTACGAGATCCTGGGTGCCATCGAGACCTACCACGACGAGGCGTTCGAGGCACTCGACGCCGGCGTCCCCATCGAGGAGATCACGTCCATCGAGGCCGCGCCGCGGCTGAACCGCATCGGCACGACCGAGGACTACGAACCGTTCATCGACGAGGTCGAGCAGGAAATCACCGACCAACTCCGGGAGGCCTACGAATGAAAGAGTACCAGACAATCACCGAGATCAGCGGTCCGCTGGTGCACGTCGAGACCGACGAGCCCATCGGGTACGACGAGATCGTCGAGATCGAGACGCCCGACGGGACGGTCAAGCGTGGCCAGGTCCTCGAGACCGCCGGCGACGTCGTCGCGATCCAGGTCTTCGAGGGGACCGAGGGGATCGGCCGGGACGCATCCGTGCGCTTCCTGGGCGAGACGCTCAAGATGCCCGTCACCGAGGACCTCCTCGGCCGCTCGCTCGACGGCTCCGGGCAGCCGATCGACGGCGGCCCGGACATCGTCCCCGAGCACCGCCGCGAGATCGTCGGCGCCGCGATCAACCCGACGGCTCGCGAGTTCCCCGCCGAGTTCATCCAGACCGGCGTGAGCGGCATCGACGGCATGAACACGCTCGTTCGCGGCCAGAAGCTCCCGCTGTTCTCCGCGTCCGGGTTGCCACACAACGACCTGGCGCTCCAGATCGCTCGCCAGGCAACCGTCCCCGAGGAGGAGGCAGAAGGCGAGGAGGGCTCCGAGTTCGCCGTCGTCTTCGCCGCGATGGGGATCACGGCCGAAGAAGCCAACGAGTTCATGGAGGACTTCGAACGGACCGGGGCGCTCGAGCGCTCCGTGGTCTTCCTCAACCTGGCCGACGACCCGGCCGTCGAGCGGACCATCACGCCGCGACTCGCGCTCACCACCGCGGAGTACCTGGCCTTCGATAAGGGCTATCACGTCCTCGTCATCATGACGGACATGACCAACTACTGCGAGGCGCTGCGCGAGATCGGTGCGGCTCGCGAGGAAGTCCCGGGCCGTCGTGGCTACCCCGGGTACATGTACACCGACCTGGCCCAGCTCTACGAGCGGGCGGGTCGCATCGAGGGTGTGGATGGATCTATCACCCAGATCCCCATCCTGACGATGCCCGGCGACGACGACACCCACCCGATCCCGGACCTGACCGGGTACATCACGGAGGGACAGATCTACGTCGACCGGAGTCTCAACTCTCAGGGCGTCGAGCCCCCGATCAACGTCCTGCCCTCGCTCTCTCGGCTGATGGACGAGGGGATCGGCGAGGGTCTCACCCGCGAGGACCACGCCGACGTCTCCGACCAGCTCTACGCGGCGTACGCGGAGGGTGAGGACCTGCGCGACCTCGTGAACATCGTCGGCCGCGAGGCCCTCTCCGAGCGCGACAACAAGTACCTCGACTTCGCGGATCGCTTCGAGAACGAGTTCGTCCAGCAGAGCTTCCAGACGGCTCGCACCATCGAGGAGACCCTCGACATCGGGTGGGAACTGCTCTCCGAGTTCCCCAAGTCGGAGCTCAACCGCATCGACGAGGAGCTCATCGAGAAGTACTACATCGAGGACGCCGAGGACGCCGAGGAGGACGCCGAGGCGCCCGAAGCCGAGGCCTAGACCCATACCACCATGGCAGAAGACGTCAAGCCGACGCGAAAGAACCTGATGGAGATCGAGGATCGCATCCAGCTCTCCGAGCGGGGCCACGACACGCTCGAACAGAAGCGTGACGGCCTCATCATGGAGTTCATGGACATCCTCGACCAGGCCCAGGACGTCCGCGAGGAGATGGAGGCCGACTACGACCGCGCCCAGGAGGCCATCGACTCCGCCCGGGCCATCGAGGGCGACGTCGCGGTCCGCGGTGCCGCCGCGGCGCTCAAAGAGCACCCGGAGATCACGGTCGAGTCGAAGAACATCATGGGCGTCGTCGTTCCCCAGATCGAGTCGAGCAAGGTCAAGAAGACCCTCGATCAGCGCGGCTACGGCGTCCTCGGGACGAGCGCCCACATCGACGAGGCGGCCGAGGCCTACGAGGACCTCCTCGATTCCATCGTGCTCGCCGCCGAGGTGGAGACGGCGATGAAGAAGATGCTGACGGAGATCGAGACGACCAAGCGGCGCGTCAACGCCCTGGAGTTCAAACTCCTGCCGGACCTCTACGAGAACCAGGAGTACATCCAGCAGAAACTCGAAGAACAGGAGCGCGAAGAGATCTTCCGGATGAAGAAGGTCAAGGCCAAAAAGGAGCGCGAAGAGAAAGAAGAACGCGATGCGAAGGCAGCGCAGGCCGAGGCCGCCGCGAGCGAGTAAGCTTTTCTCGGTTCCTCACGTCGAGGGGGGTATGCGGTGTCCGAACTGTGAGGCCACGACCGTCGCGTTCGTCATCCCGGCGGCCGTCAGCGACGCGATGCCGGAAGACCGCCCGGGTGGCGCCCTCTGCACGCACTGTCTGACCGTCACGCCACTCGACGACCCGCCCAGCGAGGCGCCCGACTGGTCGGCCGTCCACGGGGCCTTCCCCACCGACGAAGCCGGCGCGACCGTGGCGACGCTCCTGGCGCTCGTGGATTCGCTCGCCCTCTACCGGGCGGAGATAGACGCGGTGGCTCGCCACGCTGAGTCCCTCGGCGTCGACGTCATGCTGGTTCTGGACCGACTGGCCCGCGACGACGCCATCGACCCGCACTTCGACATCGACCGACGGCGGGCACAGCTCGAACAGCTACTCGCCTAAGCTTCTTGTACCGGGACCGGCCCATCCCGTGCCATCGATCGCTTCGATGCGCGGGTCAGGCCGAGGCGGGAGTCCGACACACCGCCCCGCGGGATCCACCAGGTTTTGAGACTCCCTGGTGCGGAGATTCGTGTCGGCTGTTCGCCATCCACGCAAAAGGCAGATCGCTCGCCGCCTTACACGCCGGTCGAGTAACGGAGGATGCCGGCCACGCCGCCGAAGGCGGTCAGCAACTGCTCGCCCTTCTCGAAGTCCGTCGAGATGAAGTGGGTCTCGGTCCCCCGGTCGTCGGCGATGTTCATGAGGTGCTCGATGGCGTCCTCGCGGTCGGCCTCCGTCGCGGGTTCGCCACACTCCTCGCACTCGTACTCGGGCGTCGCGTGTCGCGACTCCACGAGTTCGCGTTCCTCGTGGCCGTTGGGACACTCGTAGGTGACGACGTCCTGGCGGAGGTCCTCGCTGATGAGCAACGTCTCCACCGAGCCCATGACCAGGTTGCGACGGGTCGGCTCGAACCCGTAGGTGGCGAGGTCGCCGCCGTGGAGCTCCTTGAAGAAGGTCTCCATGTCGTCTTTGTCCTGCATGAGCTCCGCGTCCGCGAGGGCGGCGCTGCCGGCGTCGACGAGGTCGTAGAGGCCGGACTCGTCGGTGTAGGCCACGTCGAACTTGCCGAGGACCTTGTCCTGGAGCTCGTGGTGGAGGTAGTCGCCGTCGAGGAACTCGTCCTTCGTCGGCGAGGGACCACCGACCAGGATGCCGTCGAGTTCGTGGCGTTCGGCGACGAACAGTTCGTCGGCCATCCCCGCGACCTCCTGGTAAAAGTTGTCGATGGCCTCCAGGCGGAGGCGGGCGAACCGCTGGGCGGACTGGCCACCTTTCCGCTGTTTGCCGGGGACCAGCGAGGTGGTCGACTTCACCGGCTCGACGCGCTTGCCCTTGAGCCAGCCGACGTTCGCCTCGCGTCTGTCGAGGACGATGAGGCCGTAGAGGCCCTTGTCAGTGAGCATCCCCTCGAGTGGCTCGGTCAGGAACTCCGAATCGCAGTGGTATCGGAAGGACTGGATCTCCTGGGGCGGGTTCTCCAGCACCTCGGTGACCATGTCCGTCTGCCCGCCGCCGGCGTCGATCGCCCCCGAGAACAACACCATGCCGTTCTCCGGCGGATTGTCGTAGTACTTCAACCGGGCCTTGATGGACGAGAGGGCGTCCTGGACGTTCGTCCGGGTGTCCTTGGACTTGATGTTGGCCGCCTCGCTGTGCTCCTGGGTGACGTGGGCGACGACGTCCGAGATCTGCTTGTCCGGGGGGACGTAGATGGTGACGAGCTGGGTGCCGCTGCCCCGGCGCTCCTGGAGGTCCTCGATGACCTTCCGAAACTCGTATTTTCGTCGGTCTTCGGACTCCTCCGCCTGCGTGCCGCTCATTGGACGATTCTAGCCGGTCGGACGGTAAGTATGCTTTGACACTCGGGGTGCCCGGTTGAACCGTGTGGTAGTTGTCAGCAGTTCCAATGATTTGAAGCCGGATAGCCGAGAACGGGGTAGTATGGACTTCGAACTCTCCGAGGAGCAGGTTGCGATTCGCGACGAAGTGCGTCGGTTCGCCGAAAACGAGATCGAACCGGTCGCCACCGAGTTCGACGTCGAGGAGAAATATCCCTACGACGTCGTCGAGAAAGCCGCCGAGATGGGCCTGACCGGCGCGAACATCCCGATGGAGTACGGGGGAGCGGGCTACTCCGCCCTCGACGTCGCCATCATCAGCGAGGAGCTGTTCGCCGTCGACCCCGGCATCGCGCTCTCGATCGTCGCGGCCTCGTTCGGCGCCGATGCCATCATGGGCTTCGGTACCGAGGACCAGAAAGAGCGCTTTCTGCCCCCGGTCGCCGAGGGTGACGCCATCATGGGGTCGGCCATCTCGGAGCCCGACACCGGCTCCGACGTCTCGTCCGTGTCCACCAGCGCAGAGAAGGACGGCGACGAGTGGGTCCTCAACGGAAACAAGATGTGGATCACCAACGGGTCTGTCGGCGACTTCTTCGTCGTCATCGCGGAGACCGACCCGGACGTCGAGGACCGCTACTCCGGGTTCTCCCAGTTCGTCGTCGAGTCCGACCGGGACGGCTTCAAGGCCGACAAGATCACGGGGAAGCTGGGCGTCCGCGGCAGCGACACGGCGGAGATCATCCTCGACGACGTCCGTATTCCCGAGGAGAACCTCATCGGGTCCCGCGGGATGGGTTTTCTCCAGCTCATGCAGTTCTTCGACGAGACCCGGACGATGGTGGCCGCCCAGGCCGTCGGGATCGCCAAGGGGGCCTCGGAGGCGGCCCTCGAGTACGCACAGGAACGCGAGCAGTTCGGCCGGTCCATCAGTGAGTTCCAGGCGATCCAGCACAAGCTCGCGGACATGTATTCCAAGACCGAGGCCGCTCGCCAGCTGACCTACAAGTCGGCGTGGGCCGTCGACGAGGACCGCGACGACCTGACGATGCTGGCCTCGATGGCCAAGGAGTACGCATCGCGAATCGCCGTCGAGGTCGCCAACGAGGCCGTCCAGATCCACGGTGGCTCGGGCTACGTCAACGACTTCCCGGTCGAGCGGTTCTACCGCGACGCCAAGATCACCCAGATCTACGAGGGGACCTCCGAGATCCAGAAGAACATCATCGCTCGCGAACTCCTCGGCAAAGGGTTCTAACTGTCACCGAACGCGGACGTTTCGGGGCCAGGCCTGCACAATCCTTTATGTCCCAACCGTCGTAGAACCGGTATCAATGGCTACTTCGCGTGTGTACGCAGTGGCGAGCGGCAAGGGTGGGGTGGGCAAGACCACCACTGCCGTCAACCTGGGTGCCGCCTTCGCGGAAGCGGGACGGACCGTCGTCGTCGTGGACGTCGACCTCGGGATGGCGAACCTCGGGGACATGCTGGACGTCGAGACGGCGTCCCCGACCCTCCACGACGCCCTGTCCGGTGACGCCGCCATCGAGGAGGTACTCCGGGCCGCGCCGGGCGAGTTCGACGCAGTCGTCGGGAGTCGTGGCGTCGAACCCTTCGGTCGAGCCGACCCCGCCGGTCTGCGGGACGTCGTCGACGACCTCCGCGAGCGCTACGACGTCGTCGTGTTAGACACGGGCGCTGGACTGAGTTACGACGCGGCCTTGCCGCTGGGCCTCGCGGACAGCGTGATCCTCGTCACGACCCCCGACGACGCCGCCCTGCACAACGCCGAGATGACCGGCGACATCGTGGACCGCATCGGCGGGACGGTGGCTGGCGTCGTCGTCAACCGGATGGGCGTCTCGACCGGCGAGTCGCCCTCGGCCATCACGTCCCGGCTTGGCGTCCCCGTGCTGGGGTCGGTCCCGGAGGACAGTGCGGTCGCCGAGAGCGCCGCGAAGGGGATCCCGCTCGTCGTCGCTGACCGCAGCAGTCCGGCGGCCCAGTCCTTCCGCGAGATCGCGTACGGCATCCTCGAGGAACCGCTCCCGCGGGACTGGATGAACGAAGACGAGGCCGGTTCGGACTCCACGACCGACGACGCAGGTGGGGACGACGCGGACATCATCGTCGCCGACCCGGCCGCCGACGAGGACGAATCGGCGGACTCCCCCGCCGCGGAAGACGGATCGGCGGCCGGCGACGAGGGCGGAACGGCGGAACTCCCGAGCGACGAGGGCAGGGTGGACGACCCAGACGCGGATCCCGAGGCAGTTCCTTCTGCGGGAGTGACTGGAACCGAGGACCCGACCGAGGCGGAACCGGACGAATCGGCCGTGGATGACCCCATCGACCCGGCCGACGACGACGTCATCGAGGCGGCGGCCGGCCGGGAGGACGAGGCCGACGAAGCGCCGGCGGGAGTCGGGGCCGACCGCGACGAAGCCGACGCAGAAGCGACGCCCGAGACCGATGCCGACCCGGAACCGGCGACAGGAACCGAGGACGCGGAACCGGCGGCAGGAACCGAGGACGCGGAA
>JBNJDE010000030.1:0-20511 GCA_051744605.1 Halobacteriota archaeon
CCTGGATGGTGTCGATCAGCCCGGGACGGTGTCAGCCGGTCCGGACGACGTGGCAGTTCCGACAGCGCGCCTCGTAGGACTCGTCGGCGCCCACGATGGTCGTCGGTTCGTCCACGTGGGCTGGCTGGCCGTCGACGATGCGCTGGGTCCGGGTCGCAGGTTCGCCACAGACGGTGCAGATGGCCTGGAGTTTGTCGACGTACTCGGCCGTCGCGATCAGTTGGGGCACGGGTTCGTAGGGGTCGCCACGATACGTCTGATCGAGGCCACTCACGATGACACGCCGGCCACTACTGGCCAGTTCCTGGGCCACATCGACGAGCGGCGGATCGAAGAAGTTGGCCTCGTCGATGGCGACCACCTCCTCCCCGTCCAGAACGTCGACGACGTCCCAGACGCCCGCCCCATCGTTGTCGACGACGGTCGCCTGCCAGGAACTGCCCGCGTGGGACCCCAGAGTCTCCTGGCCGAAGCGGTCGTCGATGGCGGGGGTGAACGCGGCGACGGACTGGCCGGCTATCTCCGCGCGGCGCAGGCGACGGAGGAGTTCCTCGGTCTTCCCGGAGAACATCGACCCGGTGATGACCTCGACCCACCCGCTGTTCGTGATGGCGTGCATGTGCTCGATGCGGAGAGTCGCGGACAAAAATCGATTGCTTCGCCCGTGACCGTCAGGTGTCCTCGACCTCCTTGGCGTTGTGAGCACCCTCGAAGGAGAGTGGATCCGGTTCGATGTTCGCGTACTGGACGACCCGTCGGCCCAGCGTCCGCACACGCTCCGCGATGTCCTCGTCGACGATCTCGCCGTCCGCCACCGTCGAGGATGCGTTCGGTATCGCGGCCTGATGGGGGAGCACCCAGGCGTCGAGCGCCCGCATCGTCGAACGGAGGTGTTCGAGTGCCGTGATTGGGAAACTCCCGCCGGCGACCCCCAGCAGGCCCACGGTGGTGTTCTCGAACTCGTCGAAGCCGCTGTAGTCGATGGCGACCTTGATCGGCGAGGAGTACGACCCGTGGTACATCGGTGTCCCGAGGAGGACTGCATCGGCCTGGCGGAGGCGTTCTCTGAGCGCGATGGCGTCCCCCGCGTCGGACGCGTCCGGGTCGTACATCGGCAACTCGAACTCGCGGAGGTCGATCAGATCGGTCTCGGCACCCAGTTGCTCGGCCGCAGAGAGCGCCTCTCGCGAGGCGATTCGCGTCACGCTACCCGCTCGAAGACTGCCGACCAGGGCCGCGATTCGTACTGTCATAGTGGCAGGTCTCCTCGCGAGCAAAAAACCGTCCCGGTCGGGCCTTGTGTTGGTACCGACGTCTCTTCAGCGCTGGAGACGGGCAACCGTCTCGTCCTCGCCCTCCCCGCCGATCACCTCGACGAGGCCGTCGTCCGCAAGATCGCCGACCAGTTCGGCGAGCCACTCGCGGCCCCGTTCACCGCCCGGGTCGTAATCGACCCGCACTCGGGGCCCGAGTTCGTCGAGGGCGAGTTCGCCGTTCGATTCGAGTGCCGAGATCACCCGCCCGCGCATCTGGCGACGACTCCCCTCGAAACGCGGCTGGGTCGGCACGTCGGGCGCGGTGAAATCCCCCGTCTCGTACGCGTGACACCACTCGCGCCAGGGGCACTCCCCCTCGTTGCACCGGGGGGTCTTCCCGCACGCGACCCCGCCGAGTTCCATGATGGCGTTGTTCCAGACCCTGGATTCGCCGTCGGGCATGAGCGCTGCTGCGGCGGCCTCGAACATCCCGTCGTCGTCCGGGACGTCGAACGCGCGGAAGAGCACCCGTTTCACGTTCGTGTCGACGACGGCGTCACCCGCATCGAAGGCGAAACTCGCCACCGCGTTGGCGGTGTACGGTCCCACTCCTTGCAATTCCTGTAGCTCGTCGGGCGTCTCGGGGAACTCGCCCCCGAAGTCCTCGCGGACCTGGTTCGCGGCCTCGTGCAGGTACCTCGCCCGGTTGTTGTAGCCGAGATTGTGCCCCGACCAGAAGCCGACCACGTCCGCCCGGTCGGCGTCGGCGAGGTCCGCGATCGTCGGCCAGCGTTCGAGGAAGGCCTCCCAGGCGGGGACCACCCGGTCGAGTTGGGTCTGCTGGCTCATCACCTCGGAGACGAGTATCTCGTAGGGGTCGGTGGTCTCGCGCCACGGGAACGAGCGGTGGTCGGTCTCGTACCACTCGACGAGCGCACGCCGCACGGCCCGTCGGTCCGGCGGGAGCGACCACTCCTGCTCCGTCATCGGCCCGGACAAGGGGTGTTGGGGGCTTATGTATGGCGCCCGAGGCGAAACGCGTTTCCGGCCACCTGCCCGAACGGAGGCTATGAGTCTGGACGACCTGACCGACGCCGTCGACGCGGAGTACGCCGACCTCCGTGACCTGGACGTCTCGCTGGACGAGGAGAGTCGAACGGAACTCGCGCTCCTCGCGGCCGCACTGGACACCGAGGACCCGACCGATCTGGTCCAGCGTGCCGTCCACCTCCTCTTCCAGTCGACGGTGGACACCGGCAAACTGGACTTCCACCTCCGGACTCGCTACGAGGTCACCTACGACGAGTACCTCTCGGGGATGACCTACGAGGAGATGACGGGTGGGGCGGCGTTTCCCCAGCCGGACGACGAGGACCAGCGCCGCTATCAGTTCTAGCTCGACCGTCTCGGTCGATCAGATCGTATCTTCGCTATCGCTCACTGACGGACCCACCCGCCTGACCTTCGAGTCGTCGAGGGCGTCCTCGACGAGGCTCGCGGCGAGGTCGATCTCGCGTTCGGTCACGTCGAGGGGCGGGAGGAAACGCAGGGTCTTCACGCCACAGCCGAGCGTGAGGAGGCCACGTTGGAGGAGCGCCTGCACCACCGCCTCGCGGCGGTCCTTCGTGTCGAACTCGACGGCGATCATGAGCCCTTTGTGGCGGACGTCCACGACCGCGTCCGTGGCGGCGTCCTCGAGTCGCTCGACGAACTGCCGACCCCGGTCGACGGCGTTCTGCATGAGGTCGTACTCCTCGATGGCCTCGATGGTGAACACGCCCTGTGCCGACGCCAGGATGTCGCCTGCTCCCCAGGTCGAGGAGAGTCTGGCCTTCTTGTCGGGGAATATCTTCTTCTTTCCGATGGTGGCGCCCACGCGCAGCGCCTTCGCGCTCGTGATGACGTCCGGCTCGATGGGGAAGTGATCGGACCCCCAGAGTTCCCCGGTGCGGCCGACGCCGGACTGTATCTCGTCGGCGACGAGGGGGATGTCGTAGCGATCGGTGAGGTCCGCGATGTCCCGCATGAACTCGTCGCTGGGTATCTTGTAGCCGCCCTCGCCCTGAATCGGCTCCAGGATGATGTAGGCCACGTCGTCCGGGTGGATGTTTCCGGAGTCCGGGTCGAGACGACGGCGGAGTTCCGAGACCTCCGAGTCGCCCGGGAAGTAGCCACAGTCACAGGTTTCCGGCGTGCAGGTCCTGTCCTGGCAGAACGGCATATCGTGGACCCCTGAAATCTCGGGGAACTTGCGGCGGTGGGTGGACTTCGAGCGGTTGAGCGAGAGGGCGCCGAGCGTGCGACCGTGGAAGGCGCCGTCGAACGTGATCGCCCACTTTGCGCCGTCACGGTAGTCGTAGCTGATCTTGATCGCGTTCTCGACCGCCTCTGCGCCGGAGTTCGAGAGGAAGACGGTGTTCAGACCGTAGTGGTCGGTGAGGTCCGTCAGTCGGTCCATCAGGTGGGCCGGTCCGGGGAAGCCGGCGTCCTCGGGACTCGTCGTGTCGGTGGCGACGTAGAAGTCCTGGCCGGCCATCTTCATCGGATCGACCAGGTCGAACTCCTCGAACTTGTCCATGATCTTCGGGTTGTTGTACCCGAGCGGGGAGGCCGCGACGTGGCTGGTGAAGTCCATCAGGACGTTGCCGTCCACGTCGGTGACGAAGGGTCCCGCGGCGTCCTGGGTGATGTCCCAGACGAAGTCGTAGACGTAGGTGCTGGTCGCGGCATTCTGGTGGTGGAAGTCGACCCATTCACTGGCGAGTTCGCCCGGAAGGGCGGTGACGTCGGGTTCTGCGGTTGCGCGCTCCATGTACGTCCCTTGTTAGACAAACATACATAAATTTACGCTATACTGGTCGGCGGTCGTAGAAATATCGTGGATACTATCTGGTTGTGA
The DNA here is from genome assembly GCA_051744605.1 of Halobacteriota archaeon. Lineage (GTDB taxonomy): Archaea > Halobacteriota > Halobacteria > Halobacteriales > Halobacteriaceae > Halanaeroarchaeum. The sequence goes on from JBNJDE010000030.1 coordinate 4,156, forward strand.
AATTCCCGGCCAGTACTGTTTGGATATATCAAACTCATTCCGTCGCGATACCGCCTGCCAGAGGGGGTCGTCGAATCGGTCGGACAGTGCTGTCAGGACGACCGTCAATCCGCCTGCATGTCCAGCTACTTTCGTGACGAATCGTCGGCGTCGTCTCTCGTCGGTTCGATATGCTCGAACACCGCTGGCGTTAAGTACAGCACTCGAGACCACCGCACGGCCGACGGCGACCTCAGACGTCCATGACCGCCGTTTCGAGGTTCACCTCGATGATGTTCGCCGCTTGCATCACGAGTTCGGGCACGGTCGTGTGGAACCGGTCGCCGGACAATCGGCGCTTGGGCGCGGTCACACTGATGGCGCCGGCGACGTCGTCCTCGATGCCGCGAACCACGGCGCCGACCGATCGCATCCCCCGAACCTCTTCTTCGTCGTTGACCGCGAACCCTCGATCCCGGATGTCGGCCAGCTCGGCGGCCAGTTCCTCCCGGTCGGTGATCGTCTGGTCGGTCTGGGCGACGAGCCCCTCCGTTTCGATGATGCGGTCCACGCGTTCGGGGGCGAAATGTGCCAACATCGCCTTGCCCGTCGAGGTGTAGTGGAGATGCTGTGGTGCCTCGCGCATCCGGAGGTGGTAATCCATGGCGATGGCGTTGTCCCCACGTCGCTCGTCGATAGTCACCTCTCTGTTGCGGTCCGCCACGGTCAGGTGGACGTACTCCTCGGTCTCCCGTGCGAGGGTCTCTACTTCCTCTCGGGCCGCGCGGTAGAGTCTCGTTTCGTTTCGGACCGTCTCGGCCATCGGGATGAACCGAACGCCGAGCCGGTAGACGTCCTCTTCGCGGGTTACGAACCCCTCCGCTTCGAGCGTCGACAAGTAGGTGTGCACCGTCCCCTTCGACAGGTCGATGGCGTCCACTACGTCGACGAACGTCGGCGCGTCCTGGAACTGGATCGTTCGCAGGATGTCGCTGATCGTCCCGACGGACTTGATCCGGCGGGGCCCGTCCTCCGAATCGCGCTCGCTCATACCATCACGGACGCGGGTGGTGGTCATACGAGTTTGGATATCTCAAACCCCATGGCCCGACGACCCGGTGCCTCGGTGCCACCCGATCGATTGGGTGGGGGGGGGGGGTGGACTGTGGTAAACATTCACACCCGAGGGCGTTACAAGAAACCTTATGTACGTCGTTTCGGGTCGTTCATCTGGAATGATTCGACCCGATAGTGGTTCACGCCGGGCCACCGTTTTCTTCTCGCCGGGACGTGACACGATCGATCCGTCATCCAATCGGACGACTCCGTTCGACGTGTTCCGTCGTGAACGTCGTCGAATCGGCTGTTCGGGGGCGTCGTAATGGCCTTCGATTTCGAACCACGACTCTACGAGGACGTCGACCCGGAACGACGACCGTCGCTCATCGAATCGCTCGTTCCGGTCGTCGCGATGCTCACGTTCCTCTCGGTGGGTATCGTCTTCCTCGAACTGGACCCCCAGATGCCGTTGCTCTGGGGGATCGTCTTCACCGCCCTGATGGGTCGGTACTACTTCGACTATTCGTGGTCTACCCTCTACGATGGCATCAGCCGGAGCATCCTCATGGGGCTCCAGGCCATCCTCATCCTCTTCGTCATCTACATGCTCATCGCCTCGTGGATCGACGCCGGGACCATCCCGACGATCATGTACTACGGGCTGGAATTCCTCACGCCGACCGTCTTTCTCCCCTTCGCGGCCGTCCTGGCTGCCATCGTGGCGTTCGCCATCGGTTCGTCGTGGACCACGGCAGGGACGCTCGGCGTCGCCATGGTCGGTATCGGCTCCGGTCTCGGCATCCCCGCTCCGATGACCGCCGGTGCGATCCTCTCGGGTGCGTACACCGGCGACAAGAACTCCCCGCTGTCGGATACCACCAACCTGGCGGCGGCCGTGACCAATACCGAACTCATGGACCACGTGCGGGCGATGCGCCCGGGGACGTCGATCGCGTTCGGGCTCTCCGTCGTGTTCTTCACGTTCCTCGGACTCGATGCGGCCGGAACGATTCCCGCAGGCCGGGTCGCCGAGATCCAGAGCGGCCTCGCCGGGACGTATGCGATATCACCGCTGACGCTGGCACCGCTGGTGTTGACCTTCGCCCTCGCGCTGTACGGCTACCCCGCGCTTCCCTCGCTCACCGCGGGAATCTTCGCCGGTGTCGGCGTGAGCACGCTGTACCAGGGAACGGCTTTCTCGACGGCGTGGTCGACGGTCCACTACGGAACCAGTCCGGAGACCGGCGTCCAGCTCGTGACGGATCTCCTGGCGAGTAGCGGGCTCTCGGGGTCGATCTGGGTGATCTCCATCGTCGTCGCCGCCCTCGCACTGGGCGGTATCTTCGAGGCGACCGGCATCCTCGCGGCCATCGCCCACTACATCGGGGAGGCCGTCAGTTCCGTCGCTGGCGTGACCGCCGGGACGGCCGTGAGCGCGATCGTGGTCAACGTCCTGGCCGCCGAGCAGTACATGGCCATCGTCGTACCGGGGATGACCTTCCGGAACCTCTACGACGAGTACGACCTCGACAGTCGGAACCTCTCGCGTGCCATCGAGGCATCGGGGACGACCACGTCCGCCCTGGTCCCCTGGAACTCCGGCGGCGTGTACATGGCCGCGGCGATGGGGGTGCCCGTCGTCTCGTACGCGCCGTACTACATCTTCGGGTTGCTCTCGCCGGTGATCCTCGTCGTGATGGGGCTGACCGGCTGGAAGATCGTCTATCAGGACGAGGCTGAGACCGGACCGACTCCGTCCGCGGCCGGCGCCGACTGAGGCCGTTTCACACTTTTTCGACCATTCACCGGGGGCACGACACACTCCTGTTTCTCATCCACAATGTTTAGAGGCTAGCCACCGTCGGATACCGTATGTCGACGCCGTGGGAGATGGGCCGGGCGCAGCTCGGCTGGTGGGTCATCGCCGGACTACTCGCGGCGTTCCTCGCGTACCTCTTGGTCTCGTTCGTCGGTACCTTCGTCTTCGGACTCTTCGTCTACTACGCGACCCGACCGATCTATCGCCGATTGCGACGGGTCGTCCGACCGCCGTCGCTCGCGGCGGCTATCTCCCTCGTCCTGATCATCCTCCCCGCCATCCTCTTGCTCGCGTACACCATCGCCATCGGATTACAGGAGTTCAGTCGACTCGTCGAGGCTCAGGGTCTCGACATCGGCCAGGTGGAGACGTTCATCGAACCGTACGTCGACATCTCCGGGATCGTCACCGACCCGGTCGCGATCCTCTCACAGCAGATCAGCGTCGATGCCGTCTGGCAGAACCTCGGCGAGGCGGGGGCGTACGTCGGCTTCTTCGGGACCGCGGCGTTGCACCTGTTCGTCATCATCCTCCTCTCCTTTTACCTGCTGCGCGACGACCACCGGCTTGCCGACTGGTTCACGGAGCGCTTTACGGACGCCGACGGCGTCCTCGAGACCTACGCCTTCCGGGTCGACCGTGATTTCAGTATCATCTTCTTCGGCAACATCCTCAATGCTTTCTTCACGGGTATCATCGGCGCCATCGTCTACGGTGCACTCGACATCGTCTCGCCTGCCGGTATCGGAATCCCCTATTCGACGCTGCTGGGCCTTCTGACCGGTATCGCGAGCCTCGTTCCCGTCATCGGGATCAAACTCGTGTATTTCCCCCTCGCAGGGTACCTGGTCTACGGCACCTACCAGACCCCGCAACTACTCTGGTTCCCGGTCCTCTTCGTCGTCGTCTCGTTCGTCGTCGTCGACGTCATCCCCGACCTCGTCCTCCGGCCGTACGTCTCCGGGCGTGGCCTCCACCTCGGGATGGTCATGATGGCCTACGTCTTCGGCCCCCTCCTCTTCGGCTGGTATGGCCTGTTCCTCGGACCGATGTTGCTCGTCCTGGTCGTCCACTTCGCCGACCTCGTCCTCCCCGAACTGGTGGAAGGACGCGAGGTCCGACGGGGCGGACGGGACGAGCCTGATGGACAACCCCCCGACGACGGGGGCGGTGGGGGGCACGATTCGGCCGGTGACGTGGTCGACCGTCGCTCCAGCCGAGACGACGATACGGACGATCCATCGCCTGGACCGTCCGACGTGGCCTGATGATCGCCCGGCCGGTGCGACGTGCCCCGTAGTTCTCTCGGAGCCAATCGCGCAACGGTGCTCTCGAATCGACCGGGAGTGCGAGTCTGGTCCCATCGGGCGGACAGTAACGCACCGCCGAATCCGTGGTCTGGGATTTACCGTTGGGACCGGTGCGACCCGGGGGGGGGGGAGGAGTGGCTCGTCCGACCCGTCAGAGCACGAACGGGACGAAGGAAAGAACGGGAAGGGGGAACGTATCGTACATCTGTCAGAGGACGACGCTACCCGCGAAGCTACGTAGAACGCCGAGGAGCGCGGTCCCGAGCCGAGATGACGTCACTCCTCGATGGCGACGTACTGGGACTCCCAGTCGCGGCGTGCATCTATCTCGCGACGACCGCGACGGGTCACGGTGTAGTAGTTCGTCCGCTGGTCGCGTTGGCCCTTGTCGATGAGCCCCTTGTCGACCAGCGTATCGAGGTTCGGATACAGTCGGCCGTGGTGGATCTCCGATTCGTAGTAATCTTCGAGTTCCTCTTTGATCGCGAGGCCGTGTGGTTCCTCCAGCCCGGCAACAACGAAGAGGAGATCTCGCTGAAAGCCTGTCAGGTCGTACATATGTCTGTCCCTAAAGACATCTTACTACCACGAAACTATAAATATACTGTTGTCATCGCCGCACTTGCCGGGTTTCCCGGCGTACCAACCCGCTGAAACGACTGGTGGCAACCGGAGACTTATGACTGTTGGACGCCAACGTACTGACATGCCAGAAGAAGTGCTGTTCGTCACGGAGTCTCGACAGTCGCGATCCGACGTCGCGGAGTACCTTCGCGCAGTGGCCGACAGACTCGAGGCCGGCGATTCGGTCTCGCTCACCAGCGGCGAGAATACGGTCACCCTCGACCCACCGGAGACCGTCGAGTTCGAGGTCAAGGCCGAACGGGAGACCGGCGATGGCGCCCCCGAACTGAGCGTGGAGTTCGAACTCGAGTGGAACGAGAACGGCGAGACGGCGGACGAGTCGCTCGAAATCTCGTAGAACACTGTCGACGAGTACGGGACCGGCTCCGCTACTCGATCGGTAGTACACGAGCGGAAGTGGAAGCGAGGTCGAAAACCGACCTCGCTGCCGCCCTGATTGGTCCCCGCTGACGCTTCGGCCCTCCAAAGCGAAGCGTCAGTTGAGCCATTCGGCCCGTCGAACATAAATGTACCGCCAGCGCCCGGCGCGCCTAGATATGTTCTTCTTCCAACACCCAGCCGAGGGCGCGTTTGTAGTGGGTGAACATCTGCCGGATCCCCTGGTGGTTCATCTCCTCGCTCTCGAGCTGTTCGACGAGGAATTCGTACTGCTCGCGGATCTCGGATTCGTCGCGCATACTGCTCTTTGACGACCGAGCGCAAAAACGACCGGGGCCGGTTCCGCTCTCCGTCACCACTTACCGCCGTTCGAGTCGGGAGAGACCGTGCCAGATGGCGTTCACGAGTTTCGCTTCCCCCTCCCCCTCGGCCTCGTCCCAGCCACGTGCGAGGGCGTCCTCGACGACCTCCAGGGAGTGGTTCTCGAAGTTGTTCATCCCCCGGAAGGCCTCGAGGGCCTCCCGCTCCGCTTCGCCCACCGTTCCAGTCGGCGTCCCGTCGTACAGCTCCAGCGATGCCAGCGTCTCGAAGACGGCATCGGCGGTATCGCCCCGCAGTTCTGCGGTGGAATCTGGTGATTCGCGCTCCAGAAGCGTCACGTCGTAGATGCGGAAGACCCGTTCGAGTTCGTCGATGGGGTGCTCGTGGTCGTCGACCCGGACGTCGATCCACCGATCGCTCTTCCCGTCGTAGCCACCCTCGGGTTTCGCGACGTACATCGCCGCGCTCTGCTCGCCGCGTTTGTCACCACCCGCGTCGTTGCCAGCGTGGAGGGCGGCGAGCAATCGCTCCGGAAGTCCGCCCTCCGTCTCTTCGAAGGTCTCGGCCATCGCGTCGATGGTCTCGCGGCTTTCGAGGATGTTCCCCTGGACGGTGTAGTTCTCGCCCTGGCGGTCGCTCGCGTGATCGAAACACTCCTCGCCGGTGAACGCCGCTACCGATCCGTCCTCGCTCACGATGCCCAGTTGACGACTCGGGGCCTCCTCGTCGGCCTGGGTGAGGCGCTCGACGACGGTACTCGCCTCGTACCCGTCGCGCAACAGGTCGAGCCCCTTCGGGCCGTAGGCCACGTTGGCGAAACTCTGGGTCGCGATCGCCCCGGCGTCGGCCGCGGCGAACGGGACGACCGAGCCCACGCTCACGAACTTCGACTGGACGGCGATTCCCACCGCCTCCTGGTCCGGGTCGCGGGCGACGATGGAGAACGTCGCTGGTCTGGGTTGCATGACCGTATCATGCGACCCGGCTGGCAAAAACCTACTCGTCGTCGACCCTCCGGGCGGTGAGTGGCTGTCTACTCTTCAGGTCGAACGGCAAGGCGGGGTGCTCGACGAGGTGCCAGAGGACCATGTGTCGCCGGCCCCCGGTGAGGCCGACGCGCGAGAGGTCCTCGGCGGTCACCTCGTCCGGGAGCCGCTCCGCCAGTCGTTCGAGGCCGTCGAAGGAATCGAAGACCTTCGAGTTGCCCGCGGAGTCCGCACCGCTTCGTTCGACCACGTAGGCGCCGTCTCGCCGGTGTTCGCCGACCGTATGCAGGTAGGTCTGGCGATCGGTGAGGGCCGCCTCGAGGTCCTCTCGAAGCGTCTCGACCGATTCGGCCGGCACGGTGAGACTCGACTCGCCCAGCGTGAGGGTGACCGTCTGCCCGTTTCGCTGTACGTCCGGGACTGTCGCGTCGCTGGACGGTGTAGGACTCAATGCGCTCTCGTGCTCGTGAGGAGTATCAGACGAGCGGGAGAATTTCTCGACCAGCCGCGTCGGAGCGACTTCCTCTATCCTCCGTCGTCAGGAGGTCTGCGTGTGACGACATGTCGTTCATGCGTTGTCCAACGAGACCCATAACCCTTCTGGTCGGTCGGTCGCCACGCCGCTGGGCATTTCACTCGGGCGGCCCAACGCCCCTCCATGCGTATCCGCGGTGACCGCACGTGCCAGGACTGTGGCGCCCAGTGGTCGTACTACGAGACGGGGAGCGTCACGTGTCCGGCGTGCGGGAGCATCCGGAGTACGGGCGACGGAGAGCGCACACGACACACCGACCGCTCGGCGGCCCTGGACCTGCGTGGCCCCCGATCGACCGCCGCCGAGGGGGATCTGGAGACGGCCCTCGACGAGGCTGCCGACGCCTGTCTCGAATACGTCCGAAAGCGGGGATTCGTCGATGGGGGGTCGCTCCGTGACCTCGACGAAGCGTACGTCCACGCCCAGGAACTCCGCCACGCGGCCACGCTGTCGGTGAGCCGGCTCGAACTGTCCGATACCGAACGGGCGTATCTGCTCGACCTCCTCGGGGGCGAGGCCGGTGACCGCCCATCCGCCGATTCGGTCCCGGAAACCTTCCGGACGGCGAGGGGTCTCGGCGTCGCCACCGCGGTCCGGGACTACCGAGACGATCTCCGACAGTTCCTCGACGCGGCAGAAGATCGGCCCGCGGCCCGGTCGCTGCTCGAATCGGTCGCCGAACACGAGAAGCGGATCCGCGCCCTCGACGGCCAGGTGGATCCTGTGCAGACCGCCCAGCTACTCGCTGCAACACGGGCCGTGGGCACGTACTGCCGAACGGGTGCGGAATCCGATCTGGAGGCCGCACGGGAGACGCTCGCCGGGATCTCCTGACGATCGCTATCACGTCGTGACGCGGAGCGAATTCGTGCCGAGGGCCGATCTACGATAGCGCCCGTTCCAGGTCTGTACCCACGGCCGCGAGCACGGCCGTCGCTCGCTCTACGTGCCCGATCATTCCGACGAATCCGTGGACCATGTCCCCTTCCTCGCGGTGGACGACCGGGACGCCAGCCGATTCGAGCGCGTCGGCATACGCGACCCCTTCGTCGTGGAGGGGGTCGAACCCCGCGGTTACTACCGTCGCCGGCGGGAGGTTCTCGTGTGAGCAGGCCGCAAGCGGGAACGCGTACGGGTTGGCCGCGTGCAGGGGATCGGTGAGGTACTGCTCGCCGAACCACTCCATCTCGTCTGCAGAGAGGAACTGGCCGGTCTTCGGGTCGGTGAGCGAGTCCCAGTCGGTCGCGGCGCTCGTCGCGGGATAGAACAGTATCTGATAGTCGACCTCGGGGCCACCGCGGTCCCGGGCGAGCAACGAAACGACCGCCGCGAGCGTTCCGCCGGCACTCCCCCCGGCGACGATCACCTCGTCGATCCCGCCGAGGTCGGTCGCGGTAGCTGCTGCCCACTCGGTCGCGGCGAACGCGTCGTGGACCGCGGCCGGGAACGGATGTTCGGGTGCCAGTCGGTAGTCCACCGATACGACGACGGTGCCCGTCAGGTCGGCGAGGGCCCGGCAGGTCGCGTCGTGGGTGTCCAACGTTCCGACCACGAAGCCGCCACCGTGGAAGAACACCGTCGTCGGTACCGGTCCCTCGCGTTCCGGTCGGTAGATTCTGATCGGTATCGGATCCACTGGCCCCGGAATCTCGCGGTCCTCTGTGTCGACCTCGCCGCTCCGATAGCGACCGGTCGAAGCCATCGTCTCGAAGAGGTCCCGAGCCTCCTCGACGGAGAGCGTCGAGAGGTCCGGGACGTCCAGGCGGTCCATCTGGTCGAGAATCGCCTGGACCTCGGGATGGGGTTCGTCGGCGCGCATCGGCTACGGCAACTCGACGGGGACGTCTTCCTGGCGACTGGCCGCTTTGACGGTGTTGTAGAGCAACATCGCTCTGGTCATCGGGCCGACGCCGCCGGGGACGGGGGTGATGGCGCTGGCCTTCTCGGCCGCGGAGTCGTAGTCCACGTCGCCCACCAGCTCGTAGCCCTTCTCCGTGTCCGCGTCGACGCGGTTGACGCCGACGTCGACGACCACCGCCCCCTCACCGAGCATCGAGCCGTCGATGAGTTCCGGAACGCCGGCAGCGGCGACGACGACGTCAGCCTGGCGGGTCTTCCCGGCGAGGTCCCGTGTCCGGGAGTGACAGACGGTCACGGTCGCGTTCGCTCCCTCGGCCTTCTGGATGAGCAGGTTGGCCATCGGTTTGCCGACGATGTCCGAGCGGCCGACCACGACGACGTCTTTCCCCTCCGGGTCGAGGTCGATGGATTCGAACAGTTTCTGGATGCCGTGCGGCGTGCAGGGCTTGTAGCGGGCGTCGCCGGCCACCAGTCGGCCGACGTTCTCCGGGTGGAACCCGTCGACGTCCTTCTCCGGATCGATGCTCCGCAGGACGGCCTGCTTGTCGACGTGGTCGGGGACGGGCATCTGGACGAGGACGCCGTCGACGTCGGTGTCGGCATTGAGGTCCTCGATGGTCTCGAACAACTTGTCGGCGGGGGCGTCCGCGGAGATGCGCACGTCCCGTGCCTCGATACCGACCTCCTCGCAGTCGCGCTGTTTCATCGAGACGTACGTCTCGCTCGCGGGGTCGTCGCTCATCAGGACCGTCGCGAGCGTCGGCGTCACGTCGGCGTCTCGCAGTGTGTCGACGCTGTTCGCCAGTTGCTCGCGGACGTCGGCGGCGACGGCCTTCCCGTCGATGACAGTGGTCATTACCGGTTCGTCGTCGCGCGAGCGCCTTCAACCTACGGGTTCGTGATCACTTTTGAAGAATTGATACAAAATCTATCCACGAACGTGGTTATTCGTAGAGGGGATGGGCGTCGGTCAACGCGTCGACCTCGGCAGCGACCTCGGCGAGGACGGCCTCGTCCTCCACGTTGTCGACCACGCGGGCGATGAGGTCGGCGACCGTCTCCATCGCCGCCGCGTCGAAGCCCCGTGCCGTCAGTGCCGGCGTGCCGATCCGGATGCCGCTCGGATCGAATGCGGAGCGCGTCTCGCCCGGAACCGTGTTCGCGTTCAGGACGATGCCCACCGCCTCGAGGGCCGCCTCCGCATCTCCGCCGGAGACGTCCGGGTGGCTCTCTCGGAGATCGACGAGCACGAGATGCGTATCGGTCCCGCCGGAGACCAGTCCGAAGCCGTGCTCCTGGAGTCGGTCACCGATGGCCTTCGCGTTGGCGACGACCTGTTCGGCGTAGTCGGTGAACTCGGGCTCGAGCGCCTCGCCGAACCCCACAGCCTTGCCGGCGATGTTGTGCATCAGGGGGCCGCCCTGGGCACCCGGGAACACCGCACTGTCGACGTCGTCGGCGAACTCCTCGTTCGTCATGACGATGCCACCGCGACCCGCGCGGATGGTCTTGTGCGTCGACCCGGTGACGAAATCGGCGATGCCGACCGGCGAGGGGTGGACGCCCGCCGCCACCAGGCCGGTGATGTGGGCGATGTCGGCCATGTGGTATGCGTCGGCTGCGTCCGCGGCCGCCTGGATGCGGTCCCACTCCACCTCGCGTGGATACGCCGAATAGCCGGAGACGATCATGTCCGGGTCGAATTCCTCTGCTAACTCCTGGACATCGTCGTAGTCGATGCGTCCGGTTTCGGCGTCGACCTCGTACTGTTCGACCTCGTAGAACTTGCCCGCGAAGTTCGCGGGGTGGCCGTGGCTCAGGTGGCCGCCGTGGGTCAGGTCGAGCGAGAGGATCTTATCGCCCGGCTGGAGCACGGCGAAGTAGACGGCCATGTTGGCCTGCGACCCGCTGTGGGGTTGGACGTTGACGTGTTCGGCTCCCCAGAGTTCCTTCGCCCGCTCGATGGCGAGTTCCTCGACCGTGTCCGCGTTCTCACAACCCGCGTAATAGCGCTTGCCGGGATAGCCCTCGGCGTACTTGTTGGTGAGCACGGAGCCCTGTGCGTCCAGGACCGCTTCGCTCACGTGATTCTCGCTGGCGATCATGGAGAGCGTCTCGCGCTGGCGGTCCACTTCCGCATCGAGTGCATCGGCGACGTCGGGGTCGGCCGCTCGTACCGTCTCGTAGTCCATGGTCGGGATGCGTCTTCGTGGAATGATAAACGTACCTACCGCGGCAGGCGGATCGGTCCCACCGACGACCGCGTGGCGTACCACGATACAGGGGGTTTTACGCCCAAAATCGTCGATAAAATTAAGTGTCTATTCAGGTAACACCTATGTACGCATGACCTCCACGTTTCTGGGTACCGCGGTCCCCGACATCCTCGATGCGGTACTCGCCGACGACCCCGATTACCTCTACGTCGTCAACCCCTCCCCGCACGTGTTCGAACGGCTCACGGAGGCGGCGGTCGCCGTCGACGAGGACCTGCCAGCGATGCGAATCCTCGGCGAGGTGGAGATGCTGAAGGGGAGCGTTTCCGACTTCCTCGTCGCGAGTACGGTCGCAGACCTCGTCGCTGCAGACGTGCTCTCGGTCCGCACGCTCTCGTCGTCGGCGTACGGTTCGGCTATTCTCTCCGAGGACAGGGCGGTCTCCCTGATCGAAGCCGGCGACGAGGTGGGCGCGCTCTCGACGACCGACGAGGCGTTCGTCGGGATGACCGTCGAGGCGACCGGGGCAGCGTGGGCGGACGCGGGGTCATTCTCGGTGCGAACCCCGGCCATCTCGCGGGTGCTCGAGACGCTCGAGGCGGCGATCGGTGCGGAGGTACGCGACGATTTCCAGGCGACCCTCGACACGCTGGAGACGGTCCGGGGCGAGGACGGCGACCTCGACGAGGTGACGATCAGTCTCCTCGTCGCGGCGAAAAACGGCGTTCTCCTGTACGACATCAGCAAGTGGGGCGAGGACGTGGGCATCGCGAGCAAGGCGACGTTCTCGCGGACCAAGACGCGCCTCGAGGACGTCGGCCTCATCGACACCGAGAAGGTCCCCATCGACGTCGGTCGCCCCAGACTCCGCCTCCGTCTCGCTGGCGGTCTCGACGCAGCCGACGACCCCGCAACTATCGTCGAGACCGCCGTCGAACACCTCTCGGAGAACCCCTGAACTTAACGTCTCCCTGCCCAGTACTCCCGCTATGCGAACCAATCTGGAGGCCCGCCCGTGACGGTCGGCGTCGTTGGGGATGGGCCGGCGGTCGACGTGGTCGAGGCCAGCCTCGCGGACGCGGACGTCGGCGTGGTCACCGGGGGCGTGGACCTCGTCTCCTCGGTCGAACTGGCGGTCGTCGTCGGACTCGCGGGCAGCGAGGGGTTCCGGCGTGCGAACGACCTCGCTCTCGAGTCGGGGACCTCGTGGATCGGCGTCGAGATCGGTGGCCTCGGCGGCGTCCCCGTGGCCGACGTCGACGCGACCGTGTCGGCGTTCGACCCGACCGCCGGCTGTTTCGAGTGTCTGCACCACCGGGTCCACTCCGGCGGTGTCGACCCGACCGGGAACCCCACGGCCGACCGGAGCGGCGTCCGGGTCGCCGGCGCTTACGCGGGCCAGCTAGCCGTCCAGGCGATGTCTGGAGCGGACGTCGCCGGAACGGTCATCGAAATCCCGTACGCGCGCCGCGAACTCCTTCCCGTCCCGCACTGTCGGTGTGCCCCGGACGAGGAGCCGGCGATAGACCGTTCGGTCGTCACGCGGTCGCTCGAGGAATCGGTCACCCGAGCGGAGCGAGCCATCGACGAACGGATCGGCATCGTCTCACGGATCGGCGAACACGATTCGTTCCCCGCTCCGTACTACCTCGCCACGCTCGCCGATACCACGCGATTCTCGGACGCCTCGGCACCGGACCGCGCCGCTGGCGTCGATTCGGAATGGAATCGGGCGTTCATGAAGGCACTCGGCGAGGCACTCGAGCGGTACAGCGCGGCGGTCTATCGGGAATCTGACTTCGTGACGGGGGCCCTCGAGGACGTCGACGGCGTTTCGCCCGAGCGGTTCGTTCGCCCCGACGATGCAACTGACCCTGCCCCGGCCGACGAACTGCCCTGGGTCGACGGGGTCGATCTCGTCGCGGACGAGTCCGTCCTGTTGCCGGCGGAGTTCGTTCACTTCCCGCCGCCGGAGGAGGAGTACACAACCGCCATCACGACGGGTCTGGGCCTCGGCAACGACTGGACCGACGCGGTCCTCTCGGGGCTGTACGAGACCGTAGAGCGCGACGCGACGATGCTCGGCTGGTACTCGACGTTCGAACCGCTCGAACTCACCGTCGAGGACGAGCGCTTCGCGACACTCGAACGGCGAGCGCGTGCCGAAGAGCTGTCCGTCACCCCGCTGTTGATGACCCAGGACGTGGACGTCCCCGTCGTCACCGTCGTCGTGCAACGGGAAGACTGGCCCTCGTTCGCGGTCGGGTCGGCGGCGAATCTGGACGGCGCGACGGCCGCGAGCGCGGCACTCGCGGAGGCGCTTCAGAACTGGATGGAACTGCGAAACATGGGACGGGACCGGGCGACCGACGCCGACGGGGCCATCGGGCGGTATGCGGACTTCCCCCGCGAGGTCAGATCGTTCACCGACGGCACCGGAACCCTCGATATCGCCTCGGTCGGGAGCGACGAGTCGGTGTCCGGCGAGGACGAACTCGACGCCCTCCTCGACCGCATCGCAGCGGTCGACCTGGACACCTACGTGGCGACGCTCACGCCGCGGGACGTAGCGGAGATCGGTTTCGAGGCCGTCCGCGTCCTGGTCCCGGGCTCACAGCCGCTGTTCGTCTCGACGCCCTTCTTCGGCGAGCGAGCCAGGACGGTTCCGCGAGAACTCGGGTACGAACCGAGACTCGACCGTCCGTTCCACCCGTACCCCTAGATACCGAACGTCGCCCGGAGCATGTCGCGGGTTCCGGGCCCGAGTCCCACGGCGATGACCGCGATGAGCAATAAGACCGCGAACCGCGGGTCCTCATCGAACATCTTCTCGTCGAAGAGCGCGATGACGACCAGCGCGGCGACGACTTTCACCAGCAGGAACGGCCACGCAGTGCCGATGACGGACGCCACCGATTCCGGGAGGACGGACTCCGATATCTCGATGATTCCCCGATTGACCGGATGCTTGGGAACCAGGTCGGCGGGCAGGCCGAGCTCCTGGCCCCAGTCGAGGGCGAGAACGTTGGAGACGCCGTCGACCGAGTGGGCCCACAGGATGACGCCCCCGAGAACCGGCGTCCCGGACGCCATCCACGGGACTCTCCGACGGATTGGTATCCATAGCCCGATGGCGATTGCGAAGGCCCCGCCCATCGTGAGGACGGTGAATACCGGGTGGAAGTACACGTAGGTGGTACTCACGGACAGGTAGCCGAGGTAGCCGAGGGTCCCCACCAACATCGCCGTACCGATCCCCGCGAGTGGCCACTCGAAGGTCTCCGTCAGCGCCGTTCGCTCGGCCCAGATGCTCACGAGGAGCGCGCCGACCGTCATGAAGAAGACGGTGAAGTAGATGAACGGACTGATGAGGAGCGTGTTCAGGGGGTACTGGATGGCCGGTTCGATCCCGTCGGGGACGGCGTTCATCGCGTCCTCGACGACCCGGAGAGCGCCACCGAGCAGCATGAACGGGATCAGCGGATAGATGAACGAGATCTTCTCACCGAGTTCCAGGCGGCGGAGGAGGAAGACGACGCCCACGAGCGAGAAGATGAGGGTGAGGGCGTAGCCGACCTCGGAGACGAGCGTGTATCCGGGATAGGCGGTCGGACCGCCGGCCGCCTCGCAGGCCGAACTCGAGGCGTACAGCTGTGGCGAACCACCGTTCCAGGCGGCACAGGCAGCGTTGAAGGCGTCGGCGTAGACCGGCCCCCAGAAGTACTGCCAGATGAAGCTGCCGTAGACGAGGTCCGGGAACAGGAGCGACCCGCCGACGAGGCCGACGACGATGACGACCACCGCCGCGGTCCAGGCTCGCTCCGTTGACGTTTCGGGGAACATTATCTTCGTGTTGTTTGCGTCGGACCGGCGATTTGAGGGTACCGATTTAGCGTGGCCGGTCCTGTGGCCCGCCGTTTCCGTCGCTGCTGGCTATCTCACAGCGGTAGTTCCGTGGCGTCGTACTCGTGGCCGAGGACGACCATCGTCTGCGACCGCACGATACCGTCGATACTCGGTACCCTGTCGAACATCAGCTCTCGCAGTCCCTCCGTATCCGGCGTGACGAGTTGGACCAGCGCGTCCCACTCGCCAGTCGTCAACAGGATCTCCTGGACTTCCTCGAGTTCCTCGAGGCGCGCGAGCGTCTCCGCGGACCGTCCCTGTTCGATGCGGAAGCCGATGACCGCCTCCACGTCGAGGTCGACCGCTGTCGGATCCACGTCCGCGTGATAGCCGCGGATCACGCCTTCCTCTTCCAGCCGCTTCACCCGGTCGTGGACGGTGGCACTGGACATGTCGATGCGACGGGCGATCTCGCTGTACGGCGTCCTGGCGTTCCGCTGGAGTTCCCGGAGGATGGCACGGTCGGTGTCATCGAGGCTCATACTCCGACCACCGTCCCCCGGGAACAATACTGTTGTGTCGGCTCACTCGCCGGTCGGTAGCTGTGCCACCTCGCGGGCGGCAGCCAGCACCGTCTCGTGAGCACGATCGTTCGAGGCGACGAGACCGCTATCGGTTGGACTCCAGCGCTCTCCCTCGAGGTTCGTGACCCGCCCACCGGCCAGCCGGATCATGTGGACGCCGGCGACGGTGTCCCAGGGATTCGTCCGCTGGTTCGAGATGACGCCCTCTACCTGCCCGCTCGCGACCATCGAGAGACTCGCCTGCGAACAGCCGTACCGACGGGCGTCCCCGAACGTCTCGACGATTCCTCTGAAGGCAGCCCCGTATTCGGCCCGGCGGTCCCTCGGCCACCACGTCGTCGGGACGACCGTGAACGTCTCCGGGTCCTGCCTGCTGCTCACGTGGACCGGGTCGCCGTTGAGTCGCGTCTCGTCCTCGTCGGCGACGTAGACGTCCTCGAGCGCGGGGAAGACGTTCGCGGCCGCGATGGTCTCCCCATCCAGCACGGTGGCCACTGACGTTCCCCACGTCTGGATCCCGCGTACGTAGTTCGCCGTCCCGTCTATCGGATCGACGACCCATGCCGGCCCCGAATCGGGAATCGACTTCAGTTCGTCGCCCTCCTCGCCGACGACCGGTTCGCCGGGGAACGCCTCGTGGATGACCTCGATGACGCGGTCCTGCGCGTCGCGGTCGGCCTGGGTGACGACGTCGGTCTTCCCCGCTTTCGTCTCCACGTCGATACCCGTCCGGAAGAACTCGTTCGCGACTTTCGCGCCCGCTCGTGCGGCCCGTTCTGCGGTCGCGACCCGGTCTGCGGCCCTCCTCATCGGTCGAA
>JBNJDE010000031.1:0-20300 GCA_051744605.1 Halobacteriota archaeon
CTCGTCTTCCATCTCGGTCGCGAACGGGATGTGGGTGTCCGCGACGCCCACGCGCTGGAGCGGCGCGTCGAGACTGTAGAACTCGTCCTCGACGACGCGCGCCATGACCTCGGCGTGAGTGCCGTAGGAGAGGGGGCTCTCGTCGGCGACGACGAGCCGACCCGTCTTGCGGACGCTCTCGGTGATGGTGTCGGTGTCGAGCGGATACAGCGACCGCAGGTCGATGACCTCCAGGTCGACGTCGCCGGCCAATTCCTCGGCAGCTTCGAGCGACTCGCCGACCAGCCGCTGGGTCGCGGCCACGGTCACGTCGGCGCCCTCGCGCTCGACGTTAGCTTCGCCGATCGGGATCGTGAACTCGGAGTCGGTCGGGACCGGCCCGTCCTGCTCGTAGATCATCTTGTTCTCGAAGACGAACACCGGGTCATCGGATCGGATGGCGGATTTCGTCAGGCCCTTCGCGGCCCGGGGCGTCCCGGGAGCGACGGCTTTGAGTCCGGGGAAGTGCGCGATCCAGGTGTGCGGCGTGCCCGAGTGCTGGCTCGCCGCACCCTGGCCGCCACCCTCGGTGGTACGAATCGTGATCGGCATGTCCGTCTTCCCGCCGAACATGTACCGCATCTTCGCCATCTGGTTCGAGATCTGTTCCATCGCGACGCCCATGAAGTCCGAGAACATGAGCTCGACGACCGGTCGGGTGCCGGTCGCGGCCGCGCCGACGCCGGCGCCGGTGAATCCCGCTTCGCTGATGGGCGTGTCACGAACGCGTCGTTCGTCGAACTCCTCGAGAAGGCCATCGGTGACGTTCAGAACGCCACCGTAAGCGCCGACGTCTTCGCCCATGATAAAGACGTCCTCGTCCCGTTCCATCTCCTCGCGAAGTCCGGCACGGATGGCCTCGCGAACCGTCATCGTTTCAGTTTCTGTCATTGGCTGTCACCTCCACGTCCGTCGGCACGGAGATCGCCGACGAACCGTTCGATTTCCGGTGCCGGGTCCGCGAACATGTCCGTGTACGCGTCCTCCGGCGCGGGACGGTCGGCGTCGCGAGCGAAGTCCACGGCAGCCTCGATCTCCGCTGCTACCTCCTCGCGCATCGTCTGTAGTTCGTCCTCGTCGATGTCCCCGCGGTCGAGGAGTCGTTCCTCGAAGGAATCGATGGGATCTCGCTCCTCGCGCCATTCGCTGACGTCCTCGTCGGTGCGGTACTCCTGTGGGTCGCCCTCGAAGTGCCCGCGGTAGCGATACGTCTCGGCCTCGATGAACGTCGGCCCGTCGCCGGCGATCGCCCGTTCGCGGGCCTCCGCGACGGCTTCGTGAACGGCCGTGACGTCCATGCCGTCGACGGTAAACCCGGGGATGTCGTAGGCCTCTGCGGTCTCGCTCAGGTTCTCGACGTTGTGCTGGTCCTCGACTGGCGTCCCCTCTCCGAAGTGGTTGTTCTCGACGACGTAGATCGCCGGCAGGTCCCAGGTGGCGGCGAGATTGATCGCCTCGTGTACCTGGCCCTGGGCGACGGCGCCGTCACCGAGGAATCCCAGTGCGACTTCGTCCGAGTCCCGATAGGACGCCGACAGTGCGGCGCCCGTCGCCATCGGCGGGCCGGCACCGACGATGCCGTTTGCGCCGAGCATGTTGGCGTCGACGTCGGCGATGTGCATCGATCCGCCCTTGCCGTTGTTGTACCCCTCTACGCTCCCGAGTAGCTCGGCCATCATCAGCTTCGGGTCGAGCCCCTTCGCGATGGAGTGGCCGTGTCCACGGTGTGTGCTCGTGATGTAATCGCTTTCCTCCAGCGCACTGCATGCACCGACGCCCACGGCCTCTTCGCCGATGTACAGGTGAACGAAGCCGGGGATTTCCCCGTCAGCGAACATGTCACTCGCCGTCTCCTCGAACTCCCGAATCGTGAGCATTCGGCGGAGAATCTCCGTTCGACCGTCTGTGGTATCTATCGGTATCGAACCCATATGTGAACCATCCGTCCCTACCACCATAAAATTTCATACGAATGGTGATTTCGCACGGCAGTGGCCCACAACCGAGCGGCCAGGTGCGTCAGGGCGATAGCGAAAACCCCCCGACGGTGTCCCAATCACGGGCCCCGACCGGTTCGTACTCGATGGTACCCTCGAACCCGCCGATTAGTTATCGAAAGAGATACAATCCCGACCACGAACCGTCGCGTTCGGGCCGTTCGTCTCGAACGATGCCGAGCGAGGAGGCCAATCTTTTTGTTCTTTGCAGAGCAACGTATCAACGTCATGCGACGAGGAAACCCCTTCGAGGACATCGAGCGGATGCTAGAACGAATGAGCGAGCAGTTCGAGGACGTCTCCGGAAGCGACCTCGGATTCCAGCGCCGTCTCAACGTCGACGTCGAGGACCGACCGGAGGAGTACGTGGTGACCGCGGACCTGCCCGGGTTCGGCAAGGACGACATCGAGGTCGAACTCGCCGAGCAGACCCTCCGCATCGCCGCCGAACAGGAGTCCGAAGCGGAAACAGAGGAGCCGGGGCGGTACGTCCGGCGCGAACGGAGCCGTGAATCGATGAGTCGGTCGGTATCCCTGCCCGAGGCAGTCGAAGAGGAGGGCGTCGAAGCCCGGTTCAAGAACGGGGTCCTGACGGTGACCCTGCCGAAGGCGTACGGCAGCGAGGACACCCACCAGATCGACATCGAGTAACCGACGACCGGCCGGGCGGTTTCGACCGATCAGACCCGCTCGACGATCGTGGCGATACCCTGTCCGAACCCGATGCACATCGTCGAGAGGCCGACGTCCTGTCCCGTTCTGTCGAGTTCGTGAACGAGTTTCGTGAGGAGGCCAGCCCCCGTCGCGCCGAGGGGATGCCCGTGAGCGATCGCCCCACCGTTGACGTTCGTGTCGGCCCAGTCCGCACCGGTCTCCTCTAACCAGGCGAGGACGACCGAGGCGAAGGCCTCGTTGACCTCGAAGAGATCGACGTCGTCGATGGTCATGTCCGTCTTCTCGAGGACGCCCGCCGTGGCCGGAATGGGGCCGGTCAGCATCGTGACTGGATCGACCCCGACGACCTCGGACTGGACGACGCGGGCCATCGGGTCCCAGCCCATCGCGTCGGCGGTCTCCCGACTCGTCACGAGCAGGGCACTTGCCCCGTCGACGATACCCGAGGAGTTACCGGCGTGGTGGACCCCCTCGCCTTCCTCGCGGAACGCCAGCGGTAGTTTCTGCAGGTCCTCCGCCGTGGTTCCGGGACGGGGATGGCCGTCCCGCTCGACGGTGATGGGGTCGCCATCGAGGGTCGTCTCCACGGGCACGACCTGGTCGTCGTAGTAACCGGCTTCCCAGGCGTCGGCCCACCGCTGCTGGGAATCGACCGCCAGTTCGTCGACGTCGGCTCTGCCGAAGCCGTAGTCTTCGGCGATCCGTTCTGCGCCCTCGCCCTGGGACGTTGCCTCGTCGAAGTGATCGAAGTACGTGTCCGTCAACGCGTGTTCGTCGATGACGCCCCGTTCTGCGTCGCCGTCGCTCCCCATCGGGACACGGGTCATGTGCTCGACGCCACCGGCCACCACGACGTCGTGGAACCCCGCACGGATGGACGACGCGGCCCAGTTGACGGCCTGCTGGCCGGACCCACACATCCGATTCAACTGCACACCCGGGACGCCTTCCCCCCAGCCGGCGACCATCGGCGCGATCCTGCCGATGTTCAACCCCTGTTCGCCGACCGGCGTGACACAGCCGAGGACGACGTCCTCGATCGTATCTGGATCGAATCCGACCCGTTCCTCGAGCGCCCGCAACGGCTCTGCGGCGAGGTCCTGGGGATGCGTGTCCCTTAATCGGCCGTTCCGGTCCGCGAAGGGCGTCCGGACGGCATCGACGATGACGGCGTCGTGCATATCCCGCCACTCGCCCGCAGCCATCTTGAAGGTGCGGCCCAGGCCTGACGAGACAGAAGTCCTTTTTAGACGGGCACCGAGACCACGGATATGGACTACGAGCCACGGGCAATAGAGCGAACGTGGCAGTCCCGCTGGGCGGACGAGGGGCGCTACGAGGCTGACCCCGACGACGGGGACGCCACCTTCGTAACGGTGCCCTACCCGTACCCGAGCGGCGGCATGCACATCGGTCACGCTCGAACCTACACCGTCCCGGACGTGTACGCGCGATACCGTCGTCTCCAGGGCGACACCGTGCTGTTCCCCATCGCGTGGCACGTGACCGGGACACCGATCATCGGCGCAGTCAACCGGCTCCAGGAACGCGAAGCCGAACAGCTCTCGGTACTCCGGGACACCTACGGCGTCCCCGAGGACGAGCTCGTCGACCTCGAGACGCCCATGGGGTTCGCCCGGTACTTCATCGAGAACCACTACAAGAAGAACATGAAGGCGCTCGGTCTGAGCATCGACTGGCGCCGCGAGTTCACCACCAACGACGAGCGGTACTCGAAGTTCATCACCTGGCAGTACGAGACGCTCAGGGAGCGGGGCCGCCTCGAGAAGGGGCTCCACCCGGTCAAGTACTGCACCAACGAGGAGAACCCGGTCACCACTCACGACCTGCTCGAAGGCGAGGAGGCCGAGTTCCAGGAGTACACCCTCGTCAAGTTCCAGTCCGAGGACGCCGTGATGCCGATGGCGACCCTCCGCCCGGAGACGGTCCACGGCGTGACCAACGCGTTCGTCAAACCCGACGGCGCCTACGTCAGAGCGACCGTCGACGACGAATCCTGGATCGTTTCCGAGGAAGCCGTCGGGAAGCTTCGCCTCCAGGAGCGTGCCGTGACCGTCGAGGAGACGTTCGGCGGTGACCAGCTCGTCGGGACGACCGTCACCAACCCCGTCACCGACGACGAGGTACTGATCCTCCCTGCCGACTTCGTGGACCCGGACAACGCGACCGGCGTCGTGATGTCAGTTCCCGCCCACAGCCCCGACGACTGGGTCGCCCTTGAGGAGGCGAAGGCTGACACGGCCCGCCTTCGCGAGTACGACATCGACCCCGAGGTCGTCGCGGCCATCGAGCCACGGTCCATCATCGACGTGGATGGCTACGGCGAGTTCCCGGCCCGAGACGCCGTCGAGGCGTTCGGCATCGACGGGCAGGACGACCCCGCGCTCGAGGACGCCACACAGGAGGTCTACAACCGCGAGTTCCACGCCGGACAGCTCAAGGACATGTACGGCGAGTACGCCGGGTCCATCGTCGAAGACGTCCGCGACGAACTCAAGGCGGACTTCGAATCGCAGGGCGACTTCGACGCGATGTACGAGTTCTCCGAGCAGGTCGTCTGCCGGTGTGGCGGCGACGTGGAGGTCGCCAAACAGGAGACCTGGTTCCTGCGCTACAACGACGAGGACTGGAAGGCGAAGACTCGCCGGATCGTCGAGGAGATGGACGCCATCCCGGAGAACACCCGCGACCAGTTCTACCACACCATCGACTGGCTCAACGAGTGGCCCTGCATCCGGAACTACGGTCTGGGCACGCGGTTGCCGTGGGACGACGACTTCGTCATCGAGCCCCTCTCGGACTCGACGATCTACATGTCCTACTACACCATCGCCCACCGGATCCAGGACGTTCCTCCCGAGGAGCTCACCCGCGAGTTCTTCGACGCCCTGTTCTACGGCGAGGACGCCGTCGATGATCCGCCGGAGCGCGCGCTCGACCTTCGCGAGGAGTGGGACTTCTGGTACCCCGTCGACTACCGCTGCTCCGCGAACGACCTCATCTCGAACCACCTGACCTTCTATCTCTTCCACCACGCGGAGCTCTTCGACGAGCCGAACTGGCCCCAGGGAGTCACCATCATGGGGATGGGACTACTCGAAGGCGAGAAGATGTCCTCCTCGAAGGGCCACGTGGTGTTACCCTCGGACGCCATCGAGGAGTACGGGGCTGACACCGTCCGCTTTTTCCTCCTCAACTCGGCGGAGCCCTGGCAGGACTACGACTGGCGCGACGAGGAGGTCCAGGGGACCCAGGACCAACTCGCCAGTTTCTGGCGGCGAGCCCAGTCGGTCATCGACCTGGACGCTCCCGACGAACGTCCGGACCTGCGGCGGATCGATCGGTGGCTCCTCTCGCGGCTCCAGCGAACGATCCGCGACGTCACCGAAGCGATGGACGGGTTCAGCACCCGCCACGCCAGCCAGGACGCCTTTTACCAGCTGGAAGAAGACCTGCGATGGTACCGCAAACGTGCCGACCTCGACCGACCGGGGGCGAAGTGGACCCGAACCGAGGTGCTCCGCACGCGCCTGCGGCTCCTCGCGCCCATCGTCCCCTTCCTGACCAACGAACTCCACGAACAGCTGGACGGCGTGCCGGTCGAGGACGCCGGCTGGCCGGAACCCGACTCATCGTTCGAATCCGAGCGGGTCGAACTGGAGGAGGAGCTCGTCGAGGCGCTGACGGACGACGTCCGGGACATCGTCGACGTCACCGAGACGGATCCCGACCACATCCAGGTGTTCACCGCTGCCGACTGGAAGCACACGGTCTTCGAGGAGGTCGTGGAGACCGGAACCGACGTCGGGGCGGTGATGGGGTCGGTGATGGAACACGAAGGGCTCCGCGAGCGCGGCAACGCCGTCAACGACCTGGTGCAGTCGCTGGTTCAGGACGTGCGCGAGCGCACGGACGACGAACTGGCCGCGCTGCTCGACATCGACGAGACCGACGTCTACGAGTCAGCCGCCGGCTTCCTCGGCCGGGAGTTCGACGCGACGGTCGATGTCGTTGAGGAGAGCGAGAGCGACGAGGAGAAGGCCGAGAGCGCCGAACCCTTCCGACCGGCGATCCTGCTGAGCTAATACAGGTTGGCGAACAGGCGACGGAGCGGTGGCGGTGTTTACACCTGCAAAGGGCAAGCAGCGATGCCGCCCTATTCCCGGAACGGGCCGTCGCACTCCCGCCGTGTTCGTCCCGGGTCAGCGATCGAGGATACGCGTCGATGGCCGGGTTTCGGTATTTGAACCTTCGTGAAAACGAGAGCCAACCGTCGAGCGGCGAGCATTCGCGACCCGAGCGGTCCGTCAGGACCCGGGAGGGTCGCGATTCGCCGCGCCGAAGGCGCGGTCGCCGAGGACCCCCGTAGTGGGGTCCGACGGCGATTTTTCCCCACGTTTTTGCCGAGTGGGGTGGCGAAGCCACCCCACGCAGAGCAAAAAGTGGGTGTTAGACGCCCATCAGGTCGAACTCGGTCCCGATGTCGTGTTCCTGTGCGTGCTCGTAGACGACGTGGGCCGCGGCGACGTCCTGGATAGCGAGGCCCGTGCTGTCGAAGACGGTGATACCGTCCTCGTCCGTCCGGCCAGCCGTCTCACCAGCGGCGACGGCACCGATCTCGCCGTACAGGTCGGCGTCGTCGAGGACGCCCTCGCTCCAGGGGACGTTGATCTCGCCGGAGTGGGTGCACTGCTCGTAGTTGTCGATGACGAGTTTGGCATCGAGGAGGAGCTCGTCGGCCAGCTCGTGCTTGCCCTCCGCGTCGGCACCCATGGC
Source organism: Halobacteriota archaeon (assembly GCA_051744605.1). Taxonomy (GTDB): domain Archaea; phylum Halobacteriota; class Halobacteria; order Halobacteriales; family Halobacteriaceae; genus Halanaeroarchaeum. Next base: position 7,509 of record JBNJDE010000031.1, read on the forward strand.
GTTGATATGGGTACGCTCGCCGACGTCGTCGAGAGAGACGATGGGCGATTCGACCGGCGTGACCGTCGAGAGGACGTCGCAGTGGCCGGCCTCGCTGACGGTCCCCTCCCGGACCGTGAACTCGTCGTCGTACTCGTCGATGAACGCCTGGACGGCGTCGGAGTCGACGTCCGAAACGACGACCTCTTCGATGTCCCGGACCTGAGAGATGGCCTCGAGCTGGGTGTGGGCCTGCTCCCCGGCCCCGATGATCCCGAGCGAACTTGCGTCTTCGACCGCGAGGTGGTCCGTCGCCACGCCCGCCGCGGCCCCGGTCCGCTTTTTCGTGAGGACGGTCCCGTCCATGATGGCGAGTGGATAGGCGGTCTCCGGATCGCTGTAGATGACCGTTCCCATGACCGTCGGCAGGCCGTGATCGTCGGGGTTGTCCGGGTGGACGTTGACCCACTTGATGCCGGCGGCGTCCCAGTCTGTCGCGTCGAGGTACGCGGGCATCGACCGGAAGTCGCCGTTGTACTGCGGCAAGTCGATGTACGATTTCGGCGGCATCTGGGCGTCCTCGCGAGCATAGGCGACGAAGGCGTCCTCGAGGGCGGCGATGAGTTCGGCCATCGGCATCTCTGCATCGACTTCCTGACTCGCGAGTAGTAGCGTGGAGCGGTCGTCCATACCCGAAACAGCGGTCGCAACCGACTTATAAAGCCGGCATTTCCGTCCGGCCGTCGACGATCCGACGTGCCGGGGCAATCGGAAGGGGTAGATTCAGGGGCCCAGGGACGTATGTAGTCAGCATGGACTACGTCGAAGAAGCAGATCGAATCGTCGTTCGGATGGACCGTGGAGACCAGGTCATGGACGAACTCGAACGACTCCGCGAGGAGTGTGAAATCAGTGGCGCGTTCTTCTTCGGGATCGGCGCCGTCGACGAAGTGACCCTCGGTCACTACGACGTCGGGATGGAGGATTACAAAGAAGAGACCTTCGAGGATGACTTCGAGGTCCCGATGTTCGCGGGGAACATCGGACCGGACAAGATCCACGCTCATATCCAGCTCGGGCGCAGGGATTTCTCGACGCTCGGTGGCCACTTCGCCGGCGGCCGTGTCTCGGGAACGTTCGAGCTCGTCGTCGTTCCAGTCGAAACCGAGTTGACCCACCAGTACGACGTTTCGACCGGCCTAGACGTCTTCGATCTCTCGTAACCCGGGCCTGGTCGATCGTTTTCCAGTGAGATGACGAGGCGTAGCTCCGGCTGGCGGTCGCTCACGGGGATGAAACCGCGAGAATCGGCACCCGTCTGTCCAGGCCTCGAAAGCGAGAGAGAGAGAGTCGTCCTGCGACGGTCGTAGGGGACTGTCGGGAAGGTCGTGGATCGGTGAAACCGATTGGTTCCGCCGAGTCGATAGTGGCCGGCCTTACATCGCGCCGCCCATACCGCCCATACCGCCCATGCCGCCCATACCGCCCATGCCGCCGCCCATGCCGCCGGCCCCGGGCGGGCCGCCTGCGTCGTCGTCATCGTCGCCGTCGACCTGACCGCCCTTGAGGTCGCCGGCCGCGATGACGTCGTCGATGCGGAGGATCATGACGGCCGCCTCGGTGGCGGACTCGATGGCCTGGGTCTTCACGCGGAGGGGCTCGACGACGCCCTCCTCTTTCATATCGATGATCTCGCCGGTGTAGGCGTCCAGACCGTTGGCGATGTCGCCACCGTCGTGGGTGCTGCGCAGGTCGACCAGCGAGTCGATGGGGTCGTGGCCCGCGTTCTCGGCGAGGGTGCGCGGGACGACCTCGAGGGCGTCCGCGAAGGACTCGACGGCCAGCTGCTCGCGACCGCCGACCGAGTCGGCGAAGTCGCGGAGGTTGCGGGCGAGCTCGGTCTCGGGGGCGCCGCCGCCGGGGACGACCTTGCCGTCCTCCAGGGTAACGCGAACCACGCCGAGGGAGTCCTCGATGGCGCGCTCGACCTCGTCGACCACGTGTTCGGTGCCACCGCGGAGGATGAGCGTGACCGAGCGGGCCTCCTCGACGTCCTCGATGAAGATGCGTTCGTCGCCACCGATGTCCCGCTGGGCGACGGAGCCCGCGGTACCGAGGTCGTCTTCGGTGATGTCACGAGCGTTGGAGACCGCAGTCGCGCCCGTCGCCCGGGACAGGGCTTTCATGTCGTCGCTCTTGACGCGGCGGGCGGCCAGGATGCCTTCCTGCGCGAGGAAGTGCTGGGCCATGTCGTCGATGCCGCCGTCGACGAAGACGACGTCCGTGCCGGCCTCGACGAGCGCGTCGACCAGTTCGCGGAGCTGCTGTTCTTCGCGCTCGAGGAACTCCTCGAGCTGGTCGGGGTCGGTGACGTTGACCTCGGTGTCGATCTCGGTCTCGGCGACCTCGAGACCGTCGTCGATCAGGGCGACGTTGGCGTCCTCGACCGCGTAGGGCATGTTCTCGTCGACGCGCGTCTTGTCGACGATGACGCCCTCGACGAGTTCGGATTCGTCGATGGAGCCGCCGACGACCTTCTCGACGCTCACGTTGTCCGTGTCGATGCCGTCCTCGTCGGCAACCGACTGGACGGCCTTCACGACGAGGTCCGAGAGGGTGTTCTTCGCGCTCTCGGCGCCCTTGCCCGTCATCGCCGTCGCAGCGATCTGCTCGAGGTACTCGGCGTCATCGGCCGAGATGTCGATGGCGATCTCCTCGAGGAAGTCCTTTGCCTCTTCGGCGGCCTGCCGGTACCCCTGCGCGAGCGTGGTCGCGTGGATGTCCTGTTCGAGCAGATCCTCGGCCTCCGAGAGGAGCTCGCCGGACAGGATAACGGCCGTCGTCGTCCCGTCGCCGACCTCGTTCTCCTGGGTCTCGGCGACCTCGACGATCATGTTGGCCGCCGGGTGCTCGATGTCCATCTCCTTGAGGATGGTGACGCCGTCGTTCGTGACGACGACGTTGCCCGTCGAGTCGACGAGCATCTTGTCCATTCCTTTGGGTCCGAGTGTGGTCCGGACCGCTTCGGCGACGGCCTTTCCGGCCGTGATGTTCATCGACTGCGCGTCCTTTCCTGACGTTCGCTGGGAGTCGTCGGAGAGTACGATAAGGGGCTGATTACCCATCTGCTGTGCCATAGTCATCGGTGATTGTTTGTCGTTCTATATAAACGTTGTGTTGGCGACCGGCCGATCCGGTCAGAACCACCGGAACATATGTATGTGAACACCACTCATCCGGGCTTTAAACGAGGGGGCATCGAACGCCGTTTTGGTCGTGTCGGCATCAAAACCAGTCTACCCGCCCGCACCCCTCACCTCCTCGGCGTCGTGTTGGCCCTCGGCAGCCTGGTCGAAACCGCCGGCGCCACGTCCCTCCAGGATACCCCAGACGGACCAGGAACCGCGATTGGGCGAAGATCCGTCGTACTACTTCAGTGCCGGAACGACGCGGGCCACCGATGCCGCCGAACATCCAGATGCGGGCTGGCTCCACGAGGTCCAGACCGACGACGTGATCGTCGTCACCGGAAATGCGACGGTCCGCCACCCCGCGAACACGTGGGTCGACCTGGAGATTCGGGCTGCGGGCCGTGACGGGTACGTGATTCAACTCACCACAGAACCCACGAACGAGACGAGGGCGTCAAGTCCACAGGTCTCTGATGTCCAGTGGGGAACGTCGATTCCGAAGGACTACGGCTCGATCGAACTGCGGGCCGGCGACGACCGAATCCGCATCATCGAGAAGGACGATGCGACGACGCCCCGATTGTTCTCGCTCCCCAATCCGATCGACCGACAAGAGTGACGTCGGTCCGCGAAGATCCCACAGAATTCAGCCGCTGTACTCGTGGTATTCCATCCCCTGGTGTTTGAGTTCCTCGACGCGCTTGCGTTCGAGGAACGAGTAGACGGCCCCGTGGGGCGCGCCATCGAGGATCATCTCGGCGGCCGACCGGACCACGTCGACCTCCTTCGGAGAGCCGATGATCCCCATCGTCGAGCCGTAGATGACGACCTTCGCGCCGGTGAGTTCCTCCATGAGCTCGCGGGTCCGACCGTTCTCGCCGATGAGACGGCCCTTCTTCCGCCGGAGGTCGTTGTCGTTGCGGGCAACCCGTCCCACGTCGATGATGTCCAGCATCCGCATCTCGTCGTCGAGCAACGTCAGCGCGTCCTCAGGGGGAAAGCCGCGGCCGATGGCCTCGACGATGTCCGTGGCCTTCATCCCCAGCAGTGGGTCGCCGGTCTGTTCGACGGCGACCGCGCCGTTCTCCGAGTCGACGTCGAGTTGCACCTCGGCCGCGTGCTCGATGCGGCGAAGCGTCTCCCCGCCGTCACCGATGAGCACGCCGATGCGCTCCTGCGGAATCTTCACGTGTTGCATGGAACGGAATACTCGTTCAGCCCGTTTAAGGGTTATTCGACGCGAAGCGCACCCGTGGGCGCCCTCTCAGTCACCCTCGGGTGATGCGTTCTCGTGGAGGTACGTCCACAGGGAGTCGCCGTCCACGTCGACGTCGAGCCGGGAGAAGAAGGCCGCGACGTTCCGGCAATCGCGTTCGAGGAAGTCCTCGGCGTTCGGATGGTGAACGGTGACCGCCTGCCCGACGTCGATGAGGACGAGTTCGCCCTCGTAGACCACGATGTTGTACTCCGAGAGGTCCCCGTGGATCAGTCCCGCGCTGTAGAGGCGAAGCATGTACTCCCGGACCACCTCGAAGGCCGTCTCGGGATTCTCGACCTCGACGTCGTGCAGGGTCGGGGCGTGGTCGTCCTCCTCCCCGATGAGTTCCATCACGAGCACGTTCCGTTCGACGGCGATCGGTTCGGGCACCCGGACCCCCGCTGCCCGGGCCCGCTTTAGGTTCGAGTACTCCTTTTGTGTCCACGTCAGCACCACGGACTTCTTGTCGCCGCGGATGCCCTCGAAGCGCGGATCGCCCTCGAGATACTCGCGCATCTGCCGGAAGTTGCTCGAGTTGATCCGGTAGATCTTGACCGCGACGTCGGTGTCCTCCGGCCCCAGTGCCTCGTAGACGTTCGCCTCCTTCCCCGTCGAGATGGGGCCACCGAAGGCGACGATGTGGCCGTCCTGGACCAGTTTGTAGATGGCCGCGTAGGTCGCCTCGTCGAAGACGCCCTCCTCGAGTTTGAGGTCCTCGGCGTCCTTGAGTCGCTCGCGGAACTGCGAGAATTCGCGGTCGCGTTTCCTGGCGATCCTGTCGGCCTCGGTGTCGGTGACGTCGATCTCCTCCCACTCGTCACCCGGGGCCCCCGCCGGGTCGTCGAGGAGATCGTCGTCGGCCATCGGTTACTGGATGTGTCCTTCGTCTCTGAGCTGGTCGGCGTCGGCCTTCTCGTACCGCCAGACGATGTCCGCCTTCTCGTCCTGCCAGTCCCAGGGCTCGACGAGGACGACGTCGTCCTCGCGGATCCAGATGCGTTTTTGCATCCGCCCCGGGATGCGGGCGGTCCGCTCCTTGCCGTCCGCACACCGGACCTTGACGCGATTCGCTCCCAGCATGTTCTCGACGACGGCGAAGACCTCGTCCTCGTCGGGCATCCGAAGGTCCTTTCGGCCGCCTTCGTTTGCGGTCATACCCTGGGATTGCGCATCGAACGGTTTAAACCCCTTCGTCGCCGGTCGCTCGCCCGGGACCGAAATCCGTTTGCCGGCGGACTCGTCAGGAGGAGACGTGCTCCAGAAGCTCGGACCACTCGGCGTGCTCGGGGTAGTATTGCTCCTCGCAGGGATCGGCGTGACGGCCTACGCGAACCCGGTCGTGGGGGCCGGTATCGCCCTCATCGTGGCAGGGATGGGACTGCTCGTCAAGCGGGGTGTCGACCAGGTGATGGGCCTCTTCGGGATGTGAGTGAGCTCGCAGTCGAACGCAGTGCCGGTGCTATTCCTCGGCCCGGAACGCCTGTAGCCGTTCTCGCCCTGGCTCGATGAGCCGGTCGAGGTACGCCGCGAGCGCGCCCTTCGCGTCCGCCGGGTGGAGTTCCCCACTCTCGAGATCCTCGGCCAGGGCCTCGAAGTCGTCGTACGCCAGGTCGCCGCCGTACTCCTCTGGGCGCTCGACGACCACCGTCTCGAACCGCGGGAAGACGTGGTACTGGAACAGTTCGAGGACCGGGTTCACTTTGTCGCCGTCCGGGTCCCGCTCCGGCGGGCAGAAGGCGTCGTTGACCTTCTCGGCGATGGCCTCGCGGTCGTCCTCCATCGAGATGGTGATGCCCTCGCTCGAGGACATCTTGCCCTCGCCGGTCGTGAGATCGCCCAGGATCGGCGTGTGGAGTGCCGGTCGAACGTCGTACCCGAGACTCGGCAGTTCCTCGCGGGCCAGCATGTGGACCTTCCGCTGGTCCAGGCCACCCACCGCCAGGTCGAGGTCGAGGTACTCGATATCGAGTGCCTGCATCAGCGGGTAGACGACGTGGGAGACCTTGGCCGTCTCTCCGCTCTGAATCTCGGCCATCGCCCGCTGGGCCCGGTTCAGCGTGGTCTCGAGCTCTATGGCGTGGAGGTCGAGGACGTACTCCTCGTCGAGCTGGTAGGAGGAACCGTAGACGAACTCCGTCTGCTCCTCGTCGAGGCCGTACGCGAGAAACTGGGCGCGCATCTGCTCGGCCGTCTCCCGGATCTCGTCGAAGGTACCCTTGCCGTTGAGGTAGGCGTGGACGTCCGCCAGGAGGACGACGACGTCGAAGCCGGCGTCCTGGAGGTCGATGAGTTTGTTCGCGGTGAGGAGGTGGCCGAGGTGGAGGACCCCCGAGGGTTCGTACCCGACGTAGGCCCGCTTGCCCTCGGGTTCCTCGGCGAGCGTCTCCACTTCCTCGGCCGTCACCACCTCCTCGGCGTTCCGCGTGACCAGCTCGAAGGTATCCATACCCGTGCAGAATGGGGGCGCGACAAAATGGCTTCTGATACTCTCAGGGGTGAGAAGGGTTCAAATACGGAGACGGGCCCACCCCTGCCCATCGGAGACTGATCGACGCGAGACGAACACGGCCGGAGTGCGGTGCACCGTCTCGCGATGGTCGAGCGGGGAGGAACGACCCGCTCGCCCATGTCGCGATGCCTTAACGAGTATCGCGCGGCTCACGGCTCGCTGTCGCTTGCCGTTCGCCTATTCGGCGGCGGCCGTTGGCCGCCGCCCGCACCGCCTGCACGCCACACCCCACCAAGAGCCTTCAGTCCCGATCCGCCCGGTGCTCCGAAATGATCGCGTCGACCATCTCCGCGTTCTGCTCCCGCTTGCGCTCCTCGGCCCGGCGCTCCCACGCGGCAATGGCCTCCTCGACGTCCGTCTCTCGTGCGACGGCCAGTTCGTCGACCTCCTGGATGGTGATGTCGTCGGCCGGGGCGACCGGAATCTCGTGCTCGAAGAGCACCCGGTCCGCCACGTCGGAGAGCCCACCGCCGTTGCGGACGACGAGCCGGGGCTCGTACTCGACGAGTTGCTCGGCGGTCCGGCGGCCCGCTCCGCTAGCGTCACGCAGGAAGACCACGTCCCCACGGGCGATGCCGTACTCGTCGTCGGCCTGCTGGAGGGCGTCCAGAGAGAACATCTCGACCGGCTTGACCGAGACGAGATCGCCGTCCGTGTCCACGTCGGCGAAGTTCGAGTGATCGAGCTTCCAGAGCGATTTGAGCCGTTCGAGTTTGGTCTCGAGTTCGTCCGCTCGCCGACGTTCCTCGTCGAGTTCGGCCTCGAGCGAGTCGTTCTTCCAGCGGAGGTGCGAGACCTCGCGGCGGGTTCGCGCCTCGCGACGTTCCTCCCGGCGGGCGTCCGACAGTTCCGCCTCGTACTCCTCGATGTCGGCCTCCCTGGCGTCGAGTTCGTCCTCGAGGTCGGCGACGTAGGACTGGAGCCGTTCGACCTGCGTCTCGAGGTCCCGGATCCGCCGCTCCTCGTCGGTCAACTCCCGGGGCTCGTGTTCGCCGGACGATTCGGTCGGCGTCTGGCCCTCGGTCAGGTCGTCGACGACGGCTTCTGCGGTCACCCCGTCGCGGAGCACCCTGGCGACGACGGTCTCGTGGTCGACGTCTCGGGGCACCTTTCGGGTGACGCGCGTGATCTGCTCGGCGTGCTCGTCGTGGGCGAACAGCGCCGCCGACACCGCGTCCCGTTCGTGGTCGTTGTCGTACCCCACGTCACGCGTCCGGTGGAGTTTCTCGTCGACCGGCAGGTCCGACTCCGGAACCCACCGGGCGGCGTTGAAGCTCCGGCGGATCTTCTCGACGGTCTCCGGCATCGGCGTGACGTCGGCCGCGACGACGACTGGACGGCCGTGTTCGATGATCCACTCCGTGACGGTCGCCGTGTCCGCCGTTCGAGAACTCCAGACGTCGAGGACCCGGCCGTCCAGGCTCACGAGTCCGAGCCCGGTCGTGGTGCCGGGATCGACGCCTACGAGGACGGCGTCCCGACGTTTGGCGAGTGGTCGGAATTCGATGCCGTCCCGGCGAACCGGTTCGATCTCGATCCGCGTGTCGCCGGACCGGTGTTCGGAGACGGGAATGTCGGCGACCGGTGCCTGGACGGAGAAGATAGCGTTCGAGAAGCCACCGTACTTCTCGGTCGCGTCGCGCTCGTACTCGAGACCGGCCGAATCGAGGGCGTCCTCGACCTCGCGAGCCGTTCGCTTGACCGCACCGTGGATGCGCCGGGTGTACCGATCCTCGCTCCAGCCACCCTTCCCGGTCGACCGACCGCGAGCCACCTTCACCGTGGTCTCGTCGGTGAACGCCGACACCTCGTATCCGACGTTACGAGCGGCGAGTCGGGCGGCCGCCTCGGCCTCCTTCATCGGCTCTTTCCCGTAGTCGACACCGTGGCGGGCGGCGACACGAGAGAGGGGCTCCGGCCGTTCGTCGCCGGTAACCTGGACGAGTTTCGTCTCGGCCGGGAGGCGGCGGAGGAGATGGACGAGGTCGTCCTTGTCCGCCGCCAGTTCGTACATGTTGTCCGTCGCGACGATCGAGGGCTCCCGATCCGCGATCGAGCGAAGGAGCTTCCGCCGCGAGACGACGTCCCGGTCGACGGACTCCCCGTCGAAGACGCACAGTGCGTAGGAGGGCGCGTCGCCGCGAACGTCACCACTCTGGACGTCGACGCCGTAGACCAGTGCGTCGAGTGCCCGAGTACGGGAATTCACGGGGACAGCTAGCGGGTTCGCGAATATAAATTCGGCCCTGGTTGTCGCCCGTTCTCACGACGTAGAAAAGGTGGATTCATTGTGGACGATGGTTAACGTATTCAACACGGGTGACTATGAAAGGTACTGGCACGATCGAGACGGCCGTCGCGCGGGCGGGCGACCGTCCGATTCTCCCGGGCGGCTCAGTCGGGCGGAATATTCTGCCCATCGTCCCGAGAGTGGCCAGGTGCCGGGTGACCGATCACCAGATCATCAGACCATGACACGAGAATGGAACATTGTCGTCTGCGTCAAGCAGGTACCCGACGCCGACGACGTCTCTATCGACCCGGAGACGGGTACGCTGAATCGATCGGACGCTGCAGCCGTCCTGAACAAACCGGATTACAACGCCATCGAGTCGGCGCTCACGCTCAAAGAGCAGGTCGGCGGAACCGTCACGGCCGTCACGATGGGGCCACCGTTCGCGGTCGCCGTCCTCGAGACGGCGGTCGCGCTGGGCGCCGACGACGGCGTCCTCCTCACCGACCGGGCGTTCGGTGGCTCGGACACGTGGCCGACCAGCCTCGCGCTGGCAGCCATCGCCGAAGAACTCGAGGCCGACGTCGTCATCTGTGGCGAGGAGAGCACCGACTCCTCGACGGGACAGGTACCCCCGGGCATCGCTGCCCACAACGGCTGGGCACAGCTGACCTACGTCGAAGAACTCGAGCCGGCGCCCGAAGACGAGGAACTCATCGCGACCCGTGACATCGAAGGGGGCCACGAGCGGATCGCCGCCTCGCTGCCGGTCGTCGTCGCCATGGAGTTCGGCGCCAATCAGCCACGGGTCGCCGGTCTCCACCGGAAGATCTACGCCGAGACGGACTTCGAACCCGAAGAGTACTCCGCGAGCGACCTCGGCATCGAGGACAAAGTGGGGCTGGCCAACTCGCCGACCTCGGTCGGCGGTATGGATACGGCCGATCCGGTTCCCCGCAAGAAGAAGATGGTCGAGGACGCCGACGACCTCTTCGAAGCACTCGAGGAGGAGGGGTTGGTCTAGATGCCCGCCGACGTCGATCCGGAGGACTACGAGGACGTCTGGGTGTTCATCGAACAGCACGACGGCGAGGTTGCGAAGGTGTCCTGGGAACTCCTCGCCGAGGGGCGGAAACTCGCCGACGAGAAGGGCGAGCGGCTCGTCGCCCTCCTGATGGGCGACGGCGTTGACGACATCGCCGAAGAGGCCATCGTCCGTGGCGCCGACCACGTACTCGTCGCCGACGATCCGGTCTTCGAGCCCTACCGGGCGGGGCCGTACGGCGCCCAGTTCGCCGCACTCGTCGAAGAGCGCAATCCCGACATCGCGCTCATCGGAGGGACCCACACCGGGCGCGACTTCGCCGGTCGCGTCGCCGTCCCGACCTACGCCGGGCTGACCGCGGACTGTACGGAACTCGATATCGAGGAGGATAGCCACCTCCTGCTCGCGAAGCGGCCGACCTTCGGCGGCGACGCGATGGCGACGATCAAGTGCACGACCAACCGGCCGCAGATGGCGACGGTCCGTGCAGGGGTCTTCGACCCGGCCGAGCGCGACGAATCGCGCGAGGGCGAGATCGAACACGTCGACGTCGTCGTCGACGAAGACGACGCCTTTACCCGGATCATCGAGCGCGTCGTCAGCGACGTTGTCGACATCACCGACGCGGAGATCGTGGTGGCCGGCGGCTACGGCACCGAGGGCAACTTCTCGGTCATCGAGGACCTGGCGGACGCGCTCGGCGGCGAGGTCGCCGCCACCCGCGAGGCCGTCGAGGAAGGCTGGGCCGAACCGGCCCGGCAGGTCGGCCAGACCGGGAAGACGGTCCGACCACGACTCTACATTGCAGCGGGTATCTCGGGGGCCATCCAGCACCTCGAGGGCATGAACGACTCCGAGACGGTCATCGCGATCAACTCGGACGAGAACGCACCGATCTTCGAGAACGCCGACTACGGCATCGTCGGCGACCTCTTCGAAGTGCTGCCCGCCCTCGCGGAGAAGGTTCGCGAGGCAAAGGGCGAGGAGGTGGCATCAGATGACTGAGACACCGAACTACGACAACGAGTACGACGCGATCGTGGTCGGCGCCGGCCCGGCCGGCTCCGCCGCGGCGCTCACGATGGCAAAGCAGGATCTGGACGTCATCATGATCGAACGGGGCGCGTACCCCGGCGCGAAGAACGTCTTCGGCGGGGTGCTGTTCTCCCCGACCATCCGCGAACTCGTCGACGACTTCTCCGAGGCGCCGGTCGAGCGCTACGTCGCCGAGAAGAAGTACTCGATGCTCTCGAACGAGGACGAGACGGCCCTGTCGATGAAACCCGGCGCCTGGCACGAGGAGCCACACAACGACTCCTTCACCATCCTGCGCGGGGACTTCGACGAGTGGTTCGCCGAGCAGGCCGTCGAAGCCGGCGCGACCCTCATCACGGAGACCACCGTGCTCGACGTGATCCGCGAGGGCGACGACGAGCACAGCCAGATCATCGGCGTCGAGACCGACCGACCCGACGGCCGACTCCTGGCACCCGTCACCGTGCTGGCCGAGGGGGCGAACTCCCTCGTCAGCGAGGGTGCCGGACTCAAGGAGACCTCGGACGCCAAGGACGTCGCCGTCGCCGCGAAGGAGGTCCGCAAGTACGACCGCGACACCATCGAGGAGCGGTTCAACCTCCACGACGAGGACGGCGTCGCGTATCACTACTTCGGCGAAGGGGCCATCCCCGAGGGCTTCGGTGGCGCGTACATCTACACCAACAAGCGTAGTATCTCCATCGGGCTGGCGTACTCCATCGCGGACGCCCGCAGCAACCCGAAGAAGCCCGACGAGATCCTCAACGAGTTCAAAAACCACCCCGCCGTCGCTCCGCTGGTGCGTGGCGGGCGGCTCATCGAGTACTCCGCCCACGCCATCCCCGAGGGCGGCTACGACGACGTCCCCGACCTCGTCCACAACGGCGCGGTCCTGATCGGCGACACCGCCAGCCTCGTGTTGAACAACGGCATCCACCTCGAGGGCACGAACATGGCCGCCGAGAGCGGCTATCACGCGGCCAACGCCATCGCAGACGCCCTCGACCGCGGTCGGACCGACGAGGCCGCCCTCTCGCAGTATCCGGAGGACCTGGAGAACTCCTTCGTGATGCAGAACCTCGAGAACTACAGCTGGTTCCAGGATCTCATCGGCCAGGAAGAGGAGTTCCTCTTCAAGGAACTCCCGACGGCCATCGCCGAAGCGGAAAAGGAGTACTTCCGCATGGACAAAGAGCCGAAAGAGTCACACGCGAAGAAAGCCAAGGATATCGTACTCCAGGCGGCAGGCGGCTATATCGGCGCTGCCAAGCGAGCCTGGAAATTCAGGAGGCTCCTGTCATGAGCGCCAACCCCAAGACACCGGACGTCGAGAACGCGAGCATCGAGGACCGCCTCTATGCCAACAAGTACACCGACCACGAGGAGAGCCACCTCGACGTCAAAGTCGAGGGGTTCTGTGAGGACCGGTGTGACACCTACGACTGCGTGTCGGTCTGTCCCGCCAACGTCTGGCGGAACGAGGGCGACGAGGACGGCGTCCCGATGATCGCCTACGAGAACTGCCTCGAGTGTGGCAGTTGC
>JBNJDE010000032.1:0-19941 GCA_051744605.1 Halobacteriota archaeon
ACGTACCGGGAACGATTCATCTCCGGGAAAGGCCTCGGCGCAGCACTCCTCATGGACGAGACCGAACCGGGCGTGGACCCGCTCTCCCCCGAGAACCCGCTCTTTTTCATGTTCGGGCCGCTGACGGGGTACGCGCCGGGAACCTCCCGGTACGCGGCAGTCACGAAGTCACCGCTGACGGGAACGTACGTCGACTCGTACTCGGGCGGACACTTCCCCGCGATGACGCGGTACTCCCTCCCGGAGTACCTCGCCATCGTGTTCGAGGGGGCCGCCGACGAACCGGTCTACCTCGAGATCGACGAGGACGGCTCCGCGTCGCTCGAGGACGCGACCGAACTCTGGGGATTGGACACGGAGGAGACCGCTCGCCAGTTCGAGGGCAAGCGCACGAAGACCGCAGCCATCGGACCGGCCGGCGAGAACCAGGTCAAATTCGCGACGATCACGAGCGACGAGGGGACCCACCACGCCGGTCGCGGTGGCGTCGGCGCGGTGATGGGGTCGAAGAACCTCAAGGCGGTCGTCTCCCACGGCGGTGACCCCTTCGACACCGACGAGATCCGATCGCTCAAGGGCGAACACACCAAACGGTTGGGAACCAGCGACGACGTCGCCTGGGCGCGCGACGGCGGGACACAACTGGTCCCGGACTGGACCCAGGAGGTCGGCGCACTCCCCGCGCACAACTGGACGAAGGGGACCATCGAGGACATCGACGACCTCAACATCGACGCCTTCGAGCCGGGACACGTCGGCGTCGACTCCTGTTCGGGCTGTCCGGTCGCCTGTGGCCACGTGACCGACTTCTCGGGAACCGAACTCGACGGCGCGTTCCCGGACGCCCACGTCGACTGGGGACCGGAGTACGAGACCATCGGCATGATGGGTGCCAACACGGACATCACCGACGTCACCGGCGTGACCGAACTGGCCCGCACCGCAGACACGCTCGGCATGGACACCATCACCCTCGGCAACGTCATCTCGTGGGCGATGGAGGCCGCCGAGAAGGGGCTCATCGACTACGACATCGAGTTCGGCGACGCCGAAGCCGCGAAGGAACTCGTCGAGATGGTCGCCAGTCGCGAGGGGATCGGTGACGCTCTCGCCGAGGGGACCCGTCGCGCGGCCGAGGAACTGGCGGACGGCGCCGACGCCGCCCGCGAGGCCGCCGTCGAGGTCAAGGGCCTGGAACTGCCGGCCTACGATCCCCGCGCCTCGTTCAGCATGAGTCTCGCCTACGCGACGTCGGACCGGGGCGCCTGCCACCAGCGCGCCTGGCCCATCGGCACCGACGCCCTCGGTGGCGACCGCGACCCGTTCGGAACGGAGGGACACGCCGACGCCGTCATCGACGACCAGGACGCGAACGCACTGACATACAGCATGGTCGCGTGTGATTTCACCGGGTACAATTTCGAGTACGCCGCCAACTGGCTGAACGTCCTGGGCTACGACGTCACCGCGGAGGAACTCGAGACCGTCGGCGAGCGGGCGTGGAACATGACCCGCCTGTTCAACGTCCGCGAGGGCTTCGACCGCGACGACGACAGCCTCCCCGAACGCCTCACCGTCCCGACCGAGGATGCGGGGCCGGCGACGGGCAAGGCCATCGATCAGGAAACCTTCGAGACGATGCTCGAGGAGTACTACGAGAAACGTGGCTGGACCGACGAGGGCGTCCCCCAGGCGGAGACGCTCTCGCGACTCGACCTCGAGGACGTGGCTCCGGCGTCGGTCGCCGACTGACGCGGCCGCCCGTCAGCGGACGGCAGACGGAATTGCGTCGTCTCTCCGGGCAAGGCGTCGAAGTATTTTCTGAAATTTGTGCAATTTGTAGAAAGATTTTTCGTACGGGCCGCCATTGGTGTGAGCGACACACGCATGCGACAGCGCTACATCGACGGGGAATGGGTCGACGCCGACGCCTCGACGGGTTTCGAGGTCGCTTCACCGGTCACCTCCGGAGTCCTCGATGCGGTCCGGGCCACGACGGACGCCGACGTAGAAGCGGCGGTCCCAGCCAGGCGACGCAGGAGACGAACTCGAGGCCGTATCCAGGTGAGCGGTGTCACGGTACACGACGAGCACGATTGATATGAAAGTCACAGCACTCGGTGGATGCGGCGCGATGGGCCGCGCCACCGCATGGGATCTGGCGGAGAATCGCGCGGTCGACGACCTCCTCATCGCGGACGCGGACATCGAGTCCGCCGAGGCGTTCGCGGCCGAACTCCCCGGCGACGTCGACACGGCACAGGTCGACGTCACGAACCACGAGGAACTGGTATCGGTGATCGAGGACAGCGACGTGGTCGCCAACGCGCTGCCGTACCTCTTCAACACGGACGTCATGGAGGCCTGTCTGGACGCCGACGCCCACTACCTCGACCTCGGCGGCCTCTATCACGTCACCCAGGATCAACTGGAATACGACGCGGACTTCGACGAGGCCGACCTCGTCGCGGTCCTCGGGATGGGCGCGAGCCCCGGGATGACCAACGTCGCAGCGGCGAAGGGCGTCGAGCAACTCGACGAGGTGGACGAGGTCCACATCCGCACCGGCGCGAAGGGCGGCGCCGACGGGTTCGCGTACTCCGCGAAGACCATCCTCGACGAACTGACGATGGAGCCCATCGTCTACGAGGACGGCGAGATCGAGACGCTGCCGGCGCTCTCCGGGCGCGAGCGCTACGAGATGCCCGACCCAGTCGGCGAGGTGGAGGGCTTTCACAGCATCCACTCCGAACTCGCGACGATGCCGGACACCTTCGACGGCGTCGACACGGTCGACTTCCGGGTCGCCTTCGCCCCGTCGCTGGTCAACATCGGCGAGGTACTCATCAACCAGGGCCTCACGAGCGAGGAGGAGGTCGAGTTCGCGGGTGCGACGTTCAGCCCGCGGGAGTTCATCGACTGGTACTTCGACCAGCAGCCGGCGCCGGACGCCGTCGAGGAGTGGAAGTCCTTCCGTATCGACGTCGAGGGCACGAACGACGGCGAACCCGCCCACTATCGGTACACCGTGGTCGTCGAGTCCCGCCTCGACGACTGGGGGCTCAAGGCGACGGCCGTCTGGACGGGCGTCCCGATGGCGGTTGGTGCGCAGTTGCTCGGGCAGGGCGAGGCGCTGACGACCGGCGCGAAGGCTCCGGAGGAGCTCTTCGACCCCGGACAGTTCATGGACGAACTGGCCGACCGAGACATCCATATCGACGAGGAGCGCATCGAGTGAGATGACACGAGATATCGACGCCCTCGCCCAGGTCGAGGACGGTCGGCCGCGAAACTACGTGAATGGCGACTGGAGTGCCATCGACGGCGATCCCGGCCAGGACGTCGTCGACCCGGCGACGGGAGAGACCATCGCCCGGACGCCGTTCGCGACCGAAGCCGCGGTCGACGAAGCGGTCCAGACGGCCCGTGCGGCCTTCGAGGATTGGCGGGCGACCCCCGTCGAGGAGCGCATCCAGCCGTTGTTCGAGTTCAAGGCACTGCTGGAGGACCACCAGGAGAGCCTCGCGGAGACGCTGGTCCGGGAACACGGTAAGACGAGAAAAGAGGCCGCAGGCGAGCTTCGACGGGGTATCGAGAACGTCGAGCGAGCCATCGGCATCCCCTCGGCGATGCAGGCCGGCCACCTCCAGAACGCCGCTCCCGGCATCGACGAGACGGCCGTACGAAAGCCCCTCGGCGTGTTCGCGGCGGTCACGCCGTTCAACTTCCCAGGCATGATCCCGCTGTGGTTCCTCCCGTACGCGGTCGCGACCGGGAACACCTTCGTCCTCAAGCCGAGCGAACGCACCCCGCTCACGGCGGGCCGGTTGTTCGACCTCCTGGACCAGTCCGGCTTCCCCGACGGCGTTGTCAATCTCGTCAACGGCGGGCCGGACACGGTGAACGCCGTCCTCGCCAACGACGACGTCGAGGGCGTCTCGTTCGTGGGGTCGACGCCCGTCGCGAAGCACGTCTACGAGACGGCGGCCAAACATGGCAAGCGCGTCCAGGCGCAGGGCGGCGCGAAGAACCACGTGGTCGTCGCCGAGTCGGCCGACCTCGAGTTCGCCGCCGAGCAGACCGTCGGCTCGGCCTTCGCCAACTCAGGGCAGCGCTGTCTCGCGAACCCGACGGCGGTCGTGACCGACGCCGTCTACGACGAGTTCGTCGACCTGGTCCTCGAGGAGACCGAATCCATCGAGGTCGGTCCCGGACTCGAAGAGGGAACTGAGATGGGACCGCTCATCACGACCGAGCATCAGGCGACCGTCGAGGACTACATCGAGACCGGCATCGACGAGGGTGCCGACCTCCTTCTCGATGGCCGCGAGTGGACGTTCCCCGACCAACCCGAAGGGGGCCACTACCTCGGCCCGAGCGTCTTCGCTGACGTCACTCCCGAGATGACCATCGCGCGCGAGGAGATATTCGGGCCCGTCCTCTCGTTGATCCGCGTGGACGACCTCGACGAGGCGTACGACGTCGTGAACCGGAGCGAGTTCGGCAACGCGGCGAGTCTCTTCACCGACCGGGGCGCGGACGCGAAGCGGTTCCGCCACGAGGTCGAGGCTGGCAACCTCGGCGTGAACATCGGGACGGCCGCGCCGATGGCCTTCTTCCACTTCGGTGGCTGGAACGACTCCTTCTTCGGCGACCTCCACGCCCAGGACGAGGACGTCATCCGCTTTTACACCGACGAGGCGGTCTACATCGAACGCTGGCCGGACGCCTGAATCCGGCCGGCGGACCGCGGGCTATCGGGGTGGGGTTGGAACACGGGGGAGCGTCGGTGCCGTGGGCGGAGAGCAGCGATGTGCGAGGGAGTGGTCCAGGAGCGCAACTGTGGCGAGCAGGTGGCGCGGGAGAGCCGGTGCGGTGGAGGTTCGAGTCGGTGATGGACGTCGCGAGACGGTGCGCCACACTCCGGCCGTGTTCGTCCCGCGCAGGTGACTACGTGATACCGATGGGTGGCCCGATTTCGGTATTTCAACCCTTGCCCGGACGGGGTCTCGGGTGGACCCCTCGACCCTGACCCGGACGGGGCATCGGGTGGACAGTACGACCCCACCCGGACAGGGCATCGCGGTGGACATTCGTCCGCGCGCTAGCGCACTGCCGGGAGATTTTCTTGAGATCGTGGAGAAATCCGCGGATGGCGGGTCGCATGTCACCATGTTACATATAATTCCTAATATCTCCTAGTAGCCGACGCCGGCTGGCGGTTTTGGCCATTCGGCCAGCCGTCCCGGGTTTCGGCGTGCTGGCAAGAACGCTGTAGGGTGGACACGTTTATATAGGAGGGCACGTTTGGGACTGGTACGATGTCGCAAGACGACATGCCCGGGGCAACCACGGGCGATCGAGTTCTTCCAGGGCACGTTAGCCCAGCGTAGCGAGTTCGAAACGGTCCGGATTTTCGATACGACACTACGTGACGGCGAACAGACGCCGCGGACGTCATTCGATTACGACGACAAGCGCGAGATAGCGGCTGTGCTGGACGAGATGGGGACCCACGTCATCGAGGCGGGGTTCCCGGCCAACGGGGACGCCGAGTTCGAGGCCATCCAGGACATCGCCGCGGCGACCGAGAACACGGTCGCGGGACTGGCACGCGTTGTCGAGTCCGACGTCGAGGCGGCACTCGACGCCGGCGTCGACATGGTGCACGTGTTCGCGAGCACCAGCGACGTCCAGATAGAGGACTCCATGCACGCCACCCGCGAACAGGTGATGGACCGGTCCATCGCGGCGGTCGAACAGGTAGTCGACGCTGGCGTGGAGGTGATGTTCTCGCCGATGGACGCCACGCGGACCGACCGCGACTATCTCGCGGCGGTCGTCGAGGCGGTCGACGAGGCGGGGACCGACTGGATCAACATCCCCGACACCACGGGCGTCGCCAGCCCGTCGCGGTTCGCCGACCTGGTGGCCTTCGTCGACGAGCACGCCGACGCTCGCATCGACGTCCACACCCACGACGACTTCGGCATGGCGACGGCCAACGCCGTCGCAGGCGTCGAAGCCGGTGCGGACCAGGTCCAGGTCTCGGTGAACGGCATCGGCGAACGGGCGGGCAACGCGGCCTACGAGGAGGTCGTGATGGCCGCCGAGAGCGTCTACGGTGCCGACACCGGCATCGATACGACACGGATCATGGAGCTCTCCGGGATCGTCTCGGCGAAGAGCGACGTCCCGGTCCCGGTCAACAAGCCGGTCGTCGGCGACAACGCCTTCGCCCACGAGAGCGGTATCCACGCCGCCGGAGTCATCGAGAACGCGGATACTTTCGAGCCGGGCGTCATGACCCCCGAGATGGTGGGGGCGGAACGAAGCGTGGTCCTTGGCAAGCACACCGGGACCCACGCCGTCCGCCAGCACCTGGAGGAGGCCGGCTACGATCCGACCGACGCGGAGGTACGGGAGGTAACCCGCGAGGTCAAAGACTACGCCGCCGAGAAGCAGCGCGTCACCGCACGGGATCTCCACCGATTCGCCGCCGACGTCGGCGTCGAGAAGGGAACGGAGACCAAAGAGGTCCGCGCCTGATGGCGGCCACCGGGAGGAGGTGTCTGACCGCAACGGTTAAGCGTCAGCGCGAGTCAGACCAGACATACGATGCAGACTACCACCGTCCGCACGGGTTCGCGGCTCCCGAGCGGTGCGGCCGTCGGCATTCGCGCGATTATTGTAGGGGTCTAACGCCCCTCATTACCACACCTTCTCCACCCGGATCGTATCGACTCCCAGCCGATCGGCACGCACACAGTATGCCACGAACACCAACTCCGACAGCACACCGGTATCGATGACAGAACAACACGCACGACCACGAACGAAAGAATCGCCCGAGAAGACGGCGACCGAGACCATCGAGGTCCAGAACGGCGCGGACTCGGTCATCGCCACACTGGAGACCGCCGGTGTCAAAACCACGTTCGGCATCCAGGGCGGCGCCATCATGCCGGTCTTCGACGCCCTGTACCACTCGAACATCCGCCACATCTCGATGTCCCACGAGCAAGGGGCCGCACACGCCGCCGACGCGTACGGCATCGTCTCGGGGACGCCAGGCGTGGCGATAGCGACCTCGGGCCCGGGTGCGACCAACCTGGTCACGGGTCTCGCGGACGCGAATATGGACTCCGACCCGGTCATTGCGCTCACCGGGCAGGTGGCCAGCGACATGGTCGGAAACGACGCCTTCCAGGAGACCGACACCGTCGGTATCACCGCCCCCGTGACGAAGGGCAACTACTTCGCCGGGGACGTCGAGACCGTCGGTACCGACGTCGGCGAAGCCTTCGCCCTCGCCGCCGAGGGACGGCAGGGACCGACCCTGGTCGACCTGCCGAAGGACGTGACCCAGTCACCGACCGACCTGGAGCCGGTCGAACCGCGCGCGCCCGACACCCACGAGGTGCCGACCGGCGACGCCGACCCGAAGACCGTCGAGGCGGCTGCCGAGGCACTGGCGGCTGCCGAGAAACCGGTCATCCTCTCGGGGGGCGGCGTCATCAAGGGCGATGCTTCCGAGGAGATCCGAACCTTCGCCACCGAGTACGGCATCCCGGTCGTGACGACGATGCCTGGACTCGGGAGTTTCCCCGAAGATCACGAACTCGCCCTGGAGATGGGCGGGATGCACGGCACCGGCTACGCCAACCTGGCGTTGACACACGCCGACGTGCTCCTCGGCGTCGGGACCCGGTTCGACGACCGACTGACAGGCGACGTCAAGACGTTCGCGCCGGGCGCGGAGGTCATCCACGTCGATATCGACCCCGCAGAGATATCCAAGAACATCCACGCCGATTACCCGCTGGCGGGAGACGCGGCGACGGTCGTGCAACAGCTGAACGCCGCGATGCCGGGCGCACCCGACGCCACCGAGTGGCGCGAACAGACCCGCCAGTGGAAGGCGGAGTACCCGATGGAGTACGAGGCGCCCGAGGACCGCCCGGTCAAACCACAGTTCGTGGTGGAGGCCCTCGACGAGGCGACCGAAGACGACGCCATCGTCGCGACCGGCGTCGGCCAGCACCAGATGTGGGCGGCCCAGTACTGGACCTACCGCGAACCCCGGACCTGGGTCTCCTCGAACGGCCTGGGAACCATGGGCTACGGCGTGCCCGCCGCCATCGGCGCGAAGGTCGCCGCCCCCGACCAGCAGGTCGTCGCCTTCGAGGGTGACGGCTCGTTCCTGATGACCGGCCAGGAGATCTCAGTGGCCGTCCGCGAGGACCTGGACATCACCGTCGCCATCCTGAACAACGAATACGTCGGGATGATCCGCCAGTGGCAGGACGCCTTCTACGAGGAACGCCGCTACGAGAGCGAGTGGTCGTGGGCGCCGGACTTCGCCAAACTGGCCGAGGCCTACGGTGCGCAGGGACTCACCGCGATGTCCTACGAGGAGGCCCCCGAGGTCATCTCGTCCGCACTGAACTACGATGGCCCCTCGGTCATCGACTTCCGGATCGACCCCGAAGAGGACGTCTATCCGATGGTCCCCAGTGGCGGGGCGAACGATCAGTTCGCGCTGGAGGAGGGACACCTCAAATGACTGGCGAGATGAAAGGCCCCGCACCCGAGGAGCGACCACCGGTCGAGGGCAAACGGAACGCTCAGGGGATCCGCATCGATCCCGACGCGGTCGCCGAACCCGATGTTCGACGCGTGGTCATCTCGGCCCTCGTGGACCACGAACCGGGCGTGCTGGCGAAGGTCTCCGGACTGTTCGCCCGCCGCCAGTTCAACATCGAGAGCCTGACCGTCGGTCCGACGTCGAATTCCGACCTCGCCCGGATGACCATCGTGGCCGAGGAGCCGACCCCGGGCATCGAGCAGGTCAAACGCCAGCTCAGAAAGGAGGTGGCGACCCACTCCGTCCGCGAGATCGACGGCGCCACCGAACGCGAACTGGCACTCATCAAGGTCAGAGGCGACGACCCTGCCGGCGTGGCCGCCGTCGCCGAGATGTACGGCGGCGAGGCGGTCCAGGCCGGCAGCGAGGTCGTCACGGTCGAACTGAGCGGGACGGAAGCACAGGTCGACGACGCGATAGACGCATTCGAACGATTCGGCGTGCGAGAGGTCGCCCGGACGGGCACCGCCGCGCTCGCCGCCGGCACCGAACCTACAGCATGACTGACGACGCATTCACCCAACCGGTATATCACGAAGACGACGTGGACAGCTCGCACATCGACGACAAGACCGTGGCCGTCCTCGGCTACGGCAGCCAGGGTCACGCCCACGCGCAGAACCTCGCTGACAGCGGGGTCGACGTGGTCGTCGGCCTCAAGGAGGACTCCGCCTCGCGGTCGGCCGTCCAAGACGACGGCCTCCGCGTGGCGACCCCGGCCGAGGCGGCCGCCGAGGCCGACGTGGTCTCGATGCTGGTCCCCGATACGGTCCAGCCGACCGTCTACGAGGAGATCGAACCCCACCTGGAGCCCGGCGATACGCTCCAGTTCGCGCACGGATTCAACATCCACTACGGCCAGATCGAACCGCCCGAGGACGTCGACGTGACGATGGTGGCACCCAAGAGCCCGGGCCACCTGGTCCGACGGAACTACGTCGCCGGCGAGGGCACGCCGGCACTCCTGGCGGTCTACCGGGACGCGACCGGCGAGGCGACCGACGAGGCCCTCGCGTACGCCCAGGGCATCGGCTGTGCGCGGGCCGGCGTCATCGAGACGTCCTTCCGCGAGGAGACCGAATCCGACCTCTTCGGCGAGCAGGCCGTCCTCTGTGGCGGCGTGACGAGCCTGGTGAAGACCGGCTACGAGACCCTCGTCGACAACGGCTACAGCCCGGAGATGGCCTACTTCGAGGTCCTGAACGAACTCAAACTCATCGTGGACCTGATGTACGAAGGTGGGCTCGAGGAGATGTGGAACTCCGTCTCCGACACCGCCGAGTACGGCGGCCTCACGAAGGGCGACGTCGTGGTCGACGAGCAGGTGCGCGAGAACATGGAGGAGACCCTGGAGGAGATCCAGAACGGCGAGTTCGCCCGCGAGTGGATCGCGGAGAACCAGGCAGGCCGGCCCTCCTACCGGCAGCGACGCCAGGCCGAACAGGACCACGACATCGAGGACGTGGGCGCCCGCCTGCGCGACCTCTTCGCGTGGGCGGACGAGGACGCCAACGAGCCACCGGAGGTTCCCGCGGATGACTGAGAGGATGGGCGAGGTGAACCACTCCCATCGCGACGACCCACGGAACGTCTTCGGCGAGATGTTCCGCCGCGGCGCGAGCACTACCACCGACGGTGGCCGGCGAACCTCCGACGACGAGACCATGGCCGACGTCGCACACGAGGCACCCGACGGGCCCGACGCCAACGGCGTCTGGAGCCGGGGACGGAAGGTAGGTAGCCGCGACCGATGAGCGAGGGGACGCTCTACGACAACGTCTGGGACCGCCACCGGGTGACCCAGTTGCCGACGGGCCAGGACCAGCTGTTCGTCGGGCTTCACCTCATCCACGAGGTGACCAGCCCCCAGGCCTTCGGGATGCTCAACGAACGCGACATCGACGTCGCGTTCCCCGAGCGGACCCACGCCACGGTCGACCACATCGTGCCGACCGAGGACCGGACGCGCCCCTTCGACGACGAGGCCGCAGAGGAGATGCTCGAGGCGCTGGAGATCAACGTCCAGCGGGCGGGCATCGACTTCGCGGACCCGGAGAGCGGCAACCAGGGCATCGTCCACGTCATCGGCCCGGAGCAGGGACTCACCCAGCCCGGCATGACCGTCGTCTGTGGCGACAGCCACACCGCGACCCACGGCGCGTTCGGCGCCATCGCCTTCGGCATCGGGACGAGCCAGATCCGCGACGTCCTCGCGACCGGCTCCATCGCCATGGCGAAACAGGCCGTCCGCAAGGTCGAGGTCACCGGCGAACTCGGCCCGGCCGTCACCGCCAAGGACGTCGTGTTGACCATCATCCGCGAACTCGGGACCGACGGCGGGGTCGGGTACGTCTACGAGTACGGCGGCGAGGTCGTCGAGAACATGGCGATGCACGAACGGATGACGCTGTGCAACATGTCCATCGAGGGCGGCGCCCGCGCGGGCTACGTCAACCCCGACGAGACCACCTACGACTACCTCGAAGGGCGCGAAGCGGTCCCAGAGGGAGAGGACTTCGAGGAGCTGAAGACCTACTGGGAATCCATCCGCTCCGATTCGGACGCCACCTACGACGACGTGGTCACCATCGACGGGTCGGCCATCGAACCGACCGTCACCTGGGGGACCACCCCGGGCCAGGCCATCGGTATCAGCGAGACGGTGCCGGCACTCGAGGACCTGCCGGAAGACAAACGCGAGCCCGCCGAGCGGGCCATGGAACACATGGGCGTCGAACCCGGCGACTCGATGGCGGGCTACCCCATCGACGTCGCCTTCCTGGGCTCCTGTACGAACGGTCGATTGCCCGACCTGCGCGAGGCCGCCAAAATCGTCGAGGGCAACGAGCTCCACCCGGACGTTCGGGGACTGGTCGTCCCCGGCAGCCAGCGCGTGAAGGCCGCCGCCGAAGCCGAAGGCCTCGACGAGGTGTTCCGCGACGCCGGCTTCGAGTGGCGCGGTGCCGGCTGTTCGATGTGTCTGGGCATGAACGACGACCAGCTGGTCGGCGACGAGGTCTCCGCCTCCTCGTCGAACCGCAACTTCGTCGGTCGCCAGGGCAGTCCAGACGGGAAGACGGTCCTGATGAACCCACAGATGGTCGCCGCCGCCGGCATCGCCGGCGAGGTAACCGACGTCCGCAATTTGCAGGAGGTGGTGGAGGTATGAGTGCCGACGCCACCCCCGACGAACCGCCGGCCGAACGGGTCGAATCGGTCTCGGGCACCGGCGTCCCCGTCCGCGGAAACGACGTCGACACCGACCAGATCATCCCCGCGCGGTTCATGAAGGTCGTGACCTTCGAGGGACTCGGCCAGTACGCCTTCTTCGACCAGCGTTTCGACGACGACGGGAATCCGACCGATCATCCGTTCAACGAGACGCAGTACAAGGACGCGTCAGTCCTCGTCGTCAACAGCAACTTCGGCAGTGGGTCCTCCCGCGAGCACGCCCCGCAGGCGTTACAACGGTGGGGGATCGACGCCGTCGTCGGCGAGTCCTTCGCCGAGATCTTCGCGGGCAACTGTCTGGCGCTCGGGATGCCGACGGTCACCGCCGACCACGACACCATCGAGACCCTCCAGGCGTGGGTCGAGGACAACCCCGACGAGGAGATCACGGTCGACGTCGCCGACGGGACCGTGACCTACGGGGAGACCACGGTCGACGTCACGCTCTCCGACTCCCAGCAACAGGCCCTCGTCGAGGGCGTCTGGGACACCACGGCGGTCATGCGCCACAACCTCGAGCAGGTGCGCGAGACGGCCCGGAGTCTCCCGTACGTGAGCGAAGCGGAGGTGCCAAATCGATGAGCGAGGAGATCGCCGTCATCCCCGGCGACGGCATCGGCCAGGAGGTCGTCCCGGCCGCCGTCGCCGTCCTCGAGGCACTCGATCTCGGCTTCTCGTTTACCGAGGCCGAGGCGGGCGATCACGTCGTCGAGGCCGGGGGCGAACCGCTCCCGTCCGAGACCCGGGAACTCGCCCAGCGCGCGGACGCGACACTGTTTGGCGCGGCGGGCGAGAGCGCCGCCGACGTCATCCTGCCCCTCCGTGCCGCCGTCGACTCCTTCGTGAACGTCCGGCCAGCACGAACCTACCCGGGCGTCGACGCCGTCCGCCCGGAGACGGACATCGTCTTCCTCCGGGAGAACACGGAGGGCGTCTACGCGGGCCACGAGGACCGTCTCTCCGAGGACGTGAGCACGCTGACCCGCGTGGTCACGGAGTCCGCCTCGCGCCGTCTCGCCGAGTACGCCTGCGAGTTCGTCGACGACCGGGACGAGGACGGCTTCACGGTGGCCCACAAGGCGAACGTGATGCGCGAGACCGACGGTCGGTTCCGCGACGCCGTCCTCGACGTCGCCGACGAACGGGGCGTGGAGACCGAGGAGGTCCTCATGGACGCGCTGGCGATGCACCTCGTGTTGCGCCCCGAGGAGTACGACGTCGTCGTGACGCCCAACCTCGCGGGCGACGTGCTCTCGGACCTGGCGGCGGGCCTCGTGGGCGGTCTGGGACTGCTCCCGAGCGCGAACGTCGGCCCGAATCGGGCCGTCTTCGAACCCGTTCACGGGACCGCGCCGGACATCGCCGGCGAGGGCATCGCCAACCCGAGCGCGACGGTCCTCTCCGCCGCGATGTTGCTCGAATACCTCGGCTACGACGACGAGGCGACGGTCGTTCGCGATGCTGTCGAATCGGTCCTGGCCGACGGACCGCGCACGCCGGACCTCGGCGGTGACGCGACGACCGAGGACGTCACTGCCGCACTGGTCGACGCGATCGAGTGACCGACTCCTTTTAAAATACCGTCGCGCCGTCTCCGATGGTCGACGTGTACGCACGCGCGTCGATATCCTCCGCCTCGAACGCGTCCAGCATCGCGCCCGCCACCTCGCGCTGGTCGCCACGGTGGGTGACGGCGAGGATGGCCGGGCCGGCACCGGAGACGGTCGCCCCCGTCGCACCGGCAGCACACGCTGCATCGACGGCCCGGTCGTAGCCCTGGATGAGTTCGGCCCGGGCGGGCGTCACGACGGATTCTCTCATTCCCTGGCCCACGAGGTCCGGGTCGTTCCGGTGCATGCCGATGGTGAGCGTCGCCGCGCTCCCGACCGTCTCGACCATGTCGTCCATGGAGAGCGTCTCGGGGACGACGCGGCGTGCGTCCCGGGTGGAGACCACGATGTCGGGGAGGACCGCGACGAGGGGGATCGAGGCATCGACCGACTCGACGCCGCCGTCCCTGACGACGGTGAACCCACCGAGGATGGCGGGCGCGACGTTGTCCGCGTGGGCGGTCCCGGAGACCGCCGCCTCGCCCTCCGCGGCGACGCGGACCAGTTCGTGGTCGGAGAGGTTGCGGTCGTAGAGCTCGTTCAGCGCGACCGCCGTCGCCGCGGCACTGGCGGCCGACGAACCGAGGCCCGAGGAGGGACGAACGCCCTTGTCGATGGCGATGTGTGCGGGAGCGTCGAGCGCCGACGCGACCACGCCGGCGGTGTTCTTCGCCGGGTCGCTCGGGATGAACTCGCTGCCCACGCCCGTGACCTCGATGGTCGTCTCGCGGGCGCGCTCGACCGTGACCACGTCCGCCGGCCTGTCGAAGGCGACGCCGAACACGTCGAAACCGCTGCCGAGATTCGCACTCGTCGCCGGCGCGCGGACGGTTACCATGAGCGCGAGTAGCGGGTGAGGGGGCAAAAAGGGTAGCGAAGCCGACCCGTCACCGTAACCGTAAACCGCCGGGCAATCGGAGATACTGGCATGATCGCCATCGTCGGTGGCGGACTCGCGGGACTGGCGGCCGCCTACCGACTCCAGGAACGCGGCGAGTCGGTTCAGGTCTACGAGAGCACCGACCAGGTCGGCGGCCTCGCCGCGACCTACGAGACCGCCGGCGACCGCATCGAGAAGTACTATCACCACCTCTCGAAGACCGAGGAGACCATCGTCGAACTCGTCGAGGAACTCGGCCTCGGCGACGATCTCTACTGGCCGATCGGCGGCGACGCCTACTACGTTGACGGGGTGGTCCACCCGCTCGACACGGCCTGGGAGATAGCGGCCTACCCCCACCTGAGCCTCTACGACAAGTTCCGCCTGGGGATGCTCGTCCTGGGCGTCGACGTGCGCGGCGGCATTCCAACCACCGGCTCCTACGAACGTTTGGAGGACTACGAGGATGTCCCCATCCGCGAGTTCGTCGTCGAGCACACCACCTGGAGCGTCTACGAGAACTTCTTCGAGCCCCTGCTCGAGGCCAAGTTCGGCTCCCGCAAGGAGGACGTGAGCGCGGCCTGGCTCCTGGGGAGGGTTCGATTCCGTGGCGAGCGCGACCTGCTCCGGGGCGAACCCCTCGGCTACCTCGAAGGTGGATTCGGCCGCCTCCTCGACGCGACGGTCGACGCCGTCGGCGAGGAGACCATCACCCTGAACGCGAGGGTGACCGACGTGGACATCGACGACGGTTCGGTGACCGGCATCACCGTCACCACCGCGGACGAAGGGGTACAGCAGGTCGAGGTCGAGGGGGTCGTCGTGGCGACGATGCCCGACGTCCTCGAGGACCTCACGGGCTACGAGTGCGACATCGACTTCCAGGGAACGGTCTGTTCGGTCGTGAGCATGGACGAACCGCTGACCGACACCTACTGGCTGAACATCGCCGACGACGCTCCCTTCGGCGCGCTCATCGAGCACACGAACTACGTCGACGAATCCCACTACGGTGGCGAGCACCTCCTCTACGTCCCGAAATACATCCAGTCACCGAACGACGAGGTCTGGCAGATGGACGACGAGGCCGTCGAATCCCTGTGGCTCGACGGTATCGAGGACCTCTTTCCCGACTTCGACCGCGAATCGGTCAACTGGATCGAGACGGCGCGCAATCCCCGGACCGCCCCGGTCTACGAGCGAGGCTACCTCGAGATGGTCGTCCCCTACGACCTCGGCGAGGCCGTCGCCGACGGCGTATACTACGCCGGCATGGCTTCGCGGGCCCAGTATCCAGAACGGAGCCTCGACGGCGCCATCGAGGCCGGGTACGCCGCGGCGGACCGGATCGTCGAGTGACTGACCGCTCGCCAGGAGAACACTTTTACCAAAGACCGTGGACCCTGACACCATGACACGGGAGATCACCCACGACGCCCACGGGCCGAAGATCCTGGACGAGGACGACATCGACGAGCAGAAGGGGAATATCGCGATCTGCATGTGTGGACTGTCCGCGAACTATCCATTCTGCGACGGTTCGCACGAGGCGACGGCCGACGAGGACCCGAATACGCTGTACAAGTACGAAGGCGACGACGGCGATAACCCCCGCCACGAGATCGCCGAGGTCGTCTACGCCGACGACTGATTGGCGGGGCCCAGCGGTCCACTGGAATCGGCAAGCGCTGCCGGGAGGCCGAGCGGCCCTGTATTGCTCGCTCTGGCGGTTTTCGGGTCGAACGCGGCGGCTAACCCAGATAGCAATCCACTTTAGGGCCGACTGCTATGATTGTGAATATGAGCGCATCGTACGTGATAGTTGGCGACGGGGTGGCGGGCAGTTCTGCGGCGGAGACACTCAGGGAAGCGGACCCCGAGGCCGACATCACCGTCATCACCGACGAGGGCGAACCGCTGTACAACCGCATCCTCATCAAGGAGTACGCGAAGGGCAAACTCCCCGAGGCACCCGTCGCCATCCACGAGGAATCGTGGTACGACGACCGGAACATCGACCTGCGACTCAACACCCTCGTCACGGACGTGCGTGCCGACGACCACTCCGTCCTCACCCACGACGGCGAGGAGATCGCGTACGACAAACTGCTCGTCGCGACCGGCGGCACACCGATCCAGCTCCCGGTCCCCAACAGCGATGCGAAGAACATCGACCACTTCTGGACCTTCCAGGACGCCAGGAGCATCAAAGAGAACGTCGAAGACGCCGACGACGCGGTCATCGTCGGGGCGGGCCTGCTCGGCATCGACCTGGCCGCCATCGTGGGCCACCAGGACGTCGAGAACGCGTCCTACGTCATGCGGGGTGACCGCTGGTGGCGCTACGGACTGACCGCCGACGGTGCCGAGATCATGCACGATGCGATGCGCGACCTGGGCGTCGACCTGGTCTTCGACAGCGGCGTCTCCGAGTTCCGCGTCGACGACGATGGCAATGCGACGGAGGCCGTCGACGCGAACGGCGACGTCTATCCGATGGACTGGGGCGCTATCGCAATCGGCCTCAACTTCAACGTCGAACTGCTCCAGGGCACCGACGTCACCCTCGACTGGGGCATCCAGGTGGACGAGACCATGCGGACCGAAGAAGATGACATCTACGCGGCCGGCGACATCACGCAGTTCTACGACGAGGTCATCGGCGATCGGGCCCAGAACGGATCCTGGGGCTCCGCGAAGGAACAGGGGACCGTCGCGGCGAAGGCGATGCTCGAAGACCAGGGCCTGGACGTGACGGTCGAACCGTTCCGCTGGGTCTCCACGTACTCCATCACGCACTTCGACTTCCCCTTCCTCTCCTTCGGCCATCCGACGCGGAACGAGGGCGACGGGTACGCCGGCGCCCCCAACGACGCCGAGCGGAAGTACGGCGAGAACGAGTGGCGCCGACTGGTCTTCGAAGACGGCCAGCTCGTCGGTGGCGTCCTCATCGGCGACCTCTCACAGCAGGGCAAATACAAGAAACTCATCCTCGAGGAGGCCCAGGTGGCCGACCAGACGGACGTCCTCCTCCAGAAGAGCTTCGAACTCGACGAACTCGACCTGGCAGAACCGATCGAACAGTAACGACCGACGCCGGTCGATCGCCCGCGGGCCCGATTCTTCCAGACGCCACCGCCGGGGACGGTACCTTTATACTGTCGTGTGTGATAAGGTATCATAGCCCACACGGGCCGAGGCATAGATGACACCGACGATCCGCGCGCATCCCGTCGATGACCCGTCGATGGCGACTCGCGTACGACACTACGACGAACTGCCCGAGGACGCAAAGGAGCGACTACCGACGCTCCTCGAAGGAGGGAACCCGGTCGTCCCGGCCGAGACCGCCGCCGGCTTCCGGCACGGAGAGCTCGTGAAGTTCACACGCTATTACCGGATCGAGATCCTGGACGACCCGGTCGGGGTGCGCGCGGACTCGAGTTCCTGAACCGGCCCATCCCCGACCGAAGCCGTTTTCCACGAACCGCACCGACCAGCCTGCATGAACGAAGCAGGCGGCAGCGAGGACATGACCCTCGCGTTCGAACTCTCGGCGCTGCGGACCCTCGCCAAGCCGAGCACCGTCTTCGCGAACACCCGCCAGTGGACGACCTACACCGGTGTCGTCTCCGACGAGCCGACGTACGTCGTGACCAACTACACCCGCAAGCGACGCATCCGGCAGGACTTCTTCTCCGGTCCGAACGGCAAGCAGGGGACCCTCGAGAGCGTCAAAGAGCAGTTCGAAT
Source organism: Halobacteriota archaeon (assembly GCA_051744605.1). Lineage (GTDB taxonomy): Archaea > Halobacteriota > Halobacteria > Halobacteriales > Halobacteriaceae > Halanaeroarchaeum. The sequence continues at coordinate 18,121 of JBNJDE010000032.1, forward strand.
CGGAGCGGTACGTCTTCATCGGGACCGACGAGGCCGACGAGGCGATGGCCGAGACGGTCGGCTGGGAGTACCTGGACGTCGTCGAAGCGGCCCAGGCGGCGGACTGGGAACTCGCGGACGAAACGGACGTCGACGAGGAGCCGGTCCGGGACGACTGGCCGTGACCCGGAGAGCGGAAAGCGGGCGCGACGATGGTGAACGCCATCGATTGCGGCAGTGGTAGCCGCCACACCTCACAGGCACCTGAACGATCTAAGGGACGTCTGCGTGCTGAATGGAACGCGCGTATTTCGCACGCCACTATTGTCTCCTCTGAAACATTCAACGGAGCCACCGAAGCCTATTCCAGAAAAGTGGCCACTTGACTCCTTGTCTCCCGTCACACGTGACTACAACGCTTTCTCGATGAAATTGCTGACAACCGCGTACAGTTCCCTGAAAACGACGGCGACGCACGCGCCAAGTGATCCAAGTGCGGTTGCAGTCATAACCCCGGGAACGAGGAAACCGGGGTCGGTGACATAGTCCGGATTAGCAGCAATCAACGCGATTGCGGTGGTGTGGCCAAGGAAGACCGCAGCGTTACTGAGCCACGCGAGCACGATCCCTCGCCAGTATAAGTAGACGAGCGCCGCAATCGGGGCGCCAAACACGCTATACGAAAAGGGCTGGTAGGTTGGATATGTGGCGTACAACCAGAACGTGAACGGGATTGAGAGAAGGGCGACAACAACGATGACGGCGAGCGCCTTGTAGCGGCCCTCCGACGAGCCGAAAAACCGTTCCAGCAGTGTACGTTCACTTGGCGGCCTCCAACGTCGGAACACAGACCCAACAACGACTACGACAGCGCCGACAGCGAGGCCGAGGCCAACGAGAGTCGGAAGTGCGTCACCGAGGAAAGTGGCTCTTGTAATATCTGACCACGGGCCGAACGTCGCGCGCGCAAATGCCGATGCGACCGGCGGGACGGGCGCCATTGCGACAGTGTACAGTATGGCACCACCGTGATAGTGGACGACAGCAGCGAGCGCCGCTGCAGGCATGTACAAGATGGGGCCAGCGTAAAGATGGCCGATGTCACTGACCGCTGGAGCGACGACGCGGACAGCTCCAAGTCTGTAGTCTACCCCATAAGCCGCGTTCGACTGCCAATATGCGGCGTAGACGAGGAAAAAAAGGACGAAAACGACAGCGATGGTACCGGCAAAACGACGGCGTGCGTCAGGGTTGCCGAGGAGGGCACGCTGAACATCCATTTAGTGTCTGAATACGCGGGTCGAATAAAACGGTTGCCCCACTCGTTGGGTACTGTATCTATCCTCTGTATCTTGCAACCGACTTCTAACAGCAGGCGAACAAATGCCTCGGCGCTTGCTGGATAGAACGCGCATATCGGTCACAGACTGAGCAGTCCCGATCATCCTCAGCTAAGGTTTCGAGACTATGCGGAGATGTAGTCGATCACCTGGTTCACAACATTCTCGGTGCGGTCGTCGACGAGCGATGTCAGGTAGTGGTCAACGTCGCCAGCACTGTTGATCGTCGCGAGCGACCACGGGAGCACATGACTTCGGTTTCCCAGTGGGTCGCCCTCGTAGTCGCTGTCTCTGAGAGTGAGTGCCGCTTCGTGATATGTCTTCGTGGAAATCAGGACCGTAATCAGTTGCACGCCGTGAGTCGGGAATCGGGGAGCCCCCAGTACGAGCATCGGGCGACCCTTCTCCGAAAGCGGGTCGCTCGCCCAGACGATGTCACCGCGTTCCAGCTCTTCGAACGCAGTCACTGTACCTCTTCCGTGTCCTCAGTTCGAAGGTCTTC
>JBNJDE010000033.1:0-19692 GCA_051744605.1 Halobacteriota archaeon
GACGACGCCGTAGCCCAGGCCGTCGCGCGGGTTGTGGTGGATGTCGTTGTGGTGGACGTGCGGGGAGTTCCCGTTGGTCACCACTGACGCGTACGCGAATCCCCAGATCTCGTTGTTGTCGATCTCTACGTCGCCTCCGACCGCGCGGACGCCCGACCCGGTCGCGTAGTGGTCCGGGTCGAAGTACTCGTAGAAGGGACCCTGCACGCGGACGCCGGCCAGGCGAGCACCCTCCTCGAGATAGATCGACTTCGTCTCCTCGTCCGTGTAGAGGTGACCACCCGGGGCATCACGGACACCCCTGTTGGAGGCGAGCGTCACCCCCGACGGGACGACGATATCCGTCGTCCCCATGTCGATACTCGCGTTGCCAGCGAGGTAGACGATGTCGCCGGAACTGGCGTCCGAGAGGGCTGCTTCGAGTTCGGATTTCGTGGAGACGACGACGTCGGCATCCGCACGCCTGACGAGGTCGTCGTAGCCCTTGCCGCCACCGACTGGCCCGTCCTCGCTGGCAGACGGGGAATCTTCATTCTCATCGCCGAGAAGTTCCTCGACGGAGACCTCCGCGCCATCGAGGTAGATGGTGCAGGCGCCCTCGAGCACCTCGAAGGCCGTCACCGAGCCATCGAAGGAGAACCCATCTCCCTTGCCGTTCCCGGTATACCCCTTCGCCGTCCAGGTGCCATCTCCGTTCTCGGTGACGGAGTCGTTGAATCGCTCTGCGGAGTTCTCGCCGTTGTCGAAGAGCCGTTCCAGTTGCCCGTCTGTCGTGAACGTATAAGACGCTCTTTCGTCGGCCACGACCTCGATGGTGTGTGAGTAAGACCCGCTTTCCGCCGCTGCCGTGCCAGCCGTCACCGCACTTCCGACGATGCCAGCACCCGCGAGCTGGAGGATACGTCGCCGCGTGAACGAGCCGGGTTGCCGAGTTGTGCCATCGCGAGTAGGGTCGTCGTTACGTCGCTCCATACCCGGTATGAGGAACTTACCGTAAAAGCGGTTTTTACGGGTTTGAGCAGCACTCCGTCCGGGATATTGTCCGGCGAGGGAAATTCGGTACCCGATACCTGCCACCACCGTACGACCGGTCGATCGTCCCGTCCGAACCGGGGTTGGCCGTCCGTACTGGCGGGACGAGGAGCTTACCGGATCTACGTGCCGGTCCGTGGGTCTGGTAGTCTACACATTACATACCAGTTCGAAGCACTGCATACCGGTATGAACCGAGCGCGCGATGGAGCGGCAGTCGTTCCAGCAATCAAGGCACCGAACTCGGTGGCACTTCTTCGTTCGCTCGGCCGTCGAGGTGTGCGGACGATCGCCGTGTCGGAACACGAACGGCCGCCCTCCTTTCGCTCCCGGTACGTCGACGAGCGGGTGAGGGTCCCCACCCCCGCAGAGGACATCGATGGGTACCGCGACGAACTGCTGGCTCTCGCACGCAGAGACGACGTCCGTGCGATCCTCCCCGTCCGGGAGTCGGACGTCTACGCGCTCTCGACCGATCGGGCGTCCTTCGCGGAACACGTCGCCCCGCTGTGGCCCACGATCGAGTCCCTCAGAACGGTTCACGACCGATCGGCCCTCTTCGCCGTCGCCGATCGGGTCGGGGTCGACATCCCCGAGACCAGTTTGTTGACCGAGGTGGAGGACTGGGACCGCGAACGGATCGTCAAGGGACGTTTCGCCATCCTGGTGAACGACTTCGTCGATACGGTCCCCCCGGGGAGGGTCGCATCGCCACCGAAGACGATATTCCTCGAACCGGGGACGGTACCGTACGTCGACTCGATAATCGACGAGATGGGCCACGTCCCGATCACCCAGGAGTACGTCCGTGGAACGGAGTACTGTCTCCGGGCCCTCTACCACGACGGCGAACCGGTCGCGACCTCCCAGAAACGCCTGCGTCGTGGATACAAGTACTCACGGGGGCCGAGCATCTATCACGAGGCCGTCGACATCCCCGAACTGCGAACGGCCGGACTGCGCCTGCTCGACGAACTGGAGTGGGAGGGCATCGCCTCGGTCGGCTTCATCCGCGACGAATCGGGGCGTTTCAACCTCCTGGAGATCAATCCCCGATTCCCGGCGAGTGTCCCCGTCGACATCCACGCCGGGGTGGACTATCCGGCATACGTCTGGGACCTGGCGACCGACCAGCCACCCGAGATACCACCGGACTATCGTCCGGGAACGGCCTCACATCTCCTCCGTGGCGAGGTCGCCCACCTCCACAGCGTCGTCTTCGAGGACTACCCGATGGTCGAGCGACCGGGTCTGGGTGCGACCGTCTGGGACATCGCGAGTTCCACGCTGCGACACCCGAACTTCGACGTGGCCAGCCTGGACGATCCCGGTCCGTTCGTCCGTGACATCTGGAACGCCGTCCGGGGGACGGTCGGCAGTTCCAGCGTCTCCATCGCCGAGCGGTGGAACGCGGTTCGATCGACGTTTTCGCTCAGGTGACTCGATCCGCGACGTCGGCCATCGTCTCGACCCGCAGTGATGTCTCGTGTCGCCGCCGGTCGAGATACGCGAGGACGTTCGCCAGCCGATCGACTGCGGTTCTATCGACGAGATTGTTCGGGTGGAGCCAGAGGTGGAAGATACCGTCGTCCATCGCAGCCCGATCGATCCCCCGCCTGGCGTGTGCGAGCATCGGATCGGTCCAGATCCGGTCGACGACCGCCGCCAGCGACCCCTCGAAGCCGTAGAGGTACAGCGACGGCGGAACGACCACCAGCCCGTACTCGTCGACGAATGGATCGACGAGTCGGACCCGATTCGACGACACCGCCGGACCGAGTTTCGCACCGATTCGACCGATGGTCGCGGCGGGAAGTGAGCGCTCGCCTCGATACGTAACGACGTCGTTCTCGACCAGTACGTCGCGGTGGGCGACGTAGTTTCGTGGATAGACGAACGATTGCGCGCGTATCCCCCGTCGTTCGAGCGCCTCGACACCCATCTCGACGTCGGCAGCGAACGTCTGCCGGGAGACCCAGTCCTCGGTGGCGACGACGTGTGAGAACGTGTGGCTCCCGACGTCGTGGTCCACGTCGGAACCGAGGAGCGCATCGAGTACGGTGCCCCCGAATCGGAGGTCGGGCCTGTCGGCCCACGTGGTCCGCTCCGTCGAGAACCAGTCTGGTGAGGCGGGATGGTCCGGGTGGACGCCGTCGCAATCGTCCCAGAACAGGTGGCCGACCACGGCCCAGGTGGCCGGCACCGAATACCGGTCGAACAGGTCGACGAGCGACCGCCAGCCGTCACGGGCGGCCTCGATACGCTCCATCGGTGGCTCCGCGAAGTCGTGGAAGCCCCAGCCGAGTTCGGCATCGACCGAGATCACGACCGATCCCACGGCGACCACCCCGCGTTGTTCATACACGCACACACAGACCGGCAAACGATAGTTACTGATGGCTTATCGAGGGCGGTACCGTCGGCGCCCAATCGCTCGAAACGCAACAGTTCCAGGAAATATGGCCTTACGAAACGTTTCACGGACAAGCTGGGAATTACAATCTCTCGGTCTTCGCTACTGGTCTCCATGGACACGTCGCGCGAGCGATATCGAGAGCGAACAGCGGCACATCGTATCGAGGAAGGGCACCGACCGTGGGCACGGCCTCCGGGATCCACGTCATGAGTCGGGACAACAGACCATCTTCACCCCTGGACGCCGGGGTGATCGGTGTCGGCAGCATGGGACGGAATCACGCGAGGGTGTTGAGCGAGACCCTCGGCGTGAACCTCGTCGGGGTGACGGACGCCGACGACGACCGCGCCCAGGCGGTCGCCGCGGAATACGGAACGAGAGCGATGAGTCGGTCGCTATTGCTCTCCGTCGCGGACGTGGTCGTCGTCGCCGTCCCCACCGAGTACCACGCGGACGTCGTCCGGGAGTCCATCGAGGCCGACGTCCACGTCCTCGTCGAGAAACCGTTCGTGGACGACCTGGAGGTGGGGCGAGAACTCGCCCGGCTGGCCGACGACAGGGACCTCACGCTCCAGGTCGGCCACATCGAACAGTTCAATCCGGTGATGGACGTCGTCCGGGACCTGGTTCCGGAATTGGACGTCGTGGCCATCGACATCGACCGCCTCGGCCCACCACTGGACCGTGAGACGAGCGACAACGTGGTGATGGACCTGATGGTCCACGACATCGACATCCTGTTCTCGCTCGTCGACGCCGACGTTGCCGGGGTATCCGCGGTCGCCCACGACGACCAGCACGTCGCCGCGCAGTTCGCCTTCGACAACCGCGCCATCGCGAGCGTGACCGCGAGCCGTCTCACCCAACAGAAGGTCCGCAGCCTCTCGATCACCGCCCACTCCCGCCGCATCAACGTCGACTTCATCGCACAGAACGTGGAGATCCATCGCCGCTCCGTCCCAGAGTACATCACCACCGATGGCGACCTCCAGTACCGTCACGAGAGCGTCGTCGAACGACCGACGATACAGAACGGGGAGCCGTTGAAACGGGAACTCGTCTCGTTCGTCGAGGCGGTGACGACGGGAGCGGAACCGCAGGTCACGGCCACGGACGCCCTCAGGACCCTCGAGATGGCCGAGCGCATCGAATCGCTGGCACTCGCCCCGAAGGACTCCATAGAGGTGCAGGCCGAATGAGTCAACAGATCGATAGTCCACAGGGGCTGTACGGATCGACGGCTACCGAGAGCGAACAGCGGTCCGCGTTCACCGAGGGCGACGTTCCAGTCGCGGTCTACGGTCTCGGGAAGATGGGACTCCCGCTCGCCGCCGTCTACGCGGAGGTGACGGGGAACGTGGTCGGCGCCGATATCGATAGCACTGTCGTCGACCGGGTGAACGCGGGAGAGAGTCACGTGGAGCGCGAGCCCGGACTGCCCGAACTCGTCGAATCGCTGGTCGACCGGAACGCACTCCGGGCCGTCTCGGACCCGACGGAGGCCGCGAAGCAGGCAGCCATCCACGTGCTCATGGTTCCGACGCTCCTCACCGGGGACGATGCGCCAGACCTCAGCACCCTTCTCGCGGCGACTCGCGACGTGGCCGCCGGGCTCTCTCCTGGCGACCTCGTGATCGTCGAATCGACGGTCCCGCCGGGCACGACGGCAGACAGGATCGTCCCACTCCTCGAAGCTGTGAGCGGTCTCGACGACGGTGAGTTCGGCGCCGCCGCCTGTCCGGAGCGCACTTCGAGCGGGCGGGCGCTCCAGGACGTTCGCGGCGCCTACCCGAAGGTCGTCGGCGGTGTCGACGCGGAGAGCACCCGGGTCGCCGCACTCGTCTACGACGAGGTGAGCGACAATCGAGTCATCACCACCCCCGATGCCCGGACCGCAGAGGCCGTGAAGGTCTTCGAAGGCGTCTACCGGGACGTCAACATCGCTCTCGCCAACCAGCTATCGCGATACGCCGAGGTCGCCGACGTCGACGTCAACGCCGCTATCGAGGTGGCCAACACCCAGCCGTTCTGTGACATCCACGATCCGGGTCCCGGTGTCGGCGGCCACTGCATCCCGGTCTATCCGCACTTCCTCCTCCAGTCGTTCGACGTGGAGGCGCCGCTTTTGTCCATCGCGCGCAGCGTCAACGACGGGATGCCCGCCCACACGATCGCGACCCTCGATTCGATCCTCGAGGAACGAGAACGCGCCCTGGATGGTGCCACCGTGCTCGTCCTGGGCCTCACCTACCGGGGGAACGTCGCGGAGATCCGAAACGCCCCGTCGATACCCATCGCTCGGATGCTCCAGAACAGGGGTGCCACCGTTCTCGCGAGCGATCCCGTCCTCGACGACTGGACCGCCTTCGACGGCGTCGAGCGCATCCCGGTCGGGTCGGTGACCGAGACGGACCCGGACGCGGTCCTCGTTCTGGCCGACCACGACGAGTTCGAGTCGCTCGACTGGTCGGCGTTCGACGCGCCCATCCTCGATGGCCGGAAGGTACTCGAAGACGTCGACCCCGAAATCCCGGTGTTCACCATCGGCGGCCGGCGGGCGTGAATCCCAGGGCGGATTCGAGACGGCGGTTCGACTTCGACCCTCGCTCACCGACGTGACGCGAGGTCGAGAGCGTGCTTCGCCGTGTTCTTCGCGACGTCGAACGACGTCTCGACGACCCGCTCGGGGACGGAGTTCGTCCATCGCTCGGGATGGGTGAGGAGGTAAAAGCGCGTGTCCGGGAAGGCTTCGATGAGCCTGCGGAGCTGGAACGTCGTTTCGATGGGCACCGTCGTCGCCGCGTCCCCGACCGGGTGGTCTTTGACCTTCAGCGCGCCATCCCGCCAGGTTCGGCCGGTATCGGAGTAGTACTGCAGGTCGGTGAAGTCCATCGAGAGATACGCCTCGCCGAGGAGGTCGTAGGACTCGAAGTCCGGGCCCGACTCCCACATATCCCGGTTGTCGTGGGACGTGAGCGGGTTCCCGTGCATGCAGACGGTATCGACGTCGACGAGTCGACGGACCCGCTCGAGATTGGTCGCGAACGAGCGGTGGGCGGCGTCGACGTCGCCGTCCGCTCGGTCCAGGTCCTCGTAGTGATAGCCGACCTCGTGTCCGAGTGACGCTATCTCGCGGATCACTGCAGGGTCGAACGCACCCTCTTCGGTCCGAACGTAATACGTACTCGAGAGGCCGCGGTCGGATTCGAGTCGAGCGTGGTCGAGGGAGTTCTTCGGCTTGCGGTCGACGTCGTGCCGGAGGACGACCGCACCCTCGGGAACGGACTCGGCCTCGAGGTACTCCCGCACGGTCAGAACGGGACCGTCTCGGCTGCGGAGGTCGTCGAGTAACGCCGCGTACGCGTCGTAGGTGAAATCGGCCGCCATAGCTCGGTCTGGTTCGATCATTCACTTCAGGAGAACGTGTTCGAGGCCACGAACGAAGGGCATCGGATCGTCGAATCGCAGCAAGTCGAAGTTCGGCGTATCGATACAGGAGGCGCCGACCTCCCAGGCGGTTCTGGTGAACGAGGGCGGTTCGACGAAGGGCGAATCCTCGGTGAGGATGCTCTGGAGGTGCCCGAGTTCACCGTACAGCAGGTGGGAGCCGACCCCCACCTCGTAGTCGTCGATGGCGGCCTCGGCCTCGACCTCGCCGTTGGCCACCTGCCAGTACCGGTAGGGGAAGTCGGCCCCTGCGTGGTCGGCACACGCGAGCGACTGCCACAGGCGTGGATTGATCTCGGTCAGCACGTATTCGCCCGTATCCGCGCGTTTCATGTATTCGATGCAGGCGAGGCCGTGGAAGTCCAGATGATCGAGGAGCGTCCGAGCCACCCGGTCGAGTTCCGGGTCGTCGATCGATTTCCGGTAGACACCACCACCACCGCTGTAGGAATCGCCACGGATCTGGCGATGCTGGAAGGTGGTCACCGGTTCCCCGTGGTCGTAGAGCGCTCCGTAGAGGTACTCGTCGGACGAACGAACGTACTCCTGAACGATCGGCGTATGCAGCATCTCGGATTCGATGGCGTCGACGTCGGGTGCCGTCCCGGCGGGGACGGGGGTCACCGACTTCGCCGTCGCCACGTCGCCACCCTCGAAGTGGGAGACGTTCTCCGGGGTCAGGAGGTTGTATCGCGATTTGACGATCCGATCGGTATCCCAGCAGTCGACGTCCGACAGGAGCGTGGTCTCGGGAACCGGGACCCCCGCTTCGATGCCGGCTTCGACCAGTTGCATCCGGTCGAAGACGACGTCCAGAAGATCCGACGAGGGAGAGACCAGCGAGACGTAGCGTTCGAACTCCTCCTCGTAACGGGCGAACAGGAACGCGTCCTGGGCCCGGAGTGGCAATATCGTCTGTACGTCCTCTCTGGCCGCGATGCCCAGGAGCGCATCTTTGTACGCGATGAGGTCGTCGTACGGCGACGGGATCTCGACAAATTCGTCTGCGAACCGCGAGGCTGCAGCGGGGCTGTCTTCGTACTCCGATGCGACGATGGTATGGATACCTCGTCGCGACAGCGACCGCGTGCTGACGTATCCCCCCGGTTCGAATCCCATCGGGATCAATGCGGACTTGCGAGTGGACCCGGTACTGGCCATGGTCCGAGTAATCCTCCCTGAAGCCATTGTAATGCCACTGCTACTTTCGCCGCTCCATCACGGGGTCCGTGCCGCGGTGGCGTCGAATATCCGAGCGATTCGTCCGCGCCAATCGCCGGGCGAACGAGCGCGAAGAGCGGTCACGGTCCACGAACCGGATTTTCCGGAGGATTCCTGGCCATCGGCCGATAGCGCCGGGAGAACGACCGCCTCGGGGAGCCAACAGTGAGGTAGGCGTCGTATAACCATAACCGAGACCGAACATCGATACCCCATGAGCAGACGCCGGGGCCGGAGTCCGAGGAGTTACCAGTAGTCCAATGCGCGTACTCAATCTCATCACCGACCCGACCGTTCCGCCGTTCACCCAGCAGGTGGAGGCCCTCGCCGCCATCGGGGTCGAACAGACGACTGTCTCGGTCCCGGGAACCCGTCGGACGGGTGACAACGGCGAGACGAACCGGTCGGTCGTGGACTACCTTAGATTCTATCCGTCGGTCCTCCGGGCCTCGTTCGGGGACTTCGACGTCGTCCACGCCAACTACGGGTTGACCGCACCAGCGGCGCTCTGTCAACTCCGGCTCCCGGTCGTCGTCTCCCTGTGGGGATCCGACCTCATGGGACAGTATAGCCGGCTCAGCCAGTGGTGTGCCCGATTCGCCGACGCGACCATCGTGATGAGTGCCGAGATGGACGCGGTCCTCGCCACCGACAGTCACGTCATCCCGCACGGCGTCGACCTGTCGTTGTTCGAACCGACGTCGAAACGACAGGCCAGAGCAGAGGTGGGTTGGGATCTCGACGTCAAGCACGTCCTGTTCCCCTATTCGACGTCGCGATCCGTCAAGGACTATCCACGAGCAGAGCGCGTGGTCGAGCGCGTCGACGAACGACTGGACCGGCCCGTAGTCCTGCAGACGCTCGATCACGTACCCCACGAAACCGTACCGACGTTCATGAACGCGGCCGATGCAATGTTGCTCACCTCGAGACGCGAGGGGTCACCGAATACGGTGAAGGAGGCCATGGCGTGCAACCTCCCGGTCGTCTCGACCGACGTCGGCGACGTCCGCGAGCGTCTCTCCGGGGTCCACCCATCCCACGTCGCGGATTCCGACGGGGAACTCGTCGAAGGCCTGGTCGACGTCCTCGAACGTGGCGGCGACTCGAACGGACGGGAGGTCGCACAGTCGCTCGGTCTGGAATCGATGGCCAGGCAGATACGGTCGGTGTACGAATCGGTCGTCTGATCCGACCAGCCGTTCGACCGCATAGTTCGGTTTCTGCGCCCACTTCGATGGTCCAGACCGTCCACCGCCTATCGACGCTCCTGGTAGTGCATCCGTTTCTATGGGATCGACACACCGGCCGGGCCAGTCGACCAAGAAGACCATCGATACCCGGTCGACGAGCCGCACTCGACCGACCCCATCCGTCGCTCTCCGCAGATCACTCTGCTCGTTGGGGCGGCGTCGAGATAACCTCGTCTTATCGGCGGTACGCCCTGCATAACAAACGTCGCGCTATCTGTACGAATTGCTCACAGGATGAATCCTCGTTCCTCGAATCGCGATCGGTCCACGTCCAGCTCACTCGGTCTCCTCGTGGCGTGGATCGGGATCGCAGTGGCCGTCTTGCTGTTGGGTCTCCGCCTCCTTGCAGACCAGGTATACCTCCTCGCCATCCCGCTCGGACTGGGCGTCGCATCCGTACTCTACGTGCTCGCCAGCAAGCGATGGCGCTCGGGTAGCCCCATCCCGACCGTACCGACACGGGTGATCGACGTCCTCCCGTCGGTCGTCCTCCTCGCGCTCGCCGTGCTGGTCTTCCGGACCAGAACGCCCACACCCAGGACGGGTATCGATTACCTGGTGGCCGCGGTCGTCGGCGGAGCGATCCTCGCCCAGATACTGCTCGTCGGTGATGAACGATTCGCTCCGGCGCCCGTCCTCGTCCAGGTCGTGGTGGCAGCGCTGGTCATCCGGTTCAGCGTCCTGTTCGGGACGACCGGGTTAGTGGGCGTCGATGCCTGGACGCACGTCCCCGTCTACGTGCAGAACATCGCCGCCAGCGGGTCACTCTCGGCCATCGCGGACAGCAAGTACGTCATGGCGCCGATCTACCACCTCGTGGGGGCGGTCGGCACCACCCTCTTCGGCGATCCACGGGTCGCCGTCTACCTCGCCATCGGAGCCCTCATCCCCCTCTCCATGGTCTTCGTCTACGCGACCACCGCGGTCTTCGTCTCCGCTCGCTGGGCCGTCCTCGCCACCACCGTCTACGCGTTCGCCGACCAGTTCATCCGCTGGGGGATTCACGTCATCCCGACCAGTCTCGCACTCGTGTTCTTCCTGGCCGTGCTCTATCTACTCACACTGACCCTCCTCGGCGACCGGGAACCGTGGGTCCTCACCCTCCTGGTCGGTTTCAGCCTGGCGGTCGTGTTCACTCACCAGGTCACGACGGCGATCCTGCTCGTCCTCCTCGCGGTCGGGGTCGCAGTCGCGACGCTCGCCCGGCTGACGGGGACGGATGCACCGAGTCCAGTCCCGGTCGCGGGCGTCTTCGTCCTGACCCTCGGAGTGACGGTTCTGAGCTGGCTCAACACCCCGTTCGGCGAGGAATCGATCTTCCTCTACAACCGACTCGAGCTGCTCGTCGTCGCGGCCAACGACATCGGCTTCCTGCAACTCGCCGCCGACCACGCGGCCCCACCGACGATGGAGCTACCAGTGTCGGGGTCGCCCTCACCGATCGGTAGTCTCGCCGACGTCGCCGGGTTCACCGTGCTGTTCGGCATCGCCGCCATCGGGGGGTTGACCGCGCTCGACTGGGACCGGCCAGCGGGACCGACGTACCTCCTGCTCGTCACGGCCGGGTTGCTGTTCATCGCCGTCTTCGGCATGCAGCTGGTCGGTTTCCGGATCCTGATCCCGGGACGGTGGACCGTGTTCCTGTACGCGCTGTTGGCCATCCTGGGTGCGATCGGTGTCGCGACGCTCTACGATCGGGCACCACGGGGAGTCATCATCGCCGCCGTGGTCCTGCTCGCCGCCGTCTACCCCGCCACGATGGTCGTCGCGGAGAAGTCGTCCCTTGACAGTCCCGCCTTCGAGGACACCTACACCAAGTACGCGTACTCCGAATCCGAGATAGCCGCACTCGAGACCATCGGGGCGATCCACCCGCCGAGCGTCGAGGACGACGTCCGGACGGACCATCCCTACTACACGATCTACAAATCACCAGGCGGGTACGACGCTCGAACGCTGGCGGTGAACGAGAGTGGCCCGGTCGAACCGACACCGGTCCTGTATCGAAACTACCAGTCGGAGGGCAGAGTGGTCTTCGATGCTGGAACGGACGAGCCGCGATCGAGCGTCGCCGGAAGCTACCCGGCCGATTTCGTCTGTCAGTCCGACTGGGATCGGGTGTACGTCAACGACGAGGTCACGATGTGCACTCCGGTCGGCGATGACGTGGAGGCGCCAGCATGAGTGGGTGGTTCGATCGGTCCCATCAGTTCGACGGCACACAACCCTGGACGACCGACCTCGTCGGCGTGGTCCTCTGGACCGTGATCGCGAGTATCGGCTTCGTCGCCCTCGGAGACCCGAGTTGGGTGATGGCGGCGGTAGGGCTCCCGCTGCTCGTGTTCCTCCCGGGCTACGCGCTGATGGCCGCCCTCCTTCCGGCAGCCCCGTCCGAGGCGCTCGCGGGTGAACGATTCGGGGACGCCGGCCGAACGAGCTGGGTCGGCAGACTTGCGATGGCGGTCGCCGCGAGTCCGGTCATCGTCGCGGCCGTCGGGTACCTGCTCAGTCTGACGGTCGGCATCGGCCGGGTGCCAGCGGTGGTCGGAATCGGCACCGTCACCGTTCTCGGGGTGCTCGTTGCTGGCGTCCGTCGGAACCGACTCGCGTCGAACCGGCGTGCTGCGCCACTGGACGGCGCACTCCCGGTGGTCGAGAGCCTGTTCGGGACGAGTGGCCTCCAGAAGCTGACGACCGTCGTCGCGCTGATCGCGTTCGTCGTCGCCGTCGCCTACGTCGGAGTGACCCCGGCGGATGGGGACGCCTACTCCGAGGTCGCCCTGCTCTCGGAGAACGAGACCGGCGACCTCGTGGCAACCGGCTACGCCTCGACGTACGTCGCCGGTGAGGAGGAGCCACATCACGTCGCCGTCTGGAACCACGAGGGCGAGGAGACGACCTACGGTGTGGTGACGGTCGTCCAATCGGTCGACTCGAACGGGTCCGTCACGGCCCAACAGCGTCTCGACGAGACGACGGTCACCGTCGAGGACGGGGATCGTGCGGTCGTCGACCGATCGATCGCCCCCACCATGACTGGGTCCGACCTCCGACTCCACACCGCCGTGTACAAGGGCGGACTCCCCGACGAACCACGCCCCGCCGAAGCACCGTATTCCGTCCACCGCTGGATCGTAGTCGAGGGACGGTGAAAACGATGAGCGACCGTTCCCTCGAGGGCGCGACGGTCCTGGTGACCGGCGGTGCGGGGTTCATCGGGAGTCACATCGCGGACGCTCTCGTCGACCGTGCCGAGGTTCGGGTCCTCGACGACCTCTCCACCGGGAAGGCCGAATACGTCCCCGAGGCGGCCGAACTGATGGTCGGCGACGTCTGCGAGGCGGCCACACTCGCAGAGGCGATGAGTGAGGTGGACGTGGTCTTCCACGAAGCCGCGGTCGTGAGCGTGGACGACTCCATCGCTCGCCCGCTCGAGACGGATTCGATCAACGTGGACGGGACACTGCAGGTCCTCGAAGCGGCCCGTCGCGAAGGGGCGCGAGTCGTGTTCGCGTCGAGCGCCGCGGTGTACGGCCACCCCGACAGCATTCCGATACCCGAATCCGACCGGACGACTCCGGAATCACCGTATGGGGTGAGCAAACTCGCCGCCGATCAGTACGTCCGACTCTTCGCCGACCTCTACGACGTGCCGACGGTCGCGCTCCGCTATTTCAACGTCTACGGGCCACGCCAGTCGGGCGAGTACGCCGGCGTCGTGACGGCCTTCGTCGAGCAGGCGAGCTCGGGCGGGCCCATCACGGTCCACGGCGATGGCGAACAGACACGTGATTTCGTCCACGTCGACGACGTGGTCCGGGCGAACCTCCGGGCGGCGACCACCGATGCAGTCGGCGAGGCGTTCAACGTGGGAACGGGGTCGAGCGTGACCATACGAGAACTCGGCGAGGAGATACGGTCGCTCGTCGATCCGGCCGTTGACATCGTCCACACCGCGCCGAGAGACGGCGATATCGACGAGAGCCGTGCGGACACGGAGAAGACGCGATCGGCACTCGGCTTCGACTCGACGGTGGCACTTTCCGAGGGACTGGCGACGGTTCCGGGTGCCACGAACTGACCGAACGCCGGTATGCTCGGCATAACGAAGTGTTCGTTCCGTGTGACAGCAACTACATGAACAGCGGACGGTTCGACAGACGGCACGCTACCGAACGACCATCGGGAGTCTCCGACCATCCACGACCACCAGGAGGAGCCGATGTCCACCCTCGATGACCATCCGTTCGCGCTCGCGCTCACGCACGACGTCGACCGGGTCAGAAAGACCTACCAGGCACTGTACTACGCGATGACGCGCCGCGACCCCGGATCACTTTTGGACCTCCTGCCGGGTCGGAACCCCTACTGGCAGTTCCAGACGGTGATGGCCATCGAATCCGACCTGGGCGTCAGATCGGCGTTCTACTTCCTCGACGAGCGGTCGTTGTTCGGCGAGAGACCACCACGCGAGTGGCTCGATCCGGCGTCCTGGCGCCTCTACGCGGGTCGATACGACCTGGCTGAGCGGGAGATCACGGACGCGATCGTCGAACTCGACGAAGGCGGGTGGGAGGTCGGCCTCCACGGGTCGTACGATTCCTACCGGGACCCGGACCAGCTCCGAAAAGAGAAGCGACGACTCGAGGGCATCCTCGGTCACCCCGTCATGGGGGGCCGCCAACACTACCTGAACCTGGAGCGGCCCGACACCTGGAAGTACCAGTCGGCCGCGGGGCTCCGCTACGATTCGTCGCTGGGCTCGAGTTCCGAGTACGGCTTCGATGGGCGATACGAGCCGTTCCGCCCCTTCGAGGACGAGTTCGTGGTGTTCCCGTTGACGGTCATGGAGAAGACCTTGCCGGCCGTCGAATCGGACCCGGAGCGCGCCTGGGCGGTCTGCGAGGACCTCCTCCAGGAGGCACGCGAGAACGCGGCCGTGATGACGGTGCTCTGGCATCCAAGTTACTTCTACGACCGCGACCACCCGAACTACGGAACGATCTACCGCAGACTGATCGAACGGGCACTCGAGATGGGTGCGTGGGTCGGCCCACCCGGGGAGATCTACCGATCGCTCGATCATCCGACCACCCGCGCGGGCTGGACGGAAGCAGAATCACTGGTCGACGACGCACGGGGCGGTGTCTGACGTGGACCTCGAACGGGTCGATCTCGACGCGTGGGAGCAGGCACTCCCAGCCGACGGCTTCGAGGTGTTCCACACCCCCGAGGCCCTTCGAGTGGTCGCAGACCACGCGACCGGAGAGCTCCAGCTGTACGTCGGGTACAAGGGTGATCGACCGGTCGGAATGCTCCCCGTCGTCGTCAGGGAACGCCTGGGGCGGGCCGTCGTCTCGCCACCCCCGGGAATGGGTATCCCGCGTCTCGGTCCGCTCGTCATGCCCGCGAGTCCGAAACGCCGCAAGCGTGAGAAGGTCGCTCGCCGATTCACCGAATCGGTCCTCGATGCCCTCGACGCATCGGGAACGGGAACGCTCGTCCGCATCATCTGTCCGGTCAGCTGTACGGACCCCCGACCGTTCTCCTGGGAGGGGCTATCGGTAGAACCGTCGTTCACCTACTCGCTCGATACGGCCGGTAGCGATCCCGACGAACTCCTCGCCTCGTTCAGCAAGAGCCTCCGACGGGAGATCCGCGACGCCCAGGAACTGGACGTGACGGTCTCCGTCGAGGGGATGGAGGCCGCCCGGACGATATTCGAGCGGACCCGCGACCGATACCGGGAACAGGACCGTTCGTACTCGATGCAGTGGCCCTACGTCCGCGACCTCCTCGAGGAACTGGGCGAGGTCGACCGACGGCGAGCGTACGTCGCTCGCGACGAAGACGGCGAGTTCCTCACGGGGGTGACGGCGCTGTACTCCAACGAGGCCGCGTACTACTGGCAGGGCGGGGCTCGGGCGACCTACGAGAACGTCAACGTCAACAGCCTCGTCCACTGGACGATCCTGACGGACATCCTCGAGGAGCCGCCCATCGAGTCGGTCACCAGATACGACCTGGTCGGGGCGAACACGGAACGGCTCTGCCGCTACAAGAGCAAGTTCGGCGCCGACCTCGAACCGTACTACGTCGCCGAGACGTCGGGGACCGGGATGTCGCTGGCCAAACGGGCCTACGGGACGCTCGACTCGATCGTCTGACGCGAAGGCCGCGAATAACAAAGCCCGCTTGCCCCACTCTATCGGATACCGTCCTCATATCCATGGCTCCACAGTCTACTCCAGAGGAGAGTCGTATCGCGGGCGAGATCGGGCTCGCTCGACTCGGTTCGAACGTGACAGTCGAGGCGCGCGCGACGGTCGGCTACGTCCACGACGAGCACGCCGAACCCACCATCGTCGGAGACGGCGCACACATCCGCTCGGGAACCATCGTCTACGCCGACGTCGAACTGGGGGAGGACTTCACGACGGGTCATCGCGCCCTCGTCCGCGAGGCCACGACGGTCGGCTCGTCGACCCTCCTCGGAACCGGCTCCGTCCTCGATGGCCACGTCACGGTCGGGTCGAACGTCAGCATCCAGACGAACGTCTACGTCCCGACGGAGACGGTCATCGGCGATCGCGTGTTCCTCGGTCCCAGTGCCGTGCTGACCAACGATCCGTACCCCCTCCGCCAGGACGTCGACCTGGTCGGTCCGACACTCGAGGACGACGTCACCGTCGGCGCGAACGCGACCGTCCTGCCGGATCTCACCATCGGAGAGGGCTCGTTCGTCGCGGCGGGCGCAATCGTCACGAAAGACGTTCCACCCGAAACACTCGTCGTCGGTATCCCGGGCGAGCATCGGCCACTCCCGGACTCGCTCACGGGAGGGAACCGCTCGTGATCCCCATCGCCGCACCGACCTTCGGCCCGGCAGAGCGCGAGGCGGTTGCCGACGTTCTGAAAGACGGGACGGTGGCCGATGGACCGGTCGTCCGGGAGTTCGAATCGGAGTTCGCGTCGTTCTGTGGCGTCGACCACGGGGCCGGGATGGCCAATGGTACGCTCGCGCTCCACGCCGCGCTGGAGGCACTCGACATCGGAGCCGGCGATACCGTCGTCACCACGCCCTTCTCGTTCGTCGCGAGTGCGAACGCCATCAGGCTGGCCGGGGCGACCCCCGCGTTCGCCGACATCGACCCCGAGACGTTCGCACTCGACCCACAGTCGACGGAGCAACGAGTCCGCGAGACGGACGCCGACGCCATCCTCGCAGTCCACCTCTACGGCCTTCCCGCTGACGTGGCGGCCCTCGCTGACATCGCCGAGGACGCCGGTATTCCACTCGTCGAGGACGCTGCGCAGGCACACGGGGCCGAGTACGGCGGCGACCCCGTCGGCTCGTTCGGCGACGCGGCTGCCTTCTCGTTCTACCCGACCAAGAACATGACCACGGGCGAGGGCGGGATGGTCGTCACCGACCGGGAGGACGTGGCCCGGCGGGCCGCGAGTTTCGCGAATCACGGCCGGACCCAGGATGGCACCTACGCACACGAACGACTGGGCAGCAACTACCGGATGACCAGTCTCGCAGCGGCCATCGGTCGCGTCCAGCTGGACAAGTTGCCCGGCTGGGTCCGGTCGCGCCGGTCGAACGCCGCCCGGCTGACCGAGACGATAGACCGGATTCCGGGCGTCGAGGCACCCGTCGAGCCCGACGGGCGGACGCACGCGTACCACCAGTACACCATCCGCACGGACCATCGCGAGCGCCTCCGGGACGAACTGGCGGCAGCGGGGGTTGACACGGCCATCTACTACCCGACGCCGATCCACCAGCTGGGGGCCTACGACGACTTCGACGTGGACGCCCCCGTCGCGGAACGGGCGGCCGCAGCGGTCGTCTCGCTCCCGGTCCATCCGGAGCTATCGGCGGCTGACGTCGAGACCATCACCACTGCCCTCCAGCAGACCACGATCGAAGCCTGACGATGGTGGCATAGATGTGGCCGTGGGAACACGTCGCCGTCGCCTATCTCGCGTACTCCCTCGCCGTCCGGGCCGTGGCCGGAACGCCGCCCGGTGGCCGTGACACCATCGCACTCGTCCTGGCCTCGCAGGGACCCGATCTGATCGACAAGCCGCTCTCGTGGGGACTCGGCGTCTTCCCGACGGGGTACGCGGTCGGCCACTCCGTGCTGGTCGCCGGGCCGATCGGTGCCGGGGTCCTCGCACTCGGCTACTGGAAGGGCCGCCTCCGGGTGGCGAGTGCCGTCGTTCTCGGTTACTGGTCGCACCTCGCCGCCGACGTACTGAGTCCGCTCCGTAACGGCGATGCCCTCGGATTCTCCCGTGTCCTCTGGCCGCTGGTGACCTTCGAGGGATACGGCACCGACCTCGGACTCGCTCGGGGCCTCACCTACTTCCTCGACCTGGTGGCGTCGTTCGGGTCGATGGACGCGACCACCATCGTCGTCCGGTATCTCGGGTTACCCACCGCAGTGCTCGTGCTCTGGATCGTGGACGGGACACCGGGCATCCGCCTCCTCAAACGGTCTAGCCTCGCCGTCCTGCGACGGTAAGCCGGCCATTACTATTCCGCTCAGACACCCCTCACAGAGCATGCGCGAGGAATCAACTGCCCGCCGCATCGACCTGGACGTGGTGCGGGGCTCACCAGTTGCCGAAGTCGAATCGACGCCGGAGGACCGATGTACCGAGGACTGACCGTCGCCATCGTCGTCCCGGCGTACAACGAAGCGGGATACGTCGGCGAGGTCGTCGAGAAGATCCCGTCGATCGTGGACCGGGCCTACGTCATCGACGACGGTTCGACCGACGAGACCTGGGACGAGATCGAACGCTCGGCCGCACGCCGTAATACCGAGCACGACGGCGTCTTCGACTCCCTGGTGGTGCCGATACGTCACGACGAGAACCGGGGGGTCGGCGCCGCGATCAAGACGGGATATCTTCGCGCGCGAGAGGAGTCCATCGACGTCACCGCCGTCTTCGGCGGCGACGATCAGATGGATCCCGAACGACTCCCGACCTTCGTCGACCCCATCGCGGACGGGGCAGCCGAGTACACGAAGGGCAATCGCTTCTCCCGGTCCGAGGACTGGAGCAGGATGCCGACCTTCCGGCTCGTCGGAAACGTGACGCTCTCGTATCTCACCAAGATAGCGAGCGGGTACTGGGAGTCGATGGACTCCCAGAACGGGTACACCGCCATCTCGCTGTCGGCGCTCGAGGACACCGACGTCGAGGCGATGTACGAGTACTACGGCTACTGCAACGACTTGCTCATCCGACTGAACGAAGGGGACGTCACCGTCGCCGACGTTCCACAGTCGGCCGAATACGTCTACGCGGACGACTGGAAGAGCCACATCGACTACACCGAATACATCCCTCGCGTCTCCGTCATGCTCCTCTCCGGCTTCCTTCGTCGACTCCGCCGGAAGTACCTGCTGCAGAGCTACGACCCCATCGCACCCCTGTACCTTCTCGGTGGAGCGACCACGACGGTCGGGCTCCTGGGATTCATGCGATCGCTGGTCGACCGCTCGCGAGAGGACACGGGTTCGTGGTTCCTCGGGACGGTCGTCGGAGCGATCGTGTTCCTGTGGGCGACCGTGCAGGACCGCGAGGATAACCGCGACCTGCAGGTCGTAATCGATGGTGAATCGGACGACTCCCCAGAAGAGAATACGGACGGAGCCGCTGCTTCGAGGAGTGAAGCCGTCGACGAGGTCGACGATCGAACGGGCAACGGTAGCCAGCTGAAGAATACGAATCGGGCGTCCTGAACGTTTTTTTTTTCGAACCAGTCAGTCGTCCGGGAAATGACGTGAAAACGGGCCAGTGCCGATCACCGGGTGCGCGTCTTCACGAAGAGCGAGACCAGCAGAGCAGCGACCAAGACACCGATCGCGGTGAATCCGGGTGAGGCGGTCTCGGTCTCGGGGTTCTCGGTCGTGGTCGTCTCGGCCGGCGATTCAGTCACCGCCTCGACGACGAGTGTCTTCTCCTGATCTCCATCGACGTCGAGCGTGTACTCACCTGGTGTGTCGGGGCTGAACGACAGAGAGACCTCACGGGAGTCGTTCGCCGGGACGTAGACGGTCGTGTCTGCGACGGGATCACCGTTCGCCCGGAGGATCGTCTCGTAGGAACCCGGGACGAGTCCGTCGTTATCGACGGTGACGGTGGCGACGACCTGCTCACCCTCCTCGACGGTGTCGCGATCGAGCGCGAGCGTCTCGACGACGAAGCCCGGTTGCTGCACCCCGAAGGCGACTGTCGTGTTCGCCGGCACCGATGCGACGTAGCGATCCACCGCCTGGTCCCAGGCGAGGGTCA
Organism: Halobacteriota archaeon; assembly: GCA_051744605.1. Taxonomy (GTDB): domain Archaea; phylum Halobacteriota; class Halobacteria; order Halobacteriales; family Halobacteriaceae; genus Halanaeroarchaeum. The sequence goes on from JBNJDE010000033.1 coordinate 19,687, forward strand.
CACCGG